>JAGQLQ010000031.1 GCA_020429235.1 Candidatus Peregrinibacteria bacterium | reverse complement strand
GGTCAGGCTGGTGACAACGTTGGTCTTCTCCTTCGTGGTATTGAGCGTGACGACATTGTTCGTGGACAGGTTATTTGTAAGCCAGGAACAATCAAGCCACACAAGAAGTTCAAAGCTGAAATCTATGTTTTGACCAAGGAAGAAGGTGGACGACACACTCCATTCTTCAAAGGATACAAGCCACAGTTTTACATCCGAACAACAGACGTAACTGGTTCTTGCCAGCTTCCAGAAGGAACAGAAATGGTAATGCCTGGTGATAACGTTGTTATGGAAATCGAGCTCGGTTCAGAAATCGCGCTTGATGCAGGAACACGTTTTGCTATCCGTGAAGGAGGACGAACTGTTGGAGCGGGAGTTGTATCAGAAATTATTGAATAATCATGGCATCTAAGCAGAAGATCAGAATTAAGATTCAAGCGTTCGACCACAAGGTTGCGGACGACTCAGCTCGACTCATCATTGATACAGCTGAACGGACAGGAGCTATTGTGGCGGGGCCAATCCCCCTTCCTACGAAGACCGAGAAGTTTACAGTGAACAAATCAACATTCGTTCACAAAACTTCAAGAGAACAGTACGAAATTCGAACGCACAAAAGACTTATTGATATCACTGAAAGTACACCAAAGACTGTTGATGCCCTTACGAACTTAAGCCTTCCGGCGGGTGTCGACATCGAAATTAAAATGTTAGTATCTCAAGCCGCTGCGAAAGCAGCATAATGAAAACAACTCATTATGTTATCCAAGGATCGGCGGGTTCATATGAATCTTCCCTCCATCCCACCAAGTGGGAATAACCTCTAAAGTATTATGACCGGAATTCTCGGAAAAAAAATAGGTATGACACGCATCATTCGACAAGATGATGGCCGCGTGATCCCCATGACAATCGTGAAGTGTGAACCAAACGTAATCACACAAATCAAAACGGTTGAAAAGGATGGATATCCGGCGATAGTCCTGGGATTTGATGCGCTCGCAAAACCTAGAAAAAGCAAGAAGTACAAATACATGAAAGAGTTTCGGATCGATGCTGAAACAGAACAAAAGAAAGGAGATGCAGTAACTATTGAAATGTTTGAAGAAGGAGACGTTGTAAAGATCACCGGAACCTCAAAAGGTAAAGGTTTCCAGGGTGTAATTAAAAGACACAACTTTGCACGAGGTCCTCAAAGTCACGGTTCTCACCACAATCGGGAACCCGGCTCAGTAGGAGGATGTGCGAGACCAGGTAACATTCAGCGAGGTAAAAAACTCCCTGGACACATGGGTCTCAATCAAGTAACACTCTCTCGCGCATCAGTTGTCTATATCGATAAAGAAAAAAATCTTATCGGAATCAAGGGAGCAGTCCCAGGAAGTAAAAACTCACTTATCGCAATTAAGAAAGTATCACAATAAATATGGCTAAAGTAGCACTCTACAACCAGAAAGGAGATAAAAAGGGAGACGTTACCGTTTCCGACGCAATCTTCGCAGCCAAATTCAACGAGGATTTGATCCATCAGGCTCTCGTTCGGCAACTGGCTAACGCTCGTCTTGGTATGATCGCTCATACAAAAACCCGCGCAGAAGTTCGTGGTGGTGGACGCAAACCATTCCGTCAAAAAGGAACTGGTCGTGCCCGGCAAGGTTCTACACGAAGTCCACAACAAATTGGTGGTGGAGTCGCACATGGACCACGAAACAACCGAAACTTCAAGAAAGACATGCCAAAGAAACAACGACGATTGGCTCTCTTCTCTGCCCTCTCCGCAAAACTTGGAGAAAACAAAATTATCGCTCTCGATAAATACGAAGGAGAAGTAAAGACCAAGCCGTTCGCAGAAATGCTCAAGAAGCTACCAATTGAAAAGGATGTACTCGTAGTGGTAGCAGAAAAGAATGAACTCATTCAGAAATCAAGCAGCAACATTCCATTTGCAAAATCACTTCTCGTGAACTATCTCAACATCGCCGATCTTCAAAAGTATGACACTGTTCTCTTTGAAGAGGCAGCTCTCAAGAAGATCGAAGAGGTATTCATTGAGAAAACATCTAACAAAGAAGAATAATGAAAGCTATCCAAACCATCATCAGACCGGTCGTAACAGAAAAAGCAATTCGAATGAATGATACATTCACCTACGCTTTCTACGTTAACGCCCGGGCAACAAAGATCGATGTAAAAGAAGCAGTAAAAGAGCTCTACGGTCACGAAGTTGACACCGTTCGAATGCTTGTCACCCCTAAAAAGGTTCGTGGCGGACGAGGACGAGTGGCAACCAAGCGACAACGTATGAAAAAAGCTCTCGTAACTCTCAAGGGTCGAAAGAAGATCGACCTCACCAAGGTTTCTAAAGAAAAGAAGAAATAATAATACCGAACAATCACCATAACTATGGCAATTAAAGTATACAAACCGACAACACCAGGACGACGTAACATGAGCGGATACTCATTCGATGAGATCACCAAGAAGCGTCCAGAGAAAAGCCTTATTTCAAAGAAAAACAGTAAGGCCGGACGAAACAACCAAGGAAAGATCACCATTCGTCACCAAGGTGGAGGACACAAGAAGCTCTATCGAATCGTGGACTTTAAGATGAAAGACAAGGTTGGAATTCCAGCCAAAGTTGTGGCGATCGAATACGATCCAAACCGAACAGCATACATTATGCTCGTGACCTACGCAGATGGAGAAAAGCGATACCACCTTGCACCAGAAGGAATCGAAGTAGGAACAGAAATCATTACTAAAGAAAAGTGCAAAGCCAAGAAAGGAAATCGGATGGCATTGAAGAATGTACCACCAGGATATTCAATCTTTAACGTCGAGCTCAAGCTTGGACGTGGTGGACAGATCATCCGATCAGCAGGATCAAAAGGAAAAGTAGTAGCAGTAGAAGGAGAATTCGCGCAGGTTGAACTCCCATCAGGAGAAGTTCGGCTCATCAATAAAGACTGCATGGCAACTATCGGAGTTGTAAGCAATGCTGAACACCAGAACATTAAGATTGGAAAAGCAGGACGAAATCGATGGAAAGGAAAAAGACCATCAGTACGCGGTAAAGTTATGAACCCGAACGACCATCCACACGGAGGTGGAGAAGGACTTCAATCAATCGGTTTGAAGAATCCAAAGACTCCATGGGGAATGCCGGCGCTCGGATTCAAGACGCGACGACGAAAATACAGCGACAAGCTTATTGTGAAGAACCGCCGTCTTAAGAAAAAAAAGTAATCTAACTCTCTGAACTATGTCACGTAGTGCTAAAAAAGGACCATTTGTAGACCCAAAGCTACTCAAGAAAGTAGATAACATGAACAATGCCGGACAGAAGAAGATTATCAAAACATGGTCTCGAAAATGCGTTATTTCTCCAGAATTCGTAGGACACACCTTCGCAGTTCACAATGGAAAACAACACATCCCAGTATTTGTAACTGAAAACATGGTAGGACATCGACTCGGAGAGTTCGCTCCAACTCGAAAATTCCGAAGCCATGGAGGAAAACTCGCTAAAGAAGCCGGTAAGTAAAATCACTTAAACCACTATGAAAGCAACCGCAAAATCATTACGAATCACACCAAAAAAGCTCAACCTTATTGCTGACCTCATCCGTAATAAAGATGCAGTAGAAGCAATGGAGATTCTCGACTTCCTTCCAAAGAAGGGTGCCAAGGTTCTCAACAAAGTTGTTACCAGCGCTGTAGCAAACGCCAAGACCAACTTTAAACAGGACGAATCAAGCCTCTACATTAAAGAAGTTGTTGTATCAAAAGGAACAAGCTTCAAGCGATGGATCCCAGGATCACGCGGACGGGCAAATCCTCGAGTAAAGAGAAACGCACACGTAACAGTAACCGTTGCCGTGAAAGAAGCAGCACCTGCTAAGAAAGCAAAGAAAACGACCGCCAAGGCAGCTCCAAAAGCTCCAGCCAAAGCAAAGACAGCAGAAAAAGCGACAAAAGCTGAACCAAAGAAAACAGAGCCAAAGAAGGCATCAACTAAAGATACTAAAAAAGCATAACCAACCTCATTTATGGGACAAAAAGTCGATCCAAACATCTTACGTATAGGTATCACCCGGAGCTGGGACTCCAAATGGTATGCCAATAAAAGAGACTACAGCAAATTCTTGCTTAAGGATCTGAAGATTGAAAAGATCATTCGTGAAAAACTTGAAGATGCATCAGTTTCAAGAATCGAAATTCATCGGACTTCAAACAAGGTTATCATCAACATTCACAGTGCAAAACCAGGTCTCATTATTGGACGACAAGGTGCTGGAATCGAAGCCCTCAAAGAAGAGCTCGAAAAGAAGTTCCACGAAGAGTTCAGTCTCAGTATTAAAGAGATTTCAAAACCAGCAATCGACGCTAAACTTCTTGGAGAAAACATTGCAAAGCAGATTGAAAAACGAATTTCATACCGACGGGCAGCAAAAATGGCGGTAGAAAAAGCATTGGAAAGTGGAGCGCAGGGAGCAAAGATTTCACTCGCAGGACGATTGAACGGAGTAGAAATCGCACGATCAGAATTTTTCTCTAAAGGAAAAATTCCTCTACACACCCTCCGTGCCAACATCGATTACGCTAAGACAGTGGCAAAAACCACCTACGGAACAATCGGAATTAAGGTATGGGTTTACAAAGGAGATGTGTTCAAAAAGAAGAACGAAGTACAAGTAACAGAAATGGATCAATAAATCTTGATTTTAAAGGTTAGATCAGTATAATCAGACAGCTTAAAACGCACTATGCTTACACCAAAGAAGACAAAATACAGGAAAACACACCGCCTCCGAGGAGACATAAACGGTGTCGCAACACGCGGAACCCAGGTCGCATTCGGACAATATGGACTCAAAGCCATGGGTGGTGCAGAAATCACTTCGAGACAAATCGAAGCAGCCCGACGTGCTATGACCCGGTACATCAAACGTGGAGGAAAAATCTGGATTCGAATCTTCCCTCACAAAGCTGTAACTCAAAAAGCAGCTGAAGTACCAATGGGATCAGGTAAAGGTGCACTCGAAAAATATGTGGCAGCCATTAAAGCAGGAGTTATCATGTTTGAAATGGATGGAGTAGAAAGAGAAGTCGCGAAAGAGGCCATGCGTCTCGCAGCGCAGAAGCTACCAGTAAAATGCAAATTCATAGACTCTAACGAAATTCTCTAAATGCTTACAACGAAAGAACTCCGACAACTACCGACAAAAGATTTGCAGGCTGAGCTCGAAACACTCTCTCGAGATCTCATGAAGATCAAGATGAACATTGAAGGAACATCAGATCGACATAAGGCAGAATCACTCCGAAAACAGATTGCTCGAGTCAAGACAGTACAACGAGAAGTTCAACTGGAAGAAGCGACAAAAGCACCAGCAGAGAAAGAAGTTAAAGAAGAAAAAGATAGCAAATAACAGACCTATTTAAACACACTCACACATGCGAACTAAAAAAGGAATAGTAACGAGCACAAAGATGGACAAGACTATTGTTGTCACTGTCCACACATATAAGACACACCCAAAGTATAAAAAGCGATACCAGATCTCAAAGAAATTCTACGCACACGACGAAGAAAATAAGTGCCAGATGGGTGACAAGGTTACCATCTACGAAAGCAAACCACTCTCAAAGCTCAAAAGATGGACAGTAGAAGCTCCATCAAAAGAGAAAAAAGAAGAAAAGAAAGAAGCAGCTAAGAAATAATAATCACACTCACAAAGAAAAACCATGATCCAACAGGAATCACTCGTAAAAGTAGCGGACAACAGCGGAGCCAAGATGGCGAAAGTTATCAAGGTGCTCGGTGGATCCCGAAAGCGATACGCTCGTATCGGTGAGGTAGTAGTCGTTGCCATTAAACAGGCTGCCCCTCGTGGAACCGTAAAAACACACGCTGTAGAACAAGGAGTTGTGGTACGAACTGTGAAAGAGATCCCACGAAAAGATGGAAGTTACCTTCGATTCAGTGAAAACGCTATCGTTATCATCAATAAAGAAGGACAACCAAAAGGAACACGTGTTTTCGGACCAATTGCCCGTGAACTCCGTGACGCTGGTTATCAAAAAATTATTAGTTTAGCACCAGAAGTACTGTAATTACGAACCCATGAAACTTAAAGTAAACGACAAAGTATTGGTCATCTCTGGAAAGGACAAAGGAAAGTCCGGAAAGATCATCAAAATCGACCACAAACACAACCGTGTAACGGTCGAAAAGGTGAACATCCGAACCAAACACATCCGAAAAACTCAACAACGAGCCGGAGAACGAATCCAATACGAAGCATCTGTTCACGCTTCAAACGTAATGATCCTCGATCCAAAAGAGAATAAACCAACTCGAGTCGGATATAAGAAGAGTGAGAACGGGAAAAAAGAACGCATCGCAAAACTTTCAGGAGCATCTCTCGACAGCGCCCCAAAGGCAACCAAGAAGGCAGCTCCAAAGAAAGAAGAGAAACCAACTAAATCTAAAAAGAAAGTAATTAAAGCTTAACAATGGCAACACCAGTATCAATCAAAGAGCACTACACCAAGGAAATCGCTCCTGCACTCCAAAAGGAGCTCGGGATTAAGAACATCCATGCTGTCCCTGCACTCAAAACAGTAAAGATCAACATTGGTCTTGGACCACTCGTTGCAGCAAAGAAAGACTATAGCGACGTTCTTGAAAACATTGCATCGATCACCGGACAAAAGCCGGTTGTCAATAAAGCCCGAAAATCTATTTCGAACTTTAAAATCCGTGAAGGAATGCCAGTTGGAGCATCAGTAACACTTCGAGGGAAGACAATGTACGACTTCATGACCAAGCTGATCCACGTAACATTCCCACGAATCCGTGACTTCCGAGGATTCTCAGCAAAAGCATTCGATGGAAATGGAAACTACAGCGTTGGAATCAAAGAAAATACCGTATTCCCAGAAATCAACCCAGACGCAGTAGACAAGATTCATGGACTACAAATCACAATTGTAACGACAGCAACCGACGACGAACAGGGATACAAACTTTTGAAGGCAATGGGATTCCCATTCCAACCACTTCCACAAAAAAAATCTGAACAATCATAAACCTCTTATCAATGGCTCGTACAGCACTCAAAGTTAAAACTCAAAAACGACAGAAAGCGCTCAAGAAAGCACTAACATCTGGTAAAAAAGCACACCACTCAACAAAGGTGTACAACCGATGTAAGCTCTGCGGACGAATTGGAGGTTTTATGCGACGATTTCAAATGTGCCGAATCTGTTTCCGGGAAAATGCTCGATCTGGAAAAATTATGGGAATCAAGAAATCATCCTGGTAATACTCCCCTACTCATAACGAACAGACAATAAATTTACAAACATGATCACAACAGACCCAATCGCAGACCTTTTAACACGGATTCGAAACGCCTACATGGCAGGAAAAGAATCCCTCGTGATCCCACACTCAAAGACCAAAGTGGCAATCCTTGAAGTAATGAAAAAGAGAAACTTCATTCACGATTATAAAGAGGCAAAAGGAGAAAAATTCCCAGAAATCAATGTAACTCTCAGCGAAAACCGACAAGGCATCACGCTGAAAAGAATCAGCAAACCAGGACAACGAATTTACGTAAAATCAGGAAGCCTCACAAAAATTAACGGAGGACTTGGAGTCGCGATCGTTTCAACTCCAAAAGGAATTATGAGCGCAGAAGAGGCAAAGAAAGCGAACATTGGAGGAGAACTTATGTGTGAAATCTACTAACAACAATAACTTAGTTACCATGTCACGAATCGGAAAACTACCAATCGAGATACCAAGCGGAGTAACCGTTGAAATAAAAGACGGAAACCACGTTTTTGTTAAAGGACCAAAAGGAGAACTTAATGTTAAGATCCACGAGAAAATCAACCTTGAAGTAAAAGAAGGCCAGGTATTGGTAACAAGAAAAGACGAAGAGAAATTCAGCATGAGCCTTCATGGTCTCAGCCGAACACTCATCAACAACCTTGTTGAAGGAGTGACCAAAGGATTCGAAAAGCGACTTGAAATCAATGGAGTTGGTTATCGTGCCAACATTCAGGGACGAAAAGCCGTATTGAGTCTCGGATTCTCTCACCCTGTAGAATACGAAGCTCCTGAAGGAATTGAACTAGCTATTGATAAAGACAAAAAGAACGTTATTATCGTGTCCGGCATCGACAAGCAAGTCGTTGGCCAGGTAGCAGCAAAAATCCGATCATATCGAAAACCTGAACCGTATAAAGGAAAAGGAATCCGGTACGAAGGGGAAATGGTACGACGTAAGGCTGGTAAAGCTGCTGCAGGTAAAGAATAAACTCATTTAAACCATGAAAACTCTTAAGAAAACAGTTAACCGAATCAAGCGAGGCGCACGCGTACGTGCGAAACTCCAGGGAACAGCAGAAAGACCACGACTTGTTGTCTTCCGCAGCCTGAACAACCACTACGCTCAGCTTATCGACGATCAAAAAGGTGTTACCCTTGCAAGCGCATCAGATGTGAAAGAAAAAGGAAAGGCCACTAAAGTTGAACGTGCAAAGAAAGTTGGAGCCATGATTGCAGAAGCAGCCAAAGAAAAGAAGATCACTACATGTGTCTTTGATCGAAACGGATACAAATATCACGGTCGCGTAAAAGCCCTTGCAGAAGGTGCTCGAGAAGGCGGCCTCCAATTCTAACCATAACCTAACCTCTAACCGAAATGGCGAAACCACAAGGAAAAAACCGACGACGAGCTCCAAGGGAGCCAAAAGAGTTCGAAGAAGAAGTGATTCAGATTGACCGCGTTACTCGTGTAGTAAAGGGTGGTCGACGTCTCCGTTTCCGAGCGACTGTTGTTGTTGGAAACAAGAAAGGAAAGGTTGGATTGGGAGTTGGAAAATCAACAGAAGTACAGGGAGCAATTCAAAAAGCTATTTCACAAGCAAAGAAATCACTCATCACCGTGCCAATGGCCGGACAAACCATTCCACACCGAGTGAAACTCAAATATAAGAGTGCCCACCTCCTCCTTATGCCAGCTTGTCCTGGTACAGGAATCATTGCAGGTGGTCCACTTCGTAAGATTATCGAGCTTTCTGGTGTAGAAGATGTACTTTCAAAATCACTTGGAAACAACAACAAGCTCACAAACAGCCAAGCTGCAATCCGGGCTTTGAGCCAGCTTCAAGAGATTCCATGGTTGAAGAAAGCAGAACCAAAGGCTCCGAGCACCAAAGAAGAAAAGAAACCAGCAGCCAAAGAGGCCAAAGCACCATCTAGCAAAGCAAAGAAGCCAGTAAAAAAGGCAGCTCCAAAAAAAGAATCACCTAAGAAATAATCAATCATGTCTAAACTCCTCAATCTTAAAAGCAAACACGGCGCGCGAAAGAAGTCCAAAAGAGTTGGACGAGGTAACGCATCTGGACTCGGAACCTACGCAGGGCGTGGACTGAACGGACAAAAGTCACGAACAGGAGGTGGAGTTCGACCTGGATTCGAAGGTGGACAAACTCCACTCTATCGAAAAATGCCAAAGCTTAAAGGATTCAACAACGTAAACCGTGTAAAATACCAGGTTGTAAACGTTGCAAAACTTAACAGCTTTGATGACAACGCAGAAATCACCGTTGAAACACTCTACGAGAAAAACATGATTCCAAGCAAAGCTCAACCACTCAAAATTCTTGGAGAAGGAGAACTGACAAAGAAAGTAAAAGTTACTGCTGATAAATTCTCTGCTGAAGCACGAAAAAAGATTGAAGCAGCAAAAGGAACAGTCGTTGAACTCATGACTCAAGAGCAACCAAAGGAAGAAAAAGCCGCAAAGGCTGAGTAACCCGAATAAATCGACTTCATGAACTACCTACTGCAAATCTGGAAATCAAAGGATCTGCGTAAAAAGATCCTTTTCACATTGGGAATTTTGGTCATTTTCCGAATTCTCGCGCAAATCACTATTCCGGGAGCCAACACCGAGTCTCTCAAACTCATTTTCCAACAAAACCAACTCCTTGGAACATTCAGCCTTCTCACTGGTGGAAGCGCGGAAAACTTCTCTATCATCTTGATGGGACTTTCTCCATATATTAACGCATCCATCATCCTTCAACTGCTCACGGTTATTATCCCAAGCATGGAAGCCCTTTCAAAAGAAGGAGATCAGGGCCGACGAAAAATAAATCAATACACCAGATGGCTCACCGTGCCGATCGCTTTCCTTCAGTCATATGGAATGATCGCGCTCCTCAACTCACAATCACCTGTGCCAATAGTTGAAAATATTGGTCAGCCAACAGTGATTCTTCCAATCATGCTCACAGTAGCAACTGGATCAATCCTCCTTATGTGGCTTGGAGAACTGATCACAGAAAAAGGAATTGGAAACGGAGTATCACTCCTTATCTTTGCCGGAATCGTGGCGAGCATCCCACAAATCATTGCTCAAAACCTGGCACTCATTGAAAGATCAACCGACCAACTCGTACCTTTTGTTATTGGATTGATCATCACTATTGCATTGGCAATCATCGTTATGCTCATTACCGAGGGTGTCCGAAACATTCCAATCACTTACGCAGGGCGTGGAGTTCGGGCCAAAGGTGTAGAATCAAGCCTTCCGCTTCGCGTCAATCAGGCTGGAATGATTCCAATTATCTTTGGTATCTCTGTTGTAAGTTTCCCAGGACTACTTGCGTCATTCCTCCAAAACTCTGGAGACGAAGGTCTTCGAAACTTTGGATCATTCCTTTCTTCAAACTTCCACGACCAAAGTGCAACATACATTATTGTTTACTTCCTCATCGTGATCGCTTTCACATACTTTTATGTGTCGATCACATTTAATCCTGAACAAGTAGCTGAAAACATTCAGAAAAGAGGTGGATACATTCCAGGAATCCGCCCGGGGAAAGAGACTGCTCAATATCTTTCAAACGTTTCAAACCGACTCAATCTTTGGGGAGGTCTGTTCATTGGATTCATTGCTATATCTCCTCTCTTACTCAGCATCCTCTTTGTAAGCCTCAACCTTGGTGCCGTTACCATGATCCTTTCCGGTGCCGGACTCATCATCGTTGTTGGTGTTGTTCTGGAGATTCTTCGTCAGATCAACGCACAGTTGGTCATGCACGATTACAACAAACTCTACTAATACATGGACATCGCATTATTTGGCATACAAGGTTCCGGAAAAGGAACGATCGCACGAGCGGTATGCACCAAATACGGTTTTCACTATTTCGAAACAGGTGGTGAACTTCGAAAACTGGCATCCCAAGACACACCCCTGGCAAAGAAGGTCAAAGCCGTTATGGAGTCCGGAAGTCTTGTCTCCAACGAAATTGTTATGGAGATCATTGAAGACTTCATGGAATCCTTACCGGATGATAAGCCGATCGTTTTTGATGGAATTCCCCGAAAGCCCGTTCAGGCAACAACCTTCGATGCACTCATGGAGAAAAAAGATCGCGACTTCATGGGAATTCTGGTTGAAGTACCAGAAGACATGGCGATGGAAAGACTCACCAAGCGACGTGTCTGCAGCAAATGCAAAAGCGTTTATCCGGCAGACTATAAAGAAGAAGCTTGCGAAAAATGCGGAGGCGAACTCGTAACCCGCTCAGACGACAATCCCGAAAGTATAAAAACCCGCTTCCACGCATACTTTGACGAAACCTATCCAGTCATCGAAAAATACAAATCAGAAAACAAACTCATTACTATCGACGGAACTCCAGATATTGAAACCGTCCGCGACAATGTATTCACATTGTTAGAAGAAAAAGAGCTCGTATAACACTCTATTCATGCGCTACTGGGAAGAAAACGGCCTCCGTATTGGCATCAAAAATGAAGAAGAAATGGCCCACATGCGGGAAAGTGGTCGGATTTTGGGTATTATTCTTGCAGAAATTGAACAGATGATTGCTCCAGGAATCACAGGTTTGGACATCGACGCCAAAGCCGTTTCCATTATGGAAAAGTTCAACGTGAAAGCATCCTTTAAGGGATATCAGGGATTTCCCAATGTTGCCTGTATCAATATAAACAATCAGGTTGTTCATGGTATTCCAACAGATCGTGTTCTTCAGGAAGGCGATATCATCACCGTGGACTGTGGGGTAGTCTATAAAGGATTCCATTCCGATTCAGCCATTAGCGTTGGCGTTGGAAACATAAGTCCGGAAGCACAAAAACTTATTTCTACTGCCGAAAAAGCCCTTAAAAAAGGAATCGAAACCGCAAAAGCCGGAATCCGGGTTGGAAAGATCAGTGAGATAATCGAAAAAACCATAGTAAAAAACGGATTCTCAGTTGTTCATGATCTGATTGGACATGGAATTGGTACCGAACTTCATGAAGATCCACCAGTCCCAAACTTTAAAGATTCAGATCCCGGTCCCCTGCTCCAGCCAGGAATGACAATTGCTATTGAACCTATTATTACAGCCGGCCGACCGGAAATTACACTCGAAAAAGACAACTGGACCTACATTACCAGCGACGGATCACTTGCAACACAAGTTGAACACACTATCGCCATTACTGAAAAAGGGGTGGAAATTCTTACGAAAAGACCAACATTATAACGCGAAAAAAAGTGTTGCATTGGCAAATGATTTTATGTAGAATCCTTACGCTTTATCCGAAAATTTATTTGTTTTAAGACAAAAACAGCACATACGCCTATGGCAAAAGAGGTAATCGAAGTACTAGGGGAAGTGGTAGAAACCCTTCCTAATGCGATGTTTCGCGTCAGACTTATTGACGAAAACTACAACCAAGAGATCCTTGCACATATTTCCGGGCGAATGCGCATCAACCACATTCGGATTCTACCAGGTGACACTGTTACCATTGAATTAACCCCTTACGATCTGACAAAAGGGCGAATTATCTTCCGTCACAAGAAGAGCAAGAAGCAACTTTTGGAAGAGCAACAGCAACAACAGGCAGCAGAAGCAGCAGTTGAAGAAACAAATGAAGAGACAGACCAGGAAGTCGAAGAATCAGAAAAAGAATAACTTATAAAAATCATGAAAGTACGATCATCAGTAAAAAAAATGTGCGACAAGTGCAAAGTCATTCGACGCCGGGGAGTTATCCGAGTAATTTGCGACAACGATCCACGTCATAAACAACGTCAAGGAAAATAAATTAATCTTATATGGCACGTATAGCTGGAGTAAACCTCCCAAAAGAAAAACGCGTAGAAGTTGGACTCACTGCCATTTATGGCATCGGTCGAAGCATTAGCAAAAAGCTTCTCATTGAGGCTAATATTGATCTCAATACCAAAGTAAAAGATCTAAGCGAAAACCAACTCGCTATTCTCCGTGAAAAGATTGAAAAAATGCCAGTAGAAGGTGACTTGCGACGACGAATCCAAATGGATGTAAAGCGACTTCAGGAAGTTGGAACCTACCGGGGATTCCGACACAGAAAGGGTCTTCCTGTCCGAGGACAACAGACCAAAACCAACGCCCGGACTCGTAAAGGAAAACGTAAGACCGTCGCAAATAAGAAGATGGTCACCAAATAATTGATTTTTAACTATGTCTGACGAAACAACCAAGACAGATGCTCCAGAAAAGGAGCCAAAAGAAGAGGCTAAGGCAGCTGAAGAAAAGCCAGCCAAAGAAGCAAAAGCCAAAGCTGAAAAAAGCGACGCAAAGGCCGACGCTCCAAAGAAAGCCAAGAAGAAACCGAAAAAGCGACTCGTTATTGAAGGAAAAGCTTATATTCAGGCATCTTTCAATAATACAATCGTAACGATCGCTGATCTCGACGGAAACGTTCTTACATGGAACAGTGCCGGAGCCAGCGGATTTAAGGGGCCAAAGAAAGCGACTCCATACGCCGCCCAGGTTTCTGCCGAGAAAGCTGCCGAGAAAGCAAAAGTATACGGACTGGAAAGAGTACATGTTGTAGTAAAAGGAGCTGGAAACGGACGTGAACAAGCAATCCGAGGTCTCCACACCGGAGGACTTAACATTGAATCAATTGTCGATGTAACGGCTATCCCACACAACGGATGCCGACCTAAGAAAACACGACGAATCTAATCTTATATATACATGTCACGATACACAGGACCAAAATGCCGACACTGCCGACGAGAAGGAATCAGCCTTTGCGGAAGTGAAAAATGCGCACTCAAGAAAAAAGCTTACAAGCCAGGTATGCACGGGCCAAAAGGAAGCTTCAACAAGCCTTCTGAATATGCTCGTCAGCTTCGCGAAAAGCAAAAGCTTAAGAGACTCTACGGAACAACCGAGAGACAACTTCAAAACTACTACGACAAAGCAGCAAAGAAACGTGAAATCACTGGTGTAGCACTCTTGAAAGAGCTTGAAAACCGTCTCGATAACGTTATTTATCGTGCAGGATTCGCTGAAACCAGAGCACAAGCACGACAAATGGTAAACCACGGACACTTTAAGATTAATGGCGTTCGCATGAATGTCCCTTCATATCAGGTTAAGGCTGGTGACAAGTTTGAACTCGTTGAACGGGTAAAAAAATCACCACTCTATGCTGAGCTCGAAAAACAAAAATTTTCTGCTCCTGCATGGATGACTGTTGACCTTAAGAAAGGACAAGGAGAAGTAGTTCGACTCGTAGAAGAAGAAGATCTAGACAAAGTAATTCACACAAACTTAGTAGTAGAGTTCTACTCTAAGTAAACGCCCCAAATAAACCCTAACCCCTTTCGAATGCATCAGATTCAGGCCGAAATCGGCATTCCGAAAATCAAGACAGAGAGAGTAAGCGCTAACCACGCTATTTTCACTGTTAGTCCCCTACCTCCAGGATATGGAACAACCGTTGGAAACAGTTTCCGACGAATTCTGCTTTCATCTCTTCCAGGAGCGTCAGTAACAGGGGTAAAGATTGATGGAGTAAGCCACGAGTATTCAACTGTAAAAGGAGTGAAAGACAGCATCTTGGATATGACTCTCAACCTTAAGCTGTTGAACATTAAGAAAGAGACCTCAGAACCTTCAACTCTCACACTTGCTGCAAGCAAAGAAGGAGTTGTATTGGCAAAGGACATCAAATGTCCAAGCGATGTAGAGATCCTCAACCCGGATCAATACATCACAACGCTCGATAAAGGGGCCAAGCTCAACATGGAAATCCGTGTAGAGAAAGGTGTTGGATATATTCCAGCTCCACAACGGCAAAAAGAAGAAACAGATTCAGATATGATTGTTTTGGACTCAGTGTACTCTCCAGTACGCAAGGTTCGATACGAAGTTGAATCTACTCGTGTTGGACAAATGACCAACCTGGATAAGCTCAAGCTCGAAATCATGACTGATGGATCAATCACACCAGAAGATGCACTCAAGTTCTCTTCAAACATCCTCCAGTCATACTTCAGCCTCTTCAACCAGGAAAACGCTATCATCGAAGAAGAGTTCATGAGTGACTTCCAAAAGATCCAGGAAAAGGAACAAGAAGAAGAAAAGAACAAGCCAGCACAAGAGTCTTACACACCAATTGAAATCCTTGGATTCTCACCACGAACGCTCAACGCGCTCATCAATGGTGGTATCGGTTCTGTAGAACAGCTCGAAAAATGTACTGAAAGCAAGTTGACGAACCTCCGTGGATTTGGTAAAAAGGCGCTCACAGAGGTAGAAGAAGCTCTGGAATCCCGAGGCTCTACCCTTTCAGAAGAATAATCACAAGAAACTTACATAAACTATGCGACACCAAGTACGAAAAAATAACCTCAACATGGAGCGAAGCCGTAAAAAGCTTATGCTCAACAACATGGTGACATCTCTGATTTTGAACGACAAAATCAAGACCACCCGAGCACGAGCAAAAGCGCTCCAGCCATTGGTTGAAAAAATCATTAACGACGCGAAGAAGCCAAACAAAGTATTGGCAATTCGAAAAGTAAATGCATCACTTCAAAGTGAAATAGCATCAAAGAAACTCATGAGCGAACTCGTACAACGATACCAGGGACGACCAAGCGGATACACACGTATTACCAAGATCGGACACCGGGCAGGAGATGCTGCTCCAATGGTACAAATTGAGCTCATTGCATAACACCTTTATTAAGAACCGGAACACATGAAGACATTCTCACCAAAAAAAGCAGACCTCACCAAAAAATGGTACCTCGTGGACGCTAAAGGACAAACACTGGGAAAACTCGCGACTGAAGTTGCCAACGTTCTCCGTGGAAAGAACAAGCCAACCTTTGCCCCACATGTAGATTGCGGTGACTTTGTCGTTATCATCAATGCAAAAGATGTAAAGCTCACAGGAGCAAAAGTCATGCAGAAGAAATACTACAGCCACTCACGATATCCAGGAGGATTGAAAGAACAAACAGCAGCAGAAGTATTGGAAAAACATCCAGAACGAGTACTGGAAAAAGCAATTAAGGGAATGATCCCTCCAAATAAGCTCCGTGCACAAATCGTTAGCAAACTCAAAATCTACGCTGGAGAAGAGCACAAACATGAAGCACAACAACCTGAAACACTTACATTTTCATAGCAATCACCTTTAAGAAACTCAATCATGCCGAAAAAAGCTACAACTACGAAAGATTCAAAGCCTAAAAAGGCTACAAAGAACACTGCAGAATACTTCTACGCTGCAGGAAAACGAAAAACTTCTGTAGCTCGCGTACGACTCTATAGCGGCGGGAAAGGTGATATTGTTGTAAACGAAAAGCCAGCAACTGACTACTTCACCCTGTTGACTAACGTGGGTGTCCTCAAGTCACCATTGAAGCTGACTGGAACCAACAAGAAATTCGATATTCAGATTAAAGTTATCGGTGGAGGTGTCAACTCACAAGCTGAGGCATGCCGACACGGAATTGCTCGTGCACTTCTTGAGTTCGATCCAGAACTTCGTTCAACTCTCAAGAAAGCCGGACTTTTGACTCGTGATTCACGAATCAAGGAACGGAAAAAGCCAGGTCTCAAACGAGCCCGCCGAGCACCACAGTTCAGCAAACGTTAGTACGTTTTCAGTCTTTACGGACTAAAAACAAAGAACCGTTATCCCACGGGGCACGTATGGAAATCGTCTCTCCATCTTCAAATGTCCGATCATAAGAGATCGCAATATTCTTTTGACGTGCAATTTCAATAAGCATTTCTGCAAGAAAAGAGAGTGATCTTCCTTTAGACTGTTTGACCGCGGCCAGAATCTCTTCTTCCGTAAGAGCGTCAAACCCATCCGTAAAACCGATGACTATATCTCCGGTCTGAACCGAACACCTTATCTTCTCCGGCTCAACTTCAATAATTTCCATCTCACCATTTTTATTGGGAACAAGAATTCTACTTTCAAAATTCGACAACGTATTGGCTACAAGAGAGTTATATTCACTATAATAAGGATTCTGAGAAAGATCACTGGCCTCTTTTTCACTAATAACTCCCAAATCCAGAAGTTGCCCCCGGATCGAACCTTTATTCCAATTCTTTGCCAAAATCTTATCATCACGAATATGAAACCATCGGCCATCTCCAATATTAACAATATAAACATCCTCATCCATCAGCTGAGCAGCAATAAAAGTAGTATCGCAAATTTGAGATGGGCGTTTATCTGCAACCTTATAGGATGGCTGCTCCATAAAATGGTTATAAAGATCCAAAGCAGAAGACGCCTCTGCAACAGCATGACCCAAATTACTGGGACTTTCCAAAAATGTTTTCACTGCCTTATAAGAAGCCATATGATCATTCCCATGACCTCCTAAACCATCAGCAATTGCCAAAACATGTTTCTTTTCATTCAACCCAACATTATCGCCATTCGCAATCGTATATTTCCCAGCACCAATCTCCATACTCGTAGAAAGAAAAACATCATATCCCCCCATTTTTGCCTCCAACTGACCACTTTCTCCAGACTCGATCTGTTGTAGTCCAATCTGCCGCTCACCAGAGCTATCCGGACTCGTGGACTGTCCATCATCCAATTGATAAGAAACAGGCCAGCATCGTTGCTTCTGCAAATCCACATGGCACAAATGAATAGCCTGCTCACCCGTCATAATCAGCTCAAAAAGAGAATCCGACAAACGCTCTTCAATCTCATCAGAAAGGACCATTTCAAAATCCGCCGCCCGAAACAAAATCCTAAACGGAAGCTGACCATTGGTTGGGCATGGAATAAGCGTTTCCAACCCATGAGAGAAACGGCAGGTATAGGTAAACTCATACCAGTTACCCTGAGGATTTTGTTCAAGCGTACAAAGCAGCTTACTCCCGACAAAAATACTAAGAGAACGTTGCATCAGATCAATCCCCTCAAAACGCTGATATGCTCCTTTCAATAAAACCTTTTCTCCAATCTTGAGCGCTCCTTCATTATGTGCCGGTTCATTGTCAGGCACTGTATCCAGATTGTCCCTTGGGGGGATGGATGAAATACTCATATTGATCTGAAGAACAATTAAGATGTATATTTACCATGATTTCATTAACTTAGCAAGTTTTTCACCCTCTTATCAGTTGTCTTATGCGTTTCGATATCCTGACCATCTTTCCCAACATTTTCGACTCTTACCTGAACGAAAGCATCATTAAAAGAGCCATTGAGGCAGGGCATATAGAAATTCATGTTCACAACATTCGTGACTACACCAAAGACAAACACGGCAAAGTAGACGATATTCCCTATGGAGGCGGCCCAGGTATGGTTATGACACCTCAACCCCTCTACGACTGCATTCAGGCCGTAAAGAAAGAGAATCCAGGCCCTCTTATATATATGAGTCCGCGTGGAAAGACGCTCACCCAGGCAAAAGCCACCAAAATGGCCAAAAACGGCAATAAAGGGTTCATTCTGCTCTGTGGTCGCTACGAAGGTATTGATCAGCGTATTATTGACCTTTGTGTGGATGAAGAGCTTTCCATTGGCAAATATGTCCTCACCGGAGGAGAACTCCCGGCAATGGTCTTTGTGGACGTTGTCAGCCGCCTTATCCCCGGAGTTTTGGGCGATGATGAATCAAGCGCAGAAGAAAGCTTCTCCCCTGCTCTAAAAGGCAAAAAAGAGTATCCTCACTACACCCGCCCGGCATCTTTTAAAGGACTGGAAGTTCCCGAAATCCTTCGCAGCGGAGACCACACCAAAATCAAAAAATGGCGCGAAAACAACTGCTCTTAAGTCAGAATAGTTCCCAGAAAGAAGATTTTGTGTTATAATAACAGGACGTCCTTTTTGAATCTTCATGCTCGATAAAAAAGAACTGAACAGACTGTTCAAAGAACACAACACCAGCGCAGATGGCCTCACCACCGCTATTGCAGCCAAAAGGCTCGCCTCACATGGACCAAATGCCATCACTGAAAAGAAGAAGAAACCCCTGTGGGTTATTTTCCTTGAAGAGTTCAAGGATATTCTGGTTATCATTCTGATTTTTGCGGCGATTCTCGCCCTTATAGCCGGAGAAACAGCTGATGGAATCGTGATCCTGTTTGTTGTATTTCTCAATGCCACTATCGGATTCATCCAGACCTTTAAAGCAGAAAAAGCGATTGAAGCGCTCAAAAAGCTCATTGCCCCACACGCTCATGTAATTCGAGATGGAAAAACCCAGGAAGTCGACGCCAAAGATGTTGTTCCCGGGGACATTCTGGTCCTCAACGAAGGAGACAGCATCACCGCCGATGCCATCCTTATAGATGCAAGCGAACTGGAAGTTGCCGAGTCCGCCCTGACCGGTGAGTCCATGCCTGTCCGGAAGTCACTCGAAATAGAAGAGACCGGCGAAGAAAAACTGAGCATTGCCAAAGAAAACATGGTGTTTATGGGAACCAACGTTACCCATGGCACCGCGAAAGCTATTGTAGTTGCGACCGGAATGGAAACCGAAATGGGTCGCATCGCCAAACTCACAACCGAAACAAAGAAAGACCTGAGCCCTCTGGAAAAAGAGATGTTCCGCATTGGTGTCTTCGTTGGAAAAATCGCACTGGTTATTAGTGCAATTCTTTTTGTCGTCGGATATTTCTTCCAGGGAAAAGAGTTCGTTGAAACCCTCCTCTTTGCCAGTTCTGTAGCTGTTGCCGCAGTACCGGAAGGACTCCCGGCCACTATTACTATTGCCCTGGCCATTGGAGTTCAGCGGCTGGCCAAAAAGAACGCCATTGTCAAACAGCTCTCTTCTGCCGAAACCCTTGGTTCAACCACCGTTATCTGTAGTGATAAAACCGGAACACTGACCAAGAACGAGATGACCGTAAAAGAGCTCTACTTTAACCATCATGAAGCCTCCGTTCATGGTGTCGGATACATTCCAACCGGATACATTAACATCCGTGAACAAGGCAAAAACCTTGTTACTATCGGGAAAGAACAAGGTCCATTTAACGACTACGAACTCACAACAGAAGAGCTCAACGCCCTCAAAAAGAAAGACCAAAAACTCTATTTTGCACTCGAAAAAATGATGCAGGCATCCGCACTCTGCAACAACGCGACCCTTGAAAACAAAAACGACAAATGGCGCGTGCTGGGAGACCCAACCGAAGGAGCACTTTTAACCATGGTTGGAAAAGCCGGATTCGACAAAGAAAAAATGGATAAACAGTTTGAACGTGTCTACGAAATCACTTTCGATTCAACACGGAAACGCATGTCCGTAGTGGTGAAAGATAAAGATGGGAAATACTATATCTTCACCAAAGGCGCGCCGGGAAGCATTATCGAAATCTCTTCACACATGCTCGACGAAGGAAAGAGCAAAAAACTCTCAGAAATCGATAAAATCCGCTACATCAAAAAGAGTGATGACATGGCCAAAAAAGCCCTTCGTGGACTGGGATTTGCCTATCGGGAAATGTCTGATAAAGAAATCGCCGATTTCAAAAAGAATAAAACTCTTAAGAAAGAGGATGCCGAAAAAGATCTCGTTTTCCTTGGTTTGGTTGGGATGATCGATCCACCTCGACCAGAAGTAAAAGAGGCCGTAAAACTAGCGAAAAAAGCACATCTCCGTATCTATATTATTACTGGAGACCACGGACTCACCGCTGCCGCTATTGCTGAACAGCTGGGAATCATAAGCAAAAAACGCAAATTCAAAATCATTACCGGTGTCCAGCTCAACAAGTTGAGCGACGAAGAGTTACAAAACGAACTCGCCGATAAAAAAGTCGACATCATTTTTGCCCGCGTCAGCCCAGAACACAAACTCCGTATTGTAAAAGCGCTGAAGCATCAAAAAGAGATCGTTGCCGTAACCGGAGACGGCGTCAACGACGCGCCAGCGCTCAAGAAAGCCGACATTGGAATCGCCATGGGAATCACTGGAACTGACGTAAGTAAAGAAGCCTCCAACATGGTTCTGGCCGATGATAGTTTCTCTTCTATCATCACCGCCATTAACGAAGGCCGCACCATCTACAACAACCTCAAAAAGTTCGTCTTCTATATGTTCTCCTGCAACATCGGCGAACTCCTCACTATTTTCACAGCCATTATTCTCGTTATGCCGCCGCCACTCACGGCCATTCTTATCTTGGCAGTAAACCTTGGAACAGACGTCCTGCCAGCCGTCGCCCTTGGAGTCGATCCGGCCGAGCCAGGCATTATGGACAAAAAACCACGCGATCCAAATGCCAAAATCATGAATAAACCATTCATTATCCGATACCTCTATCTTGGAACCGCAATGGGAATCATTGTTATGGGAGTCTACATGTTCACCCTCTATCGATACGGCTGGACATGGGGAGAAGAGCTTGGGCGTGAAGACTTTATCTATCTGAAAGGATCAACAGTAGCGTTTGCCTCATTAATCGTGCTCCAGATGATCCAGGCATTCAATTCACGCAGTGAGCGGCACTCAATCTTTAAACTTGGACTCTTTTCAAACATGTATCTGTTTGGAGCCATCGCGCTCTCTTTGGTCCTCACATTTATCTTCATTGAAGTTCCATTCCTTCAACAGTATCTTCACACCACCACGCTCGACCTGAGCGACTGGAGTATCATTATATTAGCCTCTCTTTCCATCCTGGTACTGGAAGAGGTTCGAAAATACTTTGTCAGGCGCAAACATAAGGCATAAATCACTCTTGCAGGCCTTCCTCCTTCATAACTCGATCAAGCGTTTTTTCCATTTTCGCGCGACCCTCCTTATAAGGACCACAATGATCGATACTCCATGATCCTGTATGTTCTTTATCAAAACTTTCTGTATTATTATGCACTACAATACGAACATCATCTCTATGTGCAGCTAAAGCAAGCTTCTCCCGCCCAGCTTTCGTAAAATGATCAGATCCCATAAAGCCAACAACTGTCGCATCTGGCTGCTTCTTTTTGAGCGATTTAAGCGTTTCGTAAAGTCGATGAGTTCGCTTGTCTGCCATAATATTGATACCATAAAAAGTCATACAGATCTCATCGTCCGGTAAATTTTTTCCGTTTTCAGTAATATATTTCATCAGGCCAGAACTTTTAGTAAGAAACTCCTGAATATCCCCTCCCATCATTTTCACATCTTGTGCATAAAAATTTTGAATAAACCCACGAAGATCGGGGTTAACATGAGGCCCTGGGACAACTGAATTAAAAGCCTCAAATCCCTCAAGAGCAAAAAAAGCTTCTCTATCTTCTTGAACAATAATCTTTGCCTCTTGCTCTGCCTGATGCATTCCCAATGGTGAACCATGAACCCATCCAACCATATAAACGATTGGACCTTCATCCCCTAAAATTGTAGATGAATATGGAATTGTAGTAGTCAAAACTGGAACCTCATCAATGACAGTCATTGCTGTTGTCGATGCTACAGCAGTAGATT
The DNA here is from genome assembly GCA_020429235.1 of Candidatus Peregrinibacteria bacterium. Lineage (GTDB taxonomy): Bacteria > Patescibacteriota > Gracilibacteria > UBA1369 > UBA1369 > JAGQLQ01. The sequence goes on along the minus strand of JAGQLQ010000031.1, from coordinate 7,890 downwards.
CATTCCCATTTGAATCATCCTTTTCATTAGTAACAACCGAATATATGCCTCCGCTGCCCAAAGCAACACTCGCAGCAAGCACACCTCCTAATACACGGTTCGCTTTTTGCCGTGTCTCTTTTGCAGCAGTAAGGATCTTTTGATCCCTATTTGACAATTTTTTCTTTTTCAAGCGCAACCTTTCTTGCTTTTTTGTAAGCCGTTGCACCGTTTTCTCTGCCTCTTGTACATCATCTGAAGTTGGCACACCCAACTTTTCTAAAAATCCCATGAAATAATTTTAAACATTATATGAAGCAAGGGAAAAATATACTCCCGCCACAAACATCAGTCAAACAACAATTCCGCGGATTATATTTGTCAGAGCGCAAAACTACACATAAGATAACTTCATGATTAAAAATCTCCTTCTAAAACTCCGCAACCAATTTGAAAAGGATGGTCAGCTTCGCCTGCGTCTGAAAATTGTTCCCAAGAGCAGCAAGACCAAAATTGTTGGAATGTTAGGAGAGGATGTTATTAAAATCCGCGTTGCGGCTGTTCCGGCAAAAAACAAAGCCAACATGGAGCTGATTCGATTTTTAAGCGATACTTTCAATGTGCCCAAAAGCAACTGCACCATTGCAAGCGGACCAACCGCCCCATTAAAAATAGTCGATATTCTGAAGTAAATGTACAAAACCAAACAGGAGCTATTAAAGATTTTGGACCAGTATGGTCTGGCCGCAAAAAAAGAGTTGGGACAGAACTTTTTAATCAACTTTGGAGTGATTGAAAAGATTGTGAAAGCGGCCGGCATCACCAAAGAAGATTTTGTCGTGGAAGTCGGGCCCGGTTTAGGCGTCCTCACCCAAGAGCTCATCCAAACGGCCGGCCGCGTCCGCTCCATTGAACTCGACCCCACCTTGCATCCCATCCTCGAACAAGCCTTCGGCGCAGCCCCCAATTTTCAACTCGAAAAAGGCAACGCCCTCAAAGCAACGCTTCCCACCCAGCCCTACAAACTTGTCGCTAACATTCCCTACCACATCACCTCTCCCCTCCTCCGCCACTTCCTCATGCCGCGCAGTAACGAAGAACAAAAACCCACAACCATAGTTCTCCTCATTCAAAAAGAGGTCGCCGAAAAAATCTGCGCCCCCGATGGTGACCACTCCGTACTCAGCCTCTCCGTCCAGGCTCACGGAAAACCGGAAATCATCAGTGAAGTTGGAGCAAAAAACTTCTATCCCCCACCAAAAGTCACTTCCGCTATCCTCAAAATTAACATCTACGACAAGCCACTCATCACCAACCTGAAGCTCTTTTCAACTATCACCAAAATCACTTTTGCTGCGCGCCGAAAAACCCTTCTGAACACACTCAAAAACTATACCAGAACCTCTCGGGAAGAGACCGAACACATCCTCCAGAAAGCTGGCATAGAGCCAACCCGTCGACCACAAACACTCTCACTCAAAGAGTGGCAATCCCTTATCACACAATTGGATCAATGAAGCGAACTCCTCTTCCGTCCTAAAAATGGAGGCCTTTGATTCTTACGCAAAATCTTATCACGAATGGCATCATAAGATTTATGCTTTGCATAGAAGTTCAAAACATTCAGCCTTAAATTTCGAGCCTCTTCATCCGTTAAAAACCATCGCTCACAAGCATCCAAAAACTCTTCTCCAAGAGGGAAAGCATGGTCTTCCATCAATAAAAGCTCACTCAAATAGCCTTGCGAAAACTTCTCACGATCCATCAAAAAACATGCTCTTTCAGCTATATCTTTTCCATAACGCGCAATAAGATCAGCCACATACGCGGACCTCTCGGGGTGATACTTCAACTCTCCAAAATTCAAAAACAAAGATATTAATCGATCCGCTCTAATTCCACCTCGTTGTACCGCCAATAATGAATCTACACTCGTAGCATCATCACTCTGTTGTTCATTCTCATGAGCAGCCAAATCATCCACAATTGCCCGCATTCCCGACTCTTTAAAATCAGCATTGTTACCCGAAACCCTATCAACCGTATCCAAAACCAGTTCAAATTGAAAAAATGACAATTTTTTCCATCGAACACCATAAATATAAAAAGAAAAAGCAAACGTCTCACCATAGTTTCGAATGAATCTCTCCATGAGACCCTGAAGGTGATAAACATCATTCACGTTCTTACAAAAAACCTGAGACCAACAATCAAAAGCCTCTTTCATTTTTTCAGAAAATGACTCACGAACTTCATGAAGCACTTCCTCCAAGGACTTCATATCTTCAACATGAAGTTCTTGTCCCACCTCTCGACCCAAATTTTCATCGAGAGTCTTTACCATAGCTACTCAGAAAATGACAATAAACTGAGAAACCAATAGTAAAACTTTATTGAAGAATTGTCAAATATATTGAGGAAAACTATAAAGCCTTCTGAATCGCTTCTGTCATCTCCTGCGCAGCATGCCGGGCAGCATCAGCATAATCCTTTTCTGTAAAAGTATCAGAATTTTCCCAGGCAAAAATAATTCCACGCGAAGAGTTCACAATCGCTCCCATACCATTTTCATCAAAAGCCCCTTTCACATCCTCCGCTGTTCCACCCTGCGCTCCGTATCCCGGCACCAGGAAAATTGCCTGAGGCAAAAGCATCCTCAAATCTTTCAATTGATCAGGAAACGTTGCTCCAACCACAGCCCCAACCATTGAATAACCACTTTCCCCAATCTCATCAGCACCCCATGAATCCACATATTGAGCCATAATCTCATACACCGACCGCTGATCCTCCATCTTCAAATCCTGCAAGTCTGCCGAAGAAACGTTCGATGTCTTCACCAAAACAAAAACTCCTTTCCCATGTTCAGCTCCCTCTTTTACAAACGGCTTCACTCCATCCCAACCCAAATACGGCGCGATTGTAACAGCATCGGTGTCCATGCTCATCTTTTCTTCGCCATTCACATCCACTTTCCCCAAATAAGCCTTCGCATAAGCCTCTGCCGTACTTCCAATGTCACCTCTTTTAATGTCGGCGATCGTAAGAAGACCTTTCTCTTTGGCATAAACGATTGTCTCTTCAAAAGCCCGCATACCTTCATGACCATACTGTTCATAAAAGGCGATTTGTGGCTTCACAGCAGGCACAACGTCAGCAATTGCATCAATAATTCCTTTATTGAAATCAATCATCGACTCCGCGGCAGCTTTAAAAGGATTTTTCTCATTCGAGAAGTGCTTGTCCCGGATAAATTGAGGAATCTTTGATAAACGGGGATCCAATCCAACGCATACTGGAGAGTTTTTTTGCTGAATGGCATGATTCAACCGGTCTGCAAAATGAAGTGAAGCCATAGTAGTCATGATAAATCTTCACAAAACTACTGGAGCGCTCTCAAAAAGTCAAAGCCCCATCTTTTGACAAAAACATGAAAACTCAGGTACAAAAGTAAATACAAATGAGGTGGACGTCCTTTGACAGCTATGAAAGTAGAGAGCCGTCTGCTTGCTTAACCAGTGTTCCCTTTCCGGGTGATGCTTTTTACAGGCAGACACACTCTCTACTTTGCTGATGCGCTTTTGAGCATCACATTGTTGTGGATCTTATAATTGAACGATCCAGGGCAGCGTGATGCTTGAAGGCCAGAAAGGAGATGAAGCTTTCGAACATCACCACCCAAACCACAAGAGGCCAAAACCACATACAGGGAAACGGCGGTTCCACCGCAGAAGGCGAGACCACGATGGCGTTGACGGATCAAGAAATGGAAAGGTTGCGGGAACTCCACGCCGAGATGGGAGCAATCCTGTCCAAGAGCGACGGAGATGGAGAAGAGAGCGATGACGGAGGGGGCGAAGAAGCCTCGAGTGACGATGCCTCGGAAGAAGCCGACGCCGGAACCGATGGAGGCAGTGAAGGAGAAGACTCCGACGCTGAGACCACCGGTGATGACGACGACGGAAGCGATGGCGACGACACAGACGGAGAAGACGACTCCAGCGACAGCGGTGACTCCGACGACGGCGGCGACGATTCCTCCGATGAGGGAGGAGATGACGACGCCTCCGATGGGGACTCTTCCGACGATGACGGTGGCAGCGACGACTCCGGAGGTGGAGAAGACGAGGCCAGCGACAGCGACGGGGACACGGCTGAAGCGCCCGAAGCTGGGGGCGACAGCGGTGACACCGAACCTCCCAACACCGATGACGGCGAGGGAGAAAAGGAGGAAGCGTCCGAGTAGATCAGCGAAGTAGGGACAGGCGCCGCGGCAGCTTAACAGCAAGCCGCGGCGCCTCTTCCCTTTATCCGTTGCCAAAAAACAAACTTTTTCCTACAATAGCACCGCTTTTTAGATTCAACGTATAAAAATCATGCCAGAAGGACACCGCGCAAACGAAAATGAAGCCTGGAAAATCCTCCTCTACTACCAATATGTAGAGATCGAAAATCCCGAAGAGTTTACCTATCATCATCTTCGATTCTGCAAACAGTTGGGATTGAAAGGCCGAATTCTTATTTCAAAACTGGGAATCAACGGAACCGTTGGTGGACCGGACGAAGCCTGCGACGCATACATTGAAGCCATGCGCCAGGATCCACGCTTTGCCGACATGCAGTTCAAAACCAGCCGCGGATCCGACAAAACATTCAAAAAAATGTTTGTTCGCACCCGATCGGAACTGGTCACCATGCAGTATCACGAACCAATGGATCCAAATACAGAAGGTGGTAAACACATCGAACCCGAAGAACTCAAAAACCTCTACGACCAAGATGAAGATTTCGTCATCATCGACATGCGTAACAAATACGAAGCCGACATTGGGAAGTTTAAAAACGCGATCGTTCTCGACATGGAAAACTGGAAAGAGCTTCCGGAAATCGTGGAAAAAGAGCTCATGAAGTACAAAGACAAGAAAGTCGTGACCTACTGCACCGGAGGTATCCGCTGCGAAACCGGAACCGTCCTTTTAAAGAAAAAAGGATTCAAAGACGTTTCACAACTTCATGGAGGAATTCATCAATACGTTCAAAAATTCCCGGAAGACCACTGGGAAGGAGAACTCTACGTCTTCGACGAACGTGTGAGCCTCAAAATCAACGACAAAGTCCTTGGCCACTGCTTCCACTGTGAAACTTCGTGCAGCTACTACATCAACTGTACCAACGTTGAGTGCAACAAAATGATGATTATGTGTCCGGCCTGCCGCGACGAATGGAACGATGGCTGCAGCAAAGAATGCTCAGCAAAACCTCGTCCAAAAGAGTTAGCCAGAGATAGATAAACACAACACATGAAAATATTCTTCACTGCTTTTATCACCATATTTTTAGCCGAACTTGGCGATAAAACACAAATCGCCACCCTTTTGTTCGCAGCAAACAAAGATCACTCTAAGATCGTTGTGTTCTCTGCCGCGGCCTTGGCATTAATTCTCACCAGTGCGATTGGAGTTCTTCTTGGTAGTGCCATCTCCAATTACCTTGATGAAAAAACGATAAAAATCATCGGAGGAGTGGGCTTCATTGCTATCGGCATCTGGACGATTGTTGCTAAATAGCATCAGCCTCCAAATCAACAGACAAATTCAGCTTCTTCCGCAAATACCGCACCACCAAAGTCTGCGCGTTTTCAGAAAACTCTGCCAACTGTTCTGGGGTCGAAGTCACCTGATCCCCTTCCAAACGATTCAACAAAGTAGCGCACACAAGCGCAGCTGGAATTCCCGCCCGGTTACAAAAAGCAGCCAACTCCGGGGCCTCCATTTCAATATTTCGCACCCCAACATCGTAGGCTTTGTTCAAATACTCCAACTTATCCTCTTCTGTGTATTCAGGATCAAGCGCTCCATCCAAACGGCCCTGCCCTTCATAAAAATCGTTTGCCCCCATCGTTTTCCCAATCTGAGCGCGAATATCACCTCTCACAGAGAGAACCTCAGCCGCCATCTCTTCATCAAACCAGGTCTCATAATAATGAACCTTTCCCAATTTCACTTTTTTGTGGATAGGTTGAAGCTCTTCGTTAATAGCCTGTTCAGCAACAATCACCGTTCCCGCTTTCTCGTCATCCGGTCGAAAAACTCCACCAGATGTCCCAATGCGGATGTAACGATAATCAGTGGCACCAGCATGTTCCAGCATTTTCGTCACTTCATGTAAAAAGATCGACATTGAAGGCATTCCCATCCCATGAGAAAGCGACAAAATCGGGCCAACCTTAAACAAAGATCCTCGCTCCGTTTTCCCAATCGGCTTTAAAGATTCAGGATCGATCCCCAAATCCAGATCGGCTGCCAACCTCTTGGCAAAACTCTCAGCCCGTTTCGCACTTCCCCCCATACACACAAACTTCACATCACCAAACATCGCAGGCAAATCCATTCCCGAATCCAGCCCTAAATGATAAAGATAATCCTTCTTTCCATCATCAACAAGCTCCTGGATATAGGGATTTCGATGCTCAGACATAGGTTAAAATAAAAAATTAAGACCAAAAACTACCACAACTTCCGCACATCCTCCAAATCAAGAGTTTGATAGTCATGAATGATCAGATCCGCGGCGCTCAGATCCTGTTTGTTGCGCCCCTGTTGAGCATAGCCAACCGTCTTCATCCCCGCCGCTTTCGCCCCGGCAATCCCGTGCGCCGCGTCCTCAAAAACAACACAGTCTTTCGGCTCCACAGCCATCAACTCCGCCGTCCTCAAAAAAATATCCGGCGCCGGCTTCCCAAACTCCACATCGTCCGCACTGGAAATCCCACTCAAAAATCGCTTCAGGTTCAGCTCATGCAACACTCTCTCCATCACCGCCCGCGACGCCGAAGTTGCCACTCCCAAAAGCATCTTTTGCTCCTCCATTTTTTCCATCAACTCCCAAATCCCCGGCATCAATACATGCCCGTCCGACGCAATATGATGATCAAAATACCGCTGCTTATTCAGCTCCAGCAACTCATCCACCGACTGCTCCAACCCATACTTATTCTTCAGCTCCGCCCAAATCACCCGCATCGGCCGTCCGGTATTCTTTAAATGCATTTCATCCGAAATATCCACGCCCAGCTCCTCAAAAAGGCTATTCATCACCCCGCGGATAAACCCATCGTTATCCACAAGCGTCCCATCCATATCGAAAATAACAGCTTTCATGGTTTTATTGCTCTTAAAGGACCACTACGATAGTATAATCGGCAGCAAACTTCAATTGAATCATGCCCCTCCTCAAAGCAACCACACTCGCCAAATGGGAACAAAAAGTTCGTCCCATCGTCACGCGGTTGCCATCCCCTTTGGCAACATCCATCTACTCTTTTGGCCGAACCCATTTTCTGAAAAAACTGCACAAGGATGTTCCCATTGTAAAGTTTGTACCGCCAGAAAACCTGAGTAGAACTTTATGGGGATTAGAGTTTCGCTCACCCATCATGAATGCCGCCGGCATCTATAAAAACGGCGAATGCTACGACGTTTGCATCGCTCAAGGTGCAGGAGGATTCCTTGGCGGAACCACCACGGCTCTTCCGCGCAAAGGAAACAAAAAAGGGATTATTCGCTGGCCGTTCGCGCCTTTCCCACGATCAAAAGCTGCTGCAAACTGGCTCGGACTTCCCAACAAAGGACACAAAGCTGTTGCCAAAACAGTCGCTACTTTCAAAAAAACACCTGGTGTCCCGGTAGGATGGAGTTTAATGGGCGCGCCAGAACTAGAAGGAGAAGAAAAACTCCAAAAACTGGTAGAAGGACTCAAAGCGTTTGAAGCAGCAGGAGTCGATTTCTTGGAAATAAACGAAAGCTGCCCCAACACCGAAGAAGGCAAACCACAAGAAAGCGGCATGGCAGAAAGACTCACCTACATTTCAGAAAACTTCCTCGACGCCAGAAACCGCTCACTGCCGGTCAT
>JAGQLQ010000030.1 GCA_020429235.1 Candidatus Peregrinibacteria bacterium | reverse complement strand
ATTCTTTCGGCGGAAGAGATTGCCAGTCTTTACCATTTGCCAAATAATCGGTTCAATAAGGCTCCGACTATCAAGTGGCAAAACTTTAAAATTGCGCCGGCTCCACATAATATTCCCAAGGAAGGACTGTTTTTGGGTTATAACTCGTATCGTGGAGAGAAGACGGCTATTCATATGAAGCGGGAGGATCGTTTCCGGCATTTTTATGTGATTGGGCAAACGGGTACTGGTAAATCGTCTATGCTTCAGGGGATGATCCGACAGGATCTGCGGAATGGCGATGGCCTTGCCATTGTGGATCCCCATGGATCGCTTATTGAGGATATTATGCCGTTTATTCCACGGGAGCGCGCAGATGATGTTATTTATTTCAATCCTGCGGATATGGATCGCCCGATGGGTCTGAATCTGCTTGAGGGTGACACATGGGAAGAGAAAGAGTATGTAGCGCTTGAAGCCATGAATATTATGGTGAAACTTTTTAATGAAGAGATTTTTGGTCCTCGTATTCAGGACTATTTCCGGAATGGATGTTTGACACTCATGTCCGATCCAGAAGGCGGAGCTATTACCGATATCGTCCGTCTCTTTACTGATGATGATTTCCAGAAACTAAAAGTGGAGCATGTGACGAATCCGATTGTTCGCTCGTTCTGGGAGCATCAGATGGCGAAGACCGGTGCCCGGGAAAAGCAGGAGATGATTCCATATTTTGCGGCGAAATTTGGACAGTTTGTGACCAATACCATGATGCGAAACATTATTGGTCAGACTAAGTCGGCGTTTGATTTTGCCGATGTGATGAATGAAGGAAAGATCCTCCTTATTAATCTTTCAAAGGGAAGCGTGGGAGAGATTAACTCCAAACTCCTTGGTTTGATTGTTGTTTCCAAGCTTCAGATGGGAGCCCTGGCCAGACAGAAACTGCCAAAGGAACAACGGCGGGATTTCTTCCTTTATATTGATGAGTTCCAAAACTATATTACCGACAGTATTGAAGTGATTCTTTCTGAGGCTCGTAAGTATCGCCTGAGCCTTAATATGGCACACCAATATATTGCTCAGCTTGAGGGATCGGATGGGAAGTCCAAGGTGAAGGATGCTGTGTTTGGTAACGTTGGAACGATTATGTCTTTGAAGGTTGGTGCGCAGGATGCGGAGTATTTGGCCAAAGAGTTTGCTCCGGTTTTTACCGATCAAGACCTTATTAATATTGATAAGTATAAGGCTGTTATGAAGCTTTCGATCGACACACAACCAAGTAAACCGTTCAGTATAGCGTGTCCAAATGTTTATCTGGAGAAAGGTGATCATGAGGCTGCAGAGGCGTTTAAACAGCTTTCCCGCTTGAAGTATGGACGCGATAAAGAGTTTGTGGATCGGGAAATTTTACGTCGGGTCGGGGCTGTTTTCTAAGAAATTTCGAGAAAAAATCAGAAAACATCTTGCAATTATCGCAACAATAAGTACTATTCATGCCTTCTTGTTGTGATAAACTTTTATGATACGCAAAAAAATGACGTATCAAAAAGAAATACAAATAAAAACAAACACAACAATGTTCTCATCTGCAAACAATCAGGTTTTTCGTGTGGGACTCCGTGCAGCACTTCTGCTCCTGGTTAGTATCGGGGTTAGTGTTGGTCTTAGCCTTTTTGTTCAAGGCGCCGAACAGATTGCCCATGCCGCTGAAAATAGAACCTTTATTATTTCTGCCTACTACTCTCCTCTTCCGGATCAACAAAAATATGTGACCGGCTCTTATGCTGGTGATATCCGTTTAAATGGAAATGGAACTCATGGGGCAGATGGAACGCCTGTTTACCCTGGAATGATTGCCGCTCCAAAAACGTATGACTTTGGAACCAAAATGCATATTCCTGGAATTGGAACTGTGGCAGTGCATGACCGAGGTGGGGCTATTGTCACCAGTGGTGAGCGAGGGAATGCCCATGACCGTCTGGATGTATGGATGGGTTATGGTGATGATGGATTGCAGCGTGCTTTGCAGTGGGGGAAGCGAACTGTTGATGTCGTTGTTTATGGAGTTGATTCATCAATTCAGGAACGTGTTGAGTTAGTTGGATATAGTCCAAATGAAGGAGTCGCCACTCCTGAGTGGCTTGATCCCAATATAGGAGGTCCCGATGAAGACTCTCTTTATGTTGAGGAAACAGCAACACCAGTAATCGCATCGACTCCGGTTGTTCATACAGATATTTTCGCTCGAGATCTTTCACTTGGAAGTTCTGGAGAAGATGTGTCCAAACTCCAAAATATGCTTAAAGAGCTCGGACACTACGATGGCGAGGCTCACGGTACCTTTGACACTGCCACCTATGAGGCGGTATCAGACTTTCAACTTTCCGAAAGTATTATCGGAACCCAATATCAATATGGTTCCGGATATGTTGGTCCAAAAACCATGGCAAAGCTTGCCAGTAAGAGCGTCAGCTCGGCTGCTCATGCAAAAGCTGATGTAGTTGATTTGTCTGATGTCTTTAATACCAATTTACAGTTTGGGGACAGTGGAGAGGACGTTCGCCAGCTTCAGGAGGAGCTCCGAAAAGTGAATCTTCTTGGGATTGAACCGACCGGATATTATGGAAAGGTAACTGAGCATGCGGTCTTTAAATTCCAACAGTCGCAAAAACTTGTTGGGGATAAGGAATCAAACGGTGCCGGTATTTTCGGTCCAATTACCCGAAGCAAACTCAACAGTATTGTTGGCGCGCGACTTGAGAGTGATCGACTTAAGACAACTCGTCAGGGGGCATAATTTTTATGTTCCTCTGATTGTCACCCACATGTTCAAGCCACACATTCGTTCTCTTTGAAGGGAGGATTTCCTCTATTCGCTCAGGCCATTCCACCAGGATTATGGCATCTTTTCTTGTGAAAATTTCTTCCAGATCATGCTGGATGAGCTCGTCGATGGCTTCAATACGGTAGAAATCAAAATGAAAAAGTTTTAATTTCCCAACTTCATATTCACGGACAAACGTATAGGTTGGACTTTTTATATCTTTTTCTTCAAGGCCAAAATGGCTGGCGAATCCTTTGGTGAAGGTTGTTTTTCCTGCTCCAAGATCACCGTATAAACAGATAATTGCAGGGGCTTTTGTGGCTTCTGCCAAAGATCGGGCTATGTCCTGGGTTTGCTCCGGTGATGTGGTGGTGATGGATCTGTTCATTGATTCAGAGGCTCTATTCTGCTATAATAATAAGATTTCATTCAACTCAGAGAATCTTCTTACATTTGTCATTCTAACACTATGTCGAGCTCGTCCTCTACTCCACGTTCATTTCTTCAGTCCTTTCTTCTTTTTTGGCGGCGACATTGGGTTTTGGCTCTTATTGTTGTGACTGGATCCTCTTTTCTTCTGCAACAAAATTTAGCAGATTTTCGTGCGAGTGTGATCTCTACTCCGGCACCAGCTTTTGATGGAACAGCTCTTCCAATTGAAAAAGCTCCAAAATGGACTGAACTCTCTTCTGCAGAATGGGATCAGAGCTATGACCAGATTCCAGTGAGTAAAATGCAGATTTTGCCGACTTATAATCCGAATGAGCTGAAGATTTCAAACGATCAACTTGGATGGAGTGATCCTTCTGATCTGGCTATTCGCAATGCGAAAATTACTTATAGTGTTCCTTACATGGGGAACTATAAGCTTGATGGGCAGGAGTATGCAGGAAGTCACCTGGCGGTTGATATTAAAATCCCAATGAATACACCAATTTATGCTATTGCCAATGGTGTAGTGAGCAAGGCTTCCACTCAGACAACCGGCTTTGGAAATCATATTGTTATCCGCCATGATAATGTTCCTTCTTTTGAGGGATCCGGGACTGAAACCTACTATTCGTCCTACAATCATCTGAGTCAGGTTTTGGTTCAGGAGGGAGATATTGTTCTCCGGGGTCAGCTTATTGGGAAGTCTGGAGAGACCGGAACAGCTACGACTCCTCATTTGCATTTTCAAATTGATAATAGCAGTGCTCCCTGGCATCCCTACTGGCCATTCACATTTCAGGAAGCCAGTGATGCGGGGCTGGACTTTAATTCAGCCATTAATGCCGGGTTTCATCAGCAACAAGCTCTTGATACAACCATTAATCCAATGCTTTTTGTACAAAAGCACCTTGGGATTGTGTCGACCCCGTCGACAACTCCAAATCCGCAACCTGAGGAAACAACTCCGACAGAGCTTCCTCCCTCTCCAGAGGTGGAGACCGAAACTCAACCAGAGGAACCGGTAGCCGAGGAGGTTGAATCTGATATTTCGACTCATGGAGCTGTGGCTTTTGCGTTTGAAAGTCCAGATGTCTTTACCAAAGGTGAAAGTCAGAAGATTCGTGTACAGGCGGTTAATTCTGATGGAGATGTTGTTAAAACCTATAAACCCGCAGGTGATGTTCAGATTCAAGTCCTGACCGGGAATGCCGATGTTCCTGATTTGATTTCCCGTGTTGGATTTTTAGGTGGTGAGGCCCAGTTTACGGTAACTCCAACTTCGGATGCTCCGTTGAAACTGTTTGTGACTGATGGAACTATTTCTGGAGAATCCGGCCCTATGAATGGCGCTATGTTCCATGATGTTTCAGCCAATTCTGCATATTTTGAATCTGTGAGCTTTTTGAAAGATCATGGCGTGATTGGAGGGTATCCGGATGGTTCATTTAAACCAAATAATGTTGTGAGCCGCGTGGAAGCTCTTAAGTTCATTTTGAATGGAATTAATTCTGATCTTTTGAGTGCTACTGATCTTCCTTTTTCTGATACATCTGCCCGTGAATGGTATTCCGGTTTTGTGGCGACAGCGTATGAGCGGTCGATTGTTGAGGGTTACCCTGACAGTACATTCCGGCCTGCCAATACCGTCAACAAGGTTGAATTCCTGAAGATGCTTCTTCTTGCCATGGATGTGGATCTTGATGCCACTGTTACCCGTGATGTTTATGCGGATGTTCCGCATGATGCCTGGTTTGCGCCGTATGTGAAATTTGCGAAGGATAAGAATCTGATTGCTCATGATGGTGGACTGTTTCACCCTGAATCCGGCATGACTCGCGCAGAGGTTGCCGATCTGATTTACCGTTTGATTGTTCTTAAAGTTAGTGGAGCAGAACAGTATTCCAGCGGAATTCAGGTTTCTGAAACTGATGTAACAAGATTCTTTAACTAGGAAGAGAGGCTTTGCTTTTTTTCTTCCAAAGGTTTCTGGTATAGTTCCAGGGTATTTTATGCGCCCGTAGCTCAGTTGGATAGAGCAGCGCCCTTCTAAGGCGAAGGTCGGAGGTTCGAATCCTCCCGGGCGTACCACTGTTGCTCAATATGATTGCCTCGAGTACAGACTTCACTCGCTTGTTGCAGATTGTTCTCTCGACAACATATTTCGCTCGATACCCTTCAATAAGGGGCTTTTTTGTGGTATAATGATTGGATGACTGATCCACAAAAAAATCTGGAAATAGGGCTTTTCTCAAGACGGTTTGCGTTTCATCACGCAAAGGGTTTTGAGCAGGACCATTTGGATCAACCTGTGCAGGAGCCTGAAAAAATGAAAAACAGGCCAAAAGGTGTTCCTGTTGATCTTGAACTTGCCAAACTCAATCCAAGGGCAAAGGAGGTTTTGGAGCATCCGGAAGTTTGGGAATCACAGATGTATGACGAACATAAGTACCATCCTACTGCGCCAGTTCATCCAGACAAGCTGCCAAAGTGGAAACATCTTTCATTTAAGAGTCAGATGGAGTACCGACGAATTCCAAAAGAGCGACGTGAAGCCTATTTGCGCCAACATTCAGCGGAGATTGCATCCAATCACGCGATGAGTGTGGAGGCATGGAAGCGAAAATCGGCAGACCAGCGTGTGGCAATTGCCCGTCCTTCTCTTATTGAACAGCCAGAGCTTATGGTTGAAGGGAAAAAAATTCTGGTACTCGGTGGAAAAAGCAGTAGGCAGATTGCTGAAGGTTTTCGTGGAGCTCAAGTTGATTATGTTGGCGGTAACACTCCCAAAGACTGCCTTGCGGCCCTAAAGAACTATAGTGGTAATGTTGATTTTGCAACTTTGAACTTTGATCCAACTCTATTTTGGTCACAGACTCCGATTAACAGTCTTATTGCCGATACTGAAGCTCTTTTAAAGGAGCTACAAAATCGTGGCGCCAAGGTCTCTTTTTCGATCCCTATGAAACCCTGGAATGTGGGAAAAGGTTTTCAGGGAGAGGTTGCGGAGCATGGAGGTCCGGTTATGGCGACATCTTTTGCGACAAAAAATCAGCAGATGGTGCGCCGGAGACATAGTGAGTACCGAAAGGCCCTTGGGCAATTTAAGGAAAGTGGATTAGTTACATCACTTGTTGATTTGGGGAATGCGGCTATCGCTCCCAATACTTATGGAACGAATGAAGCTCTGCTTGACCAAAGCGGGGATAAGTTCCTGAGCAAGCATGGGCAATCACTGGCTGTTAATTCTGCTATTTTGGGGATTAATATGGCTGCGGGTTATGATGGAGGAAGCTTTACCAATGAGCGTTATTGGCCAGGTGGTGAGGATTATAATCTTGGGACAACAACTATTGATGGGAAACCTGTAGAGCGTGTTGTGGCTGGTGCCCAGCTCTTGCCGGAAGATGAGCGGAAGGCTGCTTATGAGCGCGTGATGCCGAAAGATCCTTTGGATAAACTTCGACGGGTTGCTACAGAGCTTATGGGTCCCGGGCTTTTGAATCTGAGCCATCAGGAACTTTACACCGGATACCTTGGTTCTGAACATGTTATTCCTGATTTCGGAGCTTATGCTTTCAGTAACGATCATATGAAGGGATTTGATCGGCCACAAAAAATTATGCCGGATATGGCTATTTATTCGAATCCGGCCAAGCAGGTTGTTCATGAAACGTTTTTTGCCATTCAAAAAGAGCGGGCTGAAGGGAAGGATGTTTCAAAGTTGACCGAAGATTTTGCTCAGCTTGCATCACTGGTTTATGTAAAACTGGCACGAATGGCTATTGTTTACGCCCGTGAGCTGTTTGAGGACCCAAATCCAATCTATTTGCCGCATCGGCGGGCGGCTTTTGACCATGCTCAGAAGTATGTTCAAAATGCTCAAAACGCTGATAAGTTTTACGGATTCCACACCCAGCATGTTTCCCGACTGGCAAACGAGTGGGAGGATTTCAAGAAATTGCCTGAAGTTGCTGGCTGGAAAGGTTAGAGTTTTTCATCTCCCCTTCACGGAAAAACTTGCATTTTTTAGCAAGATATGTTTTAAAATACATACTTACATTGTGAATGATGAAGTATGCATTTACAGGAAGGGGAACAGATCGTTAAGGTTTTTCATCACCATATCACTGCCCGTATTATCCGGGGGGCAAAGATTGTTGTTGCCGGGCTTCCTTTTTATCTTGTTGCCTGGTTTTTCCGTATGAATGTGAATCCTCAACAGATGTTCTGGATCTACTTTGTTGTTACCGCCGGGATTACTGCCGCGCTCATGTACGATAGCATTTTGTATTATCTGGATCGCCTTGTGATTACAAACCGCCGGATTTTATATATTGATTGGAATGGAGCACTGAGCAATACAGAGCATGAAGCCGAACTGGTGGACATTCAGGATATAGAAACCAATGAAAAGGGACTCATTGCCAAGTTGAAGGCTTTTGATTATGGAGATTTTACTCTTGAAACCGCTTCCACTCGTACAACCATCCGATTTCCCAATGCGCCCGATCCTGAAGGAATTAAACATTTTATCTACCATCTCAGCTTAAAACCGCATAGAATAAGAGGCGAAAGTTTAAATACCACTGTGCATGATCAAACGAGGGAAACCGTCGGAGACGCGGCCACTGTCACCCGAAGACAGTAACGAGGATAATCAGCAGATAGAGCAGGGGCTTCGGCCGCATATGCTGAAGGACTATATTGGCCAGGAAGATATTAAGAAAAGCCTGGGTATTGCTCTTGCCGCGGCAAAGAAACGGGATGAAAGTTTGGAGCACACGCTTATTCATGGACCTCCCGGTTTGGGAAAAACTACTTTGGCGCACATTATGGCCAGAGAGATGGGGGTGAATATTCGGGTTACTTCGGGGCCAGCACTGGAGAAGCAGGGGGATCTGGCTTCGATTATTTCTAATCTGCGTGAGCGGGATATTCTTTTTATTGATGAGATTCATCGTCTTAACCCGGCAGTGGAAGAGATTTTATATCCGGCGATGGAGGATT
>JAGQLQ010000002.1 GCA_020429235.1 Candidatus Peregrinibacteria bacterium | reverse complement strand
GTCTCATCGAATGATTGCTCGTAATACTTATACGAAATTGCGGAAGCCGGTGAAGCTTTATGATGTTCTTCATGGGCTCCAGTTGAGCGAGTAGCGTGGCGTCCGATTTCTGGTATAATTTTTGCGATGTCATCTTTTCTTCCACAATCTATTCGCGCACTCATTGATGAGTTTTCGCGATTGCCGGGAGTTGGGCCAAAGTCGGCACAACGGCTTGTGATGCATTTATTGCACGCGCCGGACAGTCGGGTGCAGGAGCTTTCGCGTGCGGTTGGCAGCCTTAAAACCGGTCTGCAGTTTTGTTCGGTCTGCTGGAATATTGCGGAGGAAGAGAAATGTCAGATCTGTCTTAATGCGGAGATGAGTTTGCGTCAGGCGACGCAGATTTGTGTGGTGGAAGAGATTTTGGATGTGGTGGCGCTGGAGAAAACCAGTGAATACAAAGGTGTTTATCATGTTTTGCATGGGGCGCTTTCTCCGGTGGATGGAATTGGGCCTGAACAGTTGAAGATTCAAGCCCTGGTGGATCGGATGAAAAGTTTTGAAAATGTGTCTGACGTGGAGGTTATTCTGGCGACGAATCCGGGATTGGAAGGGGAGTCTACTGCTCTGTACATCATGAAGCTTTTGGGTCCACTGAATGTGAATGTTACGCGAATTGCCCGGGGTCTGCCGGTTGGTGGGGATCTGGATTATGCTGATGAACTGACGCTGACGCGAGCCCTGCAGGGGCGAGCGGCGTATCGGTAGTTTTTATCGCCGTTTTTTACGTTTTTCTTTCTGGAAGAAGGTTTCTTTTGTCATAAAGAGGATCAATATCAGCAAAACAATGAGCGGCCAGAGTGGCGCTACTGCCACCTCGGACACGGCAGCCCCATGTATTTGTCTTTCCTCCGGACTTCTATCAAAGCAAAAATAGTCGGCGCACCACGCATCCTCTCTCCATACAAAATCCTCGCCGACAATTGGAGGGAACGGGCCTACTGATGGAACATAAGCGATTGGGCCTGATTCTCCTGGCTGGGGTGTTTCTGGCTGGGGTGTTTCTGGTGTTCCTGGAACTCCCGGGAGTTCTGGTTGATCCGGTGGTGGAAGAGCTGGTTCTTCAGGTTTCTCAGGCTCTTCAGGAGTTTCCGGCTCCTCCGGTTCTTCTGGTTCTTCGGGTGGTCCATCAACCGGATAAGGGCGGCCGCTGCCACCTCCTCCTCCGCCACCTGGCGGTGGGGGCGGTGGGACAGGTGCAATACAGTCTGCGAATGTTTCTTCTACCAATCCCGCGCACGCGCTGTAACTGTCACTGTAACCTTCCCCATCAAAGTTGTCCCCGGTTATGCCGGTCATACCGTAGCTGGGAGAGGTTCCTACAGCTCCATCGTTCACAATGTCAGCTGAATCCATGATGTAATTGGTGCTTGTTCCAATAGCTGCGTGGCTTATTGATGCACCAAAGGGCATAGCAGCAGTGGCTGCAATTATTGTAATCGCAAAGAATAGGCTTGTGAGCGCTCTTTTTCCTGCCTTGGTTTTCATTTTTTGTTTTTGTTTTCGGCTTCAGGGATATCTCTAAATTATACCATATATTTTATATATGGCCAATTGCAGCGTATTCTTCTGCTTTAGAGTTTCACCTGGCTCAAAAGACTATCTCCATGCTCATGTACCTGCGTGGCAAAGTATTGTGCTGAACTGCTCACTTCAACTGCCTGGTCGGCCAAAGATTTGGCTTCGTTTACATAAAGAACGACATGCGCGTAACTTTGTAAGGTTCCAGCTTTATAGGCCTGAAAGAGTTTTTGAAATGCCTCTGCCAGTAGATGTGTTGCCTGGACAGTTTCTGATTCTGGGTTGATGTTGAGTGCCTCTTCGCTTCTTTCCAGTGCTATACCCGCCTGCGCGACAGCTCCATCAATATCGTTCCTGTAGACTTTTAAAAGAGCATCTATAATGCTCGCTTCGGCCATAGAGAGACGTTCCTGAACATATCCCCCCTGTTTTACGTACATCATTTTGTGGAGGATTTGAGCACATTCCCCACGCGTGAGAAGCTTTTCCGGGGAGAGTGTATCCTCTACGGTCGCGTAGATTAATCCAACCGCTTTAGCATACCCTACGTAAGGCGTGAACCATGTGCCCGCCGGTACATCGGCAGCAATATTTCCTGTGATATTTTGGTATGGAGAGAGATCCACCTGGAATGCCTGCTCTGTCATTTTCAGAAACTCTGCTTTATTGACGGTTCTGGATCCGGCAAAGGTTCCGTCCGGGTTTCCGTGGATGATTCCTTTGAGTGCTCCTTCAAAAACGTACCCGGCGTACCAAACATCGAGTGGGACGTCTGTGAATCCGGTGTTATAGAGTCCATTGGAGGGCTTGTCCCCGATGCCTGTGAGGACCATTTTAATAGCTTCTGCGCGGTTTACAGGCTGATTCGGCTTAAATGTTCCATCTGGGTATCCCTGAAGAACTCCGCTCGCTACAAGGGCTTCTATAGAGCTGTAGTACGGATTGGTCGATGGAACGTCGCTGAACGTTTGAGCGTGTGCAACCTGATGCAATGGGGCTGAAACTCCTGTTCCAACCATTACTGCGAGCGCTATGATGGCGGTCAAAAATTTTTGTTTCATTTACTGAGCCTGAGCTAGCTGCCACTTGGAATTTGCACCATTATTTCGTTAGCGCGATCTTTAATGTGTTTGGCGATTGGCTGGAGTTCGTTATTTACTTCCCAGGCTTCGGTGGATTTTGCAATAGCCTGGTTGGACCAGTTTTCTACTTCCGCCCAGTTTTGCTGGATCGCGAAAAGATAGGCGTTCATAACAAAATCGTAGGCCCTGGCAATCTTGGCTGCTCCAAGAACAACGTTATCTTCCGGTAGATTTTTGTATGCCTGCTGTGTCATGTCTACGGCCAGCTCGGATGCTCTCTTGGCAGCGAGAGGATTGTTGTCACCAACGTAGATATCGATCTGTGCCATCTGTTTTTCTGCCTGAGTGATCAGGAATTGTGTGTTGTTTCCACTTAGAATAATGCTGAGCATGTACATAATTTCTGCAACCTCTCCACGATTGAGTGCGGCAGCAGGATAGAGGTTATTGTTGGCGTCTTTTGTTACAAGACCTGCCTGACCTGAGTAGTTCATGAACGGGGTGTACCATTGATCGGCTGGGACATCAGCAAAAATTTGAGCGCCTTCCCATTTTTCGGTTTTGAATCCATTGGTATTTAAAAGCATCTTTAAAAATTCCGCCTTGGCGACATCTCGGCCTGGAGCAAAGGTTCCATCCGGATTTCCATCAACAATACCCAGTCCTTTTGCGGTCATAACGTATTGCGTGAACCAATCACCTGTCTGGACATCAGAAAATGGAATTGCTCCAAATTCGCTGGAAATTTCTATGTTGTTCCCTTCTAAAATAACCTTCAGAGCTTCCACTCTGTTCACGAGCTGATCTGGCTTGTATGTGCCATCTTCGTATCCGCTTACAACTCCTGACTGGTTTAAAAATTCGATAGCAAGGTAGTTTTCGTGTGTTTTTGGTACATCAGGAAACGCTAACGCAGCCGGAACCATGGTTCCCACCGCAAAAAGAGCACTGGTGATAATACTGATAGCTTTTCTCATATAAAAAAGTTATTCCTTGCACTAACGTATAACCTATTATACTCAATGCTGTTTCAAAAAGCCAGTATTCAGATTCTTTATCATGATGATTATGTGTGGTGAGTTCGGTAGTAGAGAACTACATTCCAGTCATCGATTGTTTGGGTACAATTGTTATCGATACCCCAAAGAATGTATTGGCCTCCGTCTATATCAATATTAAGATTATTGGCATTGTGCGCTTGTCCGGTGAGTCCGGTAGCAATATTGGTGTCGAAACTATAGTTATTGTCGTCGCTGCTGCTTCCCGTTGACCAGACCTCTACGTCGAAAGATCCGAAGAAGCATGAGTCGTTATCGGCGGAAAATCCGAACCCTGTGACAGTGATGTCATGAGGAATGTAAAATCCGACGTTAGTGGCATTGTCTGGCCCCAGTGAACTTCCCCAGTCAACGGCACACCCATCTTCATTGCCTGGACTGTCTCCGGCTCCGCAGTTTCCGCTCTGTTCTCCAAAAATGACGTTATCCTGTGTTGAAAGCCATTTGTTGCGGCCATTGCTGGTGTCGCAGACGTAGACGATACCACTATCGGTGTCCATAAATGTTTGTCCCGCGAATGAAGCGTTGCAGGTTGCTGGTGGAGTGGAGACGGCAAATCGATAGTCAACAGCCACCCAGCTAGCGGCTCCAGCGGTTGAATCAACGTTGATAAAGGTGAGGTTTGTGGCGGTGTTAATCCAGAATGTTCCTACGTCGTATCCGTCATTGATATCGTCGTTCACTGTTGGGTTGGCTGTAGCACGATGATGGTTGGTTTCCAGTTTGGCGTTGGTTCCGGCATCCACAATGGTTGTCGTGACGCTTGAAAACTGGTTGTCGGCAATAATATTTCCGGCGTTTGTTGCAGCATTATTCGCTATACCGATGCTGAAACTTGATGGTCCTCCGCGTACAGCATTTCCAATAACGCTGGTATTGTCCACATTGTCGAATAGTGAGATTCCTGTTGCTGTTGCGTTCGCGCCTTCCACAGTATTGTTAATGATTATCACATCGGCACAATCGTTGAAGAACATACCAAAAGCTGTTGGCGAAAAGGCCAGATTCCGGGCACGGTTTGAAAAGACTGAAGAGGCAGAGACCTGTGAAAACGCGTATGAGGTTTCTGCTGCTTCGGAAACGATATTTTCGGAGATAATACTGTCCTGGATTCCATTTCCATAACCGAAGAGCTGGCCGGCAAAATCAGCGTTCCCGTCAAAATGGATTCCATCCACCCAGCGGTTGGCAGGGGCACTGTTGTTGATGATGTTTCTTGTTGCCGTGAATCGTTCCCCAATGGTTGCGGATCCATCGGTAAAGACAATGGCTGTATGCGTTGATGTTTTGGCTCCTGTAGATGTTACGACCATGTCCATGACTTTGTTTTCTGATCCTCCATTGATAGAAATTCCGTGTGTGTTTGCTCCAACCTCCATCTGAAAATTCTGGATGGTGATGTTGCTGACCGGAGCTGTTCCGTTTGACACTCCAACCTGAATGGTGGCGTTGTTTTCGCCTGTTCCTCCTGTCCATGATCCTGATGTAGTAGAGAGGATTGTTCCTGATCCTTCTCCAACCAGCGTAATGTCGTTTGAAGTAATGATAAGTGGAGCGGTGATGCTGTGGGTCCCAATGAGGAGTTTGATCGTTCCTCCGCTTGATCCAAGGCTGTCGATTGCGCCCTGAATGTTCATTCCCGGCGATACGTAAATGGTTCTGTCTGGAACGGTTGAGATCGTTCCAGATGTGAGGACGTTTCCTCCACCAATAATGGTGACATCCCAGTCAGCGATTCTGAGTGGATTTACGCCAAGTTGGTCGTCTACCAGAATGGTGGAGGTGTTGTCGAGTCCGGATGAAGAGACTGACAGAAGGAGATTTCCTGCTCCGCCACTTTGGGTACTGTTGATAAAATCGATGTCTGTGACCGGTGGCGTTCCGGCAGTGCTGTCGATTGCTACTTTTCCGCTTCCAACAACGAAATCTACGCGTTGAAAGTTAATGGCGCTGTCGTATGAGCCGTTTTGCTGCACATCCAGGCCACTTGTAGCTGCAATGCCGCTGTCGACATCGATGGTGAGGTCTTTGAAAGCGCTGTTAATGATTTGAAGGCTTCCTGCTGCTGAAATATCTATTGTTGTGAGGTTGTTTCCTTTTCCAACGATTTCAATGTTTTCCAGGTCGATTGCTGTTGTTATGGAAAATGTTCCAGGGTCTACCAGCATGATTCCGGCTGACACAGTATTGAGGTAGGTTGCTGCGTCGGCAATGGTGGTGTAGTCACGACCAACCGGTCCAACGGTTACTACTTTTGTAGCGTTAGAAACGTTGGTTGTTCCAGTCAATCCAATCCACGTGGTTCCGCTCCAGGCATAGGTTCCAGGCTGACAGTTTGGGCCTGTACATCCTGGTGCGATAGAATCAACAGCAGTGAGCTGCACGATTCGTCCTGTTCCACCAACTCCCAGCCCAAGAGCTCCTCCAGGCATGGCTGTAACATTTTCCACGCGGGCTTCAACAATTTGGTTACTGTTGAGGTCAATGTCATCGCTTATTTCAAATCGAAGATCTGTCGCATTCCATTGGATAAACTCTCCCAGTGTACTTCCAAACTGGATGGTGATGTTTCCGGTTGCCTGATCCAAAAAGTCGAGGACCAGCCCTCCTGATTCAACATCTGCGAATGAGTCATCCTGAAAAAGGATGGCAGCGTTTGTTTGATGGAAGGATGTTCCTGCTGAAAGCAGCCATGCTATTCCCAGTGTCGCTAATATGTTTGTTCTTTTCATTTTATTGAAGCTGCTTTTTATGACTGTCATGACCCTCTTCAAAGTGTCATGATTTTATCATAAAATTATATCAAAAATTTCATTCTTTTTCACGAAAGAATGCTTTCAGTGTTCTATGAAAGACCCATTTAGAGTTGACTATTATAGCTCTATGTTGTCTTTTACGTTCCTATGACGAAAATAGTGATTGGGGTGGATGCTTCTTCGGCTTCCAATCCCTGCCCTCCCAAGAGGATCCCCGCGCTTTCGAGAAATTTAACGGTCAATAGTCCTGTTCCGGAATTATATGAATAACCGGCCATTATTGGGGCGTCGGCCAATGTTTGGATTTCTGAAGCGGCAATTGAAACATGATAAACCGATGAAAAGAGGAGCGTTCCGCTAACTGTGCCATCGTCGGTGAGATACAATGTTGTGTTTTCTCCGTCGGTTACTTCATTGTCGACGGTTGCGGTGATGATGTTTCCTGCTGGAGATCCGTTATGGTAGTGGCCGACAAATGTGTCGGTAATGCCGGCGTATGTGCCCGCACCGTCACAGATATATGAGCCCCCATCGGCGGTGCTGTAGTATATTAATCCTTGTGCGGAGCCATCACAGGTTGGTGCTGAAGCAAGGTTTTCGAGCCTCAGTCCGATTGCCTCATTCAGGTTGAAATCTATGTCTCCTGTTACTTCTAGCCCTCCTGAGATGCTTAAATCGTCGGAAAGCTCAAATTGAAGGGCTGAACTGTTCCAGCTTAAAAGCTCCCAGTTGCTTCCGTTTCTTCCAAAATTGAGGTAGCCATCGCTGTTGGCGGCACTATGGTCATCGGCAATGAACCCCTGTCCTAGAACTGCGAGGTTCCCTTCAATCCGTGTATCGTCAGAGATTTCGAAACGGGTGTTGCTGGAACTCCAGTTAATAGCTTCTGCCAATGTTTCCCCGAACTGGATGGCAACATCCGTGGCGTCGTTATCTTTGTCGAGCGTGAATGTGTCGGCATCTGTTGCACCGTTGGTATAGAGTTCCTGGAAATTTGAGACACCATTTTCAATTAGAGGGAAACGGTCTAGTGTGGTACTGTCGATGTATGTCTCTGTGTAGAGAACATATGAGGATACGGGATCTCCAGAGTCTTTATACTCTATCTGCATGAATTGATTTGCCGCGGTCAGTTCGGGAAAGTTGGTGATACTACTGAAAGGTATGCTTAAGCGCCCAAAGCTGTCGGGTGTAAGCGTGAGTTCTACATTAAAGCCTCCATAATTAATGGCACCGGTATTGAGAACTCCCGTACTGACATCCCCGGATTCTATCCTTCCATCACTCCAAAGGCTTAGCCGGATAGTTTGTTCTGTTGTGATCGGCCCTCCATCATCCAGGGCCAAAAAAATGGAGGTGATGTAGCTTTCTGCCTGCGCAGTGAGAGCCGCCGAGGCGAGGAGTGCGATTGTTCCAATTGTGGCAAGGAGTTTTTTCATCTTTAGAGTTTTTCGCCAAGTGTCCAGAAAACACCACTCATTTCGAATCCAACCATAACAGCATCACTGCCGTACGTGTCGTCTCCGTCAGCGGGGTCACGATAGAGTCGCATATAGAGCGGATCTCCTTCGTAATAGCCACTAATATTAATGGGTACGGTGAATTCGGAAAGAATGATTTCATCACTGTTGAGTCCAACGCCGGCAGGTGCTGTTTCGATGGTTGTTGTGGTGACAGTGTCTATATCCTGGGCATTGGATCGTGGAGCTGTTGGAATGTTTGATCCATCAACAACCTGTACATTTTGAGCTCCGGCAAGGGCATAGTCCAACTTCCACTGCACATTTCCTCCATTGTTGTTGCTCTTTTTCCAATAAATGCGGACGGTGATCGGGCTGGACGTGTCTATTCCGCGAGGTAATGTTATTGATCCCGCCAGTTCTTCCACAAAAAAGAAGAAGCCTGTAAAGGCTGATCTGGCCCGATCCACAGTGAAGGATCCTCCTCCACTTCCAACCGTAAAGGTTGTGTTATCCGGCGTATTTGATCCTTCTCCATAAAAGACCATCTCTGGGCTGTTCACGAATGTTTTTCGATAACGGGAATCTCCAAGGAATGTAAAAGTACCGGCACTATTAATCTGAGTGGAATTTGGGTTGATTTTGAACTGTTCGAACAGGGGAGCCGTGCTGAGGGAGGATGTGATTCGTATGCGGATCCAGTAGCGATTTGTTCCGGTTGAAGGAGGATCGCTGAGGGTCCAGTTTGACTTCATGTTGTTGTCGAAGAGTGCGTATTCATTGCTGTTTGCTCGAATGTGGCATGAGTTATCGTAGCGATAAAGGAGCGTTGAGTGGAGGCACATAACATTGAATGGTGTCCATGATGATCCATTCCAGTATTCATGGACAATAGCCCCTCCGCTGGCTGCTGTTCCAGCTGTGAGGTATCGATATCCTCCAAATTTCACATAGTTTCCAAGGCTATCCTGACGATCGCTTGAGATGTAGAGCGCGTTATTAACACCGGTTCCTGGATAGCTGAATGTTGAGCCGGTTGCACTTTGTGCCGCAGTTGTTACATCTGAATAAGTGCTGCCGTTATAGGCATACACAAGCATCCCATCGGTATAACTGTCACCTTCACCAAAGAGCGACTCTTGTCCTTCTTCAGGGATTCCCACATTGAGCTCACCAAGGACGTTCAGAGCTTCGTCATCAATAGTGTTGTCGTTAAATGTGATGACATTGGTCATGGCCGCAGGGATGTTGAACATGTTTTTATTGGCAACAACACCTGAATAGTAGATGCTGCTTGTTGTTGATTCAGAAAAGATGTCGTAGGTTTGGTTGTTGGTTATAACTCCTCCGGATCCGTTGACGACACTTGATCCTGTTGGACCAATGCGAAGCCCGTTGCCTGTGAACTGCACTGTTACATTTCCAATTTCAACATTGGCACTGTCGTTTACAAAAATTCCGTTGGTGACGAGTGGCGCTTTTATGGCCGCGTTGGCGATTGCGATTTGTGTTCCACTTCCGCTCACAACCAGCGCGTTATCTGCGGTTGCACCAGTAACGGCATACTGACTCATTCCTCCTGCTGCTCCTCCTTCATACTTTACAATGTCGGTGAAGGTTCCGGTCTGGGCGGCAACATTCAATACCCGGACAGATGCTGAACTTCCTGTAGCCAAAATCCCTGTTTCGCAATCGGCTAACTGAACAAAATCAAATGCTGTTACTCCATCGGCCCGTCCGCAAATACCACCAGCGCCAGAGGCTCCTGTTAAAGAAATGTTTTCGATAAGTGTGTTCGATCCGGCGTCAAGCAGAGTTCCTGTTGGGACAGCCGCAACAACGATGATGTTACTCAGATTTCCCAAACCTTTGATACTCACATAGTCCGGAACCGTAATTGGGGCTTCGGGATAAATTCCTGGATAAACCTGGACGACGTATCGTTTGAGAGCTGTCGCATCCGTGATTGAGTCCACTGCTGCTTTAATGGACGTAAAGTCTCCTCCACTTTTTGCAACGGTTACTGTTTGTGCGAATCCGCCACTGCTCAGACTTCCGCCACTGAGGACATTCCAGCTCGTTCCATTCCATGTATATGTACCGGGCGTACAGTTGGGTGAAACCGTACATCCTGGCGCCGTGCTGTCTGTTACCGTGAGTTCTACTACTCGTCCAATTCCTCCTGCGCCAAGTCCTGCACCTCCACCTGGCAGAGATGTGACATTTTCCAGGCGTGCAGTGGTGAGCTGGTTATTGGTGAGGTCCAGATCATCGCTCAATTCAAACCGGTTATTGCCGGCGCTCCAGCTGAGCGTTTCACCAATGAGGCTCCCAAATTGAATGATAATATCTCCGCCGGCATCACCAATCGCATCGATAATAATCCCATCTGACTCAACATCACTGAAATCATCATCCTGAAAAAGGATTCGCGCGTCAGCTTTCTGCTGTCCACCAAAAAGGCAAAGCAGGAGTGAAAAGAAAATAAGTTGTCGAAAAAAAGTTTTCTTCATATGGCAATATGTCTTTACATTATACCATAAAAAGGCTTCCCCTCTATGAGGATGGGGCCTTCGTCATGAAATTGTCACTCTTTGTTCTGCAACAAAAAAGCCCCCTTTTGAAGGAGGCTTTTCTTTAACTCTGTTATGATTCCTAGTTGTCGTATCCGAGTGAAAGGAATCCAATGTCCGCGAATGTTGCGGCAGCGTTTGTTGCGTCGATCAATTTCACTGCGATCTCAATGATATCGCCCGCATCAAGTGCTGAACCACCTGTACATCCCGCTTCAAGTGTTGCTTCTGCAATAGTTCCTGTTGCCCATACGTTGGCTGATCCATTGGTTGTGTCTGATCCACATGTTGCAGCGTCTGTGACGTTTACAACTGTTACTTCTACATCATTGTCAGCTTCGGTTGTTGAACCGGTTCTATATCGATATGTGAAATCGTTCACATCAAGGAAGTCTGCCGGGAGAGGGAATCGGAATCGAATATCGATGTCTTGCGCTGAATTTTTCTTGGTTGTCCATGAGTAGTAGTGTTCGCTGTTGGCATCATCATAGAGAGCTTCAAGCTTTCCTTTATTGTTACTTCCATCCTGGAAGATGGTTGCATCTGGATATTCTGGATAGAAAGTTAGAACTTCGTTGTTTGGCGCGTTTGATCCAGAAACAGCTCCAAGCTCCTGAAGGGCAGCTTCTACGTCTGCTCCGGTGTAGTATCCTCCAGCATCTTCGATACCAACGTTTGAAGCACCTTCCCCTGTAGCAGTTGATGTGAGGGAGTTCAGGGCGTCAATAATACCGGTTGTTCCAAAAGTTGCGTCGATGCCTGTGTCGGCTTCGGTAAGGGTTACCGGGGCAGTGAGCTGTGCGTCGTCGAAGACGATGTCGTCTCCTGCTGTGATGTTCACGTCATCTGTTGTCGCTTCAAGAGTGAGAGCTCCAGCGGAAGTTGTAATGTTTGATGCAGCTCCAGCATTTACGAAGAATCCTCCAGTGAGGTCGATATCAAAGCTGTCTGCATTGAAGTCGATGAGTCCTGTTGAGGTAACATCGAACTCACCCGTTCCTGTTGCGATGTTGAAATCTCCGTTTGAAGTTGTAAGGGTGTTGTCTGCGTCTGCTCCATAGACATCTTCAAAGTCTTGTGGTCCCCCTGTTGACCATGTGTCTGTTGCAGTACAAACACGAAGTTCGTTTGTTGTTGTGTTATAGAAGAGATCTCCTTCTGTACAAGTTCCTGGATCTGCTGCTCCTGCAGCCATCGCGAATCGAGTGGCTCCGCTGAAATCTGCAACTCCGTTAACGTCGAGGGTTGTTCCAGCATCTGTTGTAAGCGTTCCAGATGTGAAGTTGTCTGATGTATCACTTCGGAGGAACTGCAATGAATCGAGTCCATCGAGTGTATCCGCATCTGTAGAAGCAGCCACTACTGGTGCCCATACACCGGGACTTCCTGGTGTTGTACAGATTTGGAGTTCTTCATCAGTTGTGTCAACAATCAACTCACCTATAACGGCACAATCCGCGTTGGTGTTTGGATCTGTATCTTCACGAAGTCGGGTTTGTGTTGCTGCAGAAAAGTCGACATCTCCGTTGGCACTAAGGTCTCCGGTGACATCAACACTGTTGTCGAATTCAAAGGTGTTGGTCGTGATATTCCAGTTAATGGTTCCATTCTCTGTTGCAACGGCATCATTTCCGAACTGGATAGCGGTGTCGTTGGCACCGGCTCCATCGAAATCAATGAGGATTGCATCAGATGCAATGTCGTGAAAGTTATCATCCTGGAAAAGGATGGCTGCCTGCGCTGTTGCGCTGCTCGTAACCATCATGGTGAGAACAAGGGTATTAATGGCCTTTTTGAGCCATGTATGCTTTTTGTTTTGCATAGTAAAGGGTGAGATTAATTTTATATATTCAGTATATTATACCACACTTTTGTCATTATTCCAGTATTTCAATTTAATTTCCGACATAATTTATAATGATGCGTCCAACATCGGTATATCCGGAGCTGGTTGTGTGTGGTCGTAGTTTTATAGTTATCTGTTCACCGGCTGTAAATGTTGGGACTCCTCCAAAGGTTATTCCGCTTGTTGTAAAGGCTCCAGCTGATGTGAGGTCTGTTCCTCCCACCAGTGGAATTGCTGTTCCGGCTGTATCCTCTATTTCTACATCTATGTGGTTGGTTGTTACTACGCCATCGGCTGTTCGATAAGTCAGCTCTACTGGTGTTGCCTGGAATCCGGTAAATCCGTCCGGGAGGTCAACACGGACAACAAGATCAATGTCCTGCAGGGATGATTGTCTGGTAGTCCAACGGTAGTAATTAAAGTTGGCGTTTCCCGGGTCACCATCCGTATCTATAAAGAAGGATTCGATTTTTCCTTTATTGTCGGATCCGTCCGCAACAATAACTCCATCTTCGTATTCCGGTTCTATCACAATGCTCTGGGCATACGTTCCTCCTGCTCCTCCGGTCGCGGCCCATGTTCCTGGTGAGCCTGTGGCGGTACAGACGTAAATGCGGTTTTCTGTGGTATCGAGGACGAGTTCGTTGACGGTGGTACAGTCAGCTGCGGCTTCGTCTGCAACTTCACGCATATGGAATTCTGATGATCCTGAGAAGTTGGCGTTTCCGGTGACAGTGAGGTCGCCGGTAATGTTCACGTCGTCTGAAAAATTGAAGTATGAGTTGCCAATGTCGTATTCAAGGACTTGAGCAAGAGTTGTTCCAAATATAAGAGGGATTGTTCCGGCCGCGACGGAATCATCGGCATCGATAACAAATGAGTCGGCATTGGTCCCGCCTGGAATGTAGGCTACATCGAAAAGCCCGGCTCCATCGAGTGTTACCAGGTTCCCAGGTCCGGTTCCAACATCGGCATTGTCGACAGTATCGGCATTAATAGCGTAAAAAGCGGAATTGAGGATGTGTCGATCGGTGGTGTCTGCTGTTGATCCTGTTGGATCAATAACTTCGTAGTCTGTGATTGGGGAAGCATCCGGTTTTACATCCACCTGAAGATAAACGTGTGTTGAAGATGTTACATTTGGGAGAGTTGTGATTGTTCCAAGATCTACGTGGAAGAGTCCATTGGTGTCTGGAGTGACTGTGTGCTCTTCGACCCAACCGGCATAGCCAGCCGCGCCTGGGTCGATGGCGCCTGTTCCCAAAAGGTCCCCCGCATCGAAATCTGAATCGGTCCAAAGACTAAAGCGGACGGTTTGTGCTGTTGTGATTGGGGTTCCCACGGCGTCGGTGAGTCGGGCGCTGTAGGAAACAGTATAAGGAGCCGTGGTTGTTCCTGGAGGGGGCGCTGCTAAAGACGCACTACCAAGGCCCATAACACTCAACATTACAATGAAGGCGGTACTAATACCTTTTTGTAAGGATTTTATCATTTGGATGTACATACTATCTTTTTATTTTACCATTTTTTACGGTTTTCGAAAAGACATGATAGCTTCGTAGAATTCTGTGATTTCCATGCTTCTGGAAAAATTTTAGGGTTGCTTTTTGGCCAATTTGTAGTATAGTTTTTGGCTCGTATGTTAGGGAAAGGGAGCGCTGGTGCTCGCCTAAACCGGCATATGAGACAAGACTTCGTGGAGGCCTTGAAAGGGGCATTCCACATCTGATGTTTGACAGAGAGAGAAAATAGGCGCGGGGCGCATACTCTCACAACGCTGGAAAGGAGCGTTTCTCACGTGAAAACCATCATTGCAACCTTTGCCGGATTGTTGGCGTTTCTGACTTCGGTCAGTGCGATGGCATCTGGTGGGGAGGAGCATGGACATGAGGAGCACGCGCTCCAAGTGTTTGTGTTTGTGATTGCCCTGTTGTTTGCCGCCCGTCTGGGTGGCCGCCTGGCCAATCGCATCAAGCAACCGGCCGTCCTGGGGGAGCTCCTGGCTGGAGTTGCCGTGGGTGCGCTGGGGTTGCTGCAAGGTTCCTTCGGGAACTTTGTGGCTACGACCAAGAGCGACCCGATCTTGCATTGGGTTGCTATGGTGGGTGTGATTCTCCTGCTCTTCAAGAGCGGATTGGAGGAAAACATCCATGAGATGAAGGAGGTCGGCGGTCGAGCAACGCTTGTCGCTGTTGTGGGGGTGGTTCTTCCGGTGGCCGGAGGTATCGCGTTCACCTACTTCCTTCTGCCTGGGCATTCGATGCTCGTCTACGTGTTCTTCGGCGCGACGTTGGCGGCGACTTCAGTCGGGATTACGGCTGCGGTCTTCGACAACTTCAAGTTCAAGAGTACAGAGACCCGGATCGTGCTTGGAGCAGCTGTGGTCGACGATATCATCGGACTGGTGATTCTCGGCGTGCTGTCAGCTGTGGCTCAGGGCGGGGAGGTGAGCGGAAGCTTCATCGCCATCGCCGTGGTCAAGGCAGTCGGATTCCTGGGGGTTTCGATCCTTCTGGGCCGTCTGCTTGCTCCGTCTATCAGCAAAGGCTTCAGCCGACTTCACTCCGGTCCGGAGATGAAGATGGCGATGGCACTGGTGTTCTGTGGGCTCTACGCCTACGGTGCCAAGGTCCTCGCGGGGCTCGAGCCGATCGTGGGTGCGTTTGCAGCCGGGCTGGTCCTGGATGCAGTGCACTTCGAGAAGTTCGAGGAACCGGAGATCGCCAAAAAGCTCAAGCTGTGGGCCGGCCTCGTTGAGGGCAAGCGCGTGCAGAAGGAACTGGAGCTGGAAGCCGAACATGCACGGGAAGGGCATGTGGAGGATCTGATCGAGGGAATGACCAAGTTCTTCGTTCCGATCTTCTTCATTGTCACCGGCATGGCG
This sequence comes from Candidatus Peregrinibacteria bacterium, assembly GCA_020429235.1. GTDB lineage: Bacteria > Patescibacteriota > Gracilibacteria > UBA1369 > UBA1369 > JAGQLQ01. Next base: position 15,119 of record JAGQLQ010000002.1, on the reverse strand, counting down.
GTGGATCTGCGGGTCTTCAAGGATCCACAGGTGCTCCTGATGGCCGGTGGCCTCACCATCGTGGCGTTCGTGGGCAAATATGCCTGCGGATTCGCGGCTGGCAAGGGTACGAACAAGTCCCTCGTTGGCTTCGGCATGGTTCCGCGTGGCGAGGTCGGTCTGATCTTCGCCAATCTGGGAAAGAGCTACGGCGTGCTGAACGAGAAATCGTTTGCCATCGCCGTCGTTGTGGTCATCGCGACCACATTCATTGCTCCTCCGCTCATCGCCAAGGCGATTCGGAAAAGCCAGAATGACGAGCTCCCCGAAACCAAGCGCCAGGGTGCCAAGGCTGCTGCCGTGGCTGAGTAGTCCAAGGCCCCCGCCCACTCGTAAGAGTTGGGCGGGGGTAGCGTTTTTTTCTCTCTCTGTTTCTCTTTTCCCTCATTGACAATGAGGGTTATTGGCTTTATCATCCCTTTTGCTTTGTATACCATCATTTATTTCCCATTAGTAAAGAACTTCGTACCAACAAACAGATTCGTGTTCCTGAAGTGCGACTTATTGACGCAGAAGGTGAGCAATTAGGGGTTAGAAAGACCGAAGAAGCTTTAAAATTAGCCGAGGAAGCTGGCTTGGACCTTGTAGAGGTAGCGCCGAAGGCGAAGCCTCCTGTTTGTAAGATTTTGGATTATGGAAAACATCAATACCGACAAGCAAAACTGGATAGAAAACATAAAAAGCAACAAAAGCAGGGAGAAATGAAGGGAATTCGCTTAACTTTCCGGATCGATAAGCACGATATGGAAACTAAGATCAAGCAGGCCAAAAAGTTCCTGGACAAGCAATGTATTGTGAAGGTGACACTGGTTTTTCGTGGTCGGGAAGCGGCACATGTGGATATCGCGAAAGAAAAGCTTGATTTTTTCTACGATTCATTGAAAGATATAGCGCACCTTGATCATCCTCCCAAGAAACAGGGATACACGATGTTTATGATTCTGGTGCCACAAAAATAACTTTTATTATGAAGCAAAAGACACGAAAATCAGCAGCGAAAAGAATTAAAGTTACTGGAAGCGGAAAGATCCGTCTTCAGAAATCGGCTAAAAACCATCTTTTGATTAACAAATCAAAGCGACAAAAGAAGAAGAATACTGGCGGACAAGCCACTAATAAGGGAAATGAGAAGAATATTAAATTGATGCTACCACACACTACTTAATTTTTTGTTATGCGTGTAAAAGGAGGAACAACGACTCGACGTCGACATAAAAAGATTCTTAAGAAGACGAAAGGATTCAAAGGTCTTCGAAGCAAACTGTTCCGATGGGCTAAAAGTGCTCATGCGAAGCAGGGGCAAAACTCGTACATTGGGCGAAAACGACGAAAGCGCGATATGCGACGGCTTTGGATTACCCGTATTAACGCAGCTGTTCGTGCTGAGGGTATGAACTACAGCCGATTCACTCATGGTCTTTTGAAGGCAAAAGTGGTTGTTGATCGAAAACATCTGGCTGATCTTGCCGTTCACAATCCAGAAATCTTCAAAAAGGTTGTAGAGGTCGCGAAAGCAGAGCTTTAAATTTCTGCTGATAGGCCGTTATTCATGGATGGATAATCCTTGTTTTTCACGAATTTCCCGGTATGTATCCATGTCGAGCTGCATGGTGAGCCAGTCGTAAGAGTATCCATCAATACGGGCTGCATCGTATTCGATTTCTCCTTCTGCAAATCCGATACTTTTATAAAATGGGATGACTGCCTCATTGGTCGTCGTGACTTTTAGGCTTACAATAGCAATGTCTCGCTGTTTCGCTGCGTGATCAAGAGTGTGATAGGTGATATCCTGTCCTAATTTACGGCCTCTATGGGCTCTGCGGACGTAAAGTTTTCCAAACCATGCCCGGTGTGACCTCATTCCTGTTTCCCTCGTTAATGTTGCCATTCCCACCAAACCTTCCTGCAATTTGCCGTTTTCATCATGGTAATGGTGCTTTGCCCCCGTTACATAGTTTTCGTCGATAAAGGTTTGAAAGTCTTTTACGCGGTTAAGGCGCACCGCTTGAAAAGTGCTCCCAAATACTTCTGGTTGCCTTTTAAGTCCATCCATATAGAGCGTCTTGAAAGACTTGGCATCTTTTGTTGTTAAACGACCAATGTCTCCTATTTCTGTAATGTGCCTTAGCTCTCCATCCGATCCGTAGATGCCCCAAACTACACGATCACGGACCGATTCGCAGACCTCTTCTATCTCTCTTGTAATCGGGATGACAACCTCGTTTGTAGTGCTGTCGATGTCGACTCCCTTTTTTGCAAGAATTTCTTTTCGAAAAAGTTGCTGTACTTCACCCGGGATGTACACTCTTTTTACATTCTTCGGGATCGTGTTTGGTGTGATTATTCTTGAGGGCTCCTTTCTTGCTTCCATAGTTTAGACGTAATGGGTTTTATATTTTGCATATTTTTACCCGTTTTGTCAACCGTCAGAGTTATCGAGTGGATGGACCGTGATTACACCAGTCGATCAACGCAGGCTGAAACTGATCCATCGTTTTCATTTTTGATCCAACCAAAAAGGCCACGTTCTTCTGCCTCTTCTTTTGCTGCTGACCGGAAGAAGACGCCTTGGACGTGACCTTTAATATGAATGGTTGCCTGCATTACTCTGGTTGGTATTCCATGACTTTCACGTCGGTCATGGTCACGGTTTCGCTTGGTCTTTCTGTGCCCGGGATTTCGAGCGCTTCAATGGCTTCTGCTACGTCCATCCCTTCAAAAACCTGTCCAAAAATGGTGTAACTTCCGTCCAGGAATGCGGTTCCGTTTTCGTTGGTGACGATGAAAAACTGGCTTCCGTTGGTGTTTGGTCCGCGATTGGCCATAGAAACGGTACCGTAAAGGTGCTTGAGTTCCGGGACAATCTCATCTGGAAGGATGGTTCCTTCACCTTTGTAGCTGTATCCTCCCGTTCCATTTTTGTTGGTAAAGTCTCCGGTTTGGATCATGAAATCCTGCATAACGCGGTGGAAAGGAGTTCCATTGTAGTTACCGGCGTTGGCAAGCTCTTCAAAGTTCTTGCTTATTTCCGGGACCTGGTCGGTGAAGAGTTTGAATTTAATAGTTCCTTTTTCGGTTTCAATGACGGCAATTTTGTCTCCGGCTTGTGGTGCCGCGAGCTGAGCTTGGGCTGCTTCTGTGAGCTGTGGAGTAGTGACAGTTGGTTCTTCCATGGTTTCTTGGGTGTTAGAGTATGAGTCTGTTTGGGTTGTCCCGGTGTTGAGATCTGTTGTAGCTGGGGCTTCGGTATCGCAGCCGGCCAGGAATGCTGTGAGGGTGAAAAGGATTGCAAAGAGCGGTGCTATTCGTGTTTTCATAGTTTTTTTGGTTACATTGCTGGCCTATTGTGCGTTTTTTTTGATGTGAATTCAAGAGCTGCAGAACTTGCACTGTTTTGGTTTTTATGCTTTTATATTCTTCGCTATTAGAAATACAACAATGAAATCGTTTCTAAGAAATGCAGTTTTGCGCTTATTGGTAGGGTTGGCCCGTATCCGACTCAAACGTCTCCGACTGTTTATTGTGGGGGTAACCGGCTCGGTAGGGAAAACGAGCACCAAAGATGCTATTTTTACCATTCTGAAGCAGCGATATCAGACTTTTAAGAGTAATAAAAGTTACAATACTGAGTTTGGTCTGCCGCTCGCAATCCTTGAACAGGATTCGGGATTTTCATCACCGACCAAATGGCTGAAAACGATTTTTGGAGCCTTATGGAAAGCGTTTATTGGTGGCCGGCACATGCAGATGTTGGTGATTGAGATGGGTGTGGATAAACCCGGGGATATGGATGAATTGCTCAAACTCATTCATCCACAGGTTGGGGTGATGACCAATATTAAGCCGGTGCATCTGGCAGAGGATCAGTTTAAAGATCTGGATGATATTTTTAACGAAAAGAAAAAACTTGTGGAAAGTTTGCCAGAGAAAGGGATCGCGGTTTTGAATGCGGATGATGGGCATATTGTGGCGCTGAAGGATCAACTTCCGTGTCGAACGCTGTGGTATGGATGGGCTGAATGGGCGGATGTTCGGGTTGTGCAGGCACAGCATTCAATGGAAGGGCTTTCTTTCGTGCTTCAGTATAAAGACCAGGTTGCTTCGGCCACTGTTCCGGTTTTGGGATCGTTTCAGATTTATGTTCTTTTACCGGCAATTGCTGTCTCTTTGACACAAGGATTTACGCTTGAAGAGGCTGTTTCGGCACTTCGAGAGTACAAATTGCCGGCAGGACGGATGAATCCGATTCCGGGAATAAAAGAGTCGCTCATTATTGATAGTTCGTACAATGCTTCGCCAGAGGCGGTTATTCAGGCGATTGATATTTTGAGTGAAAGTCCGGCACGCAAGATTGCGGTTCTTGGAAATATGAATGAATTGGGGAAGGTGGCGGAGAAAAAGCATCGGGAGATTGGAAAGTATGTGGCGGATAAAGCTGATATGCTGGTGACGGTTGGGGATTTTGCGAAGTTTATTCAGGAGGAAGCGCGCACAAATGGCTTTTTGGAGAGCCAGTCCAACCATTTCAATGATGCCAAAGAGGCCGCAGACTTTTTGAAAAAAATCGTCCAAAAACATGATACTATCTTGGTGAAGGGCTCGCAGAACCGGGTTCGTCTGGAGCGACTGGTAAAGCAGTTAATGCAGGAACCTGAGCGGGCAGACGAGCTTTTGGCCCGACAAGGCCGGGAGTGGGATCGGATTCAATAATTGTTATGGCACTCACATATAATTGGGATATTCTGGGGCACGACACGTCTTTGCAACTGCTGGAAGACGATCTTACGCGTGGGCAGGTTTCGCATGCTTATTTGTTTGCGGGCCCGGAGTCTGTGGGGAAGTTTGCCGTGGCCAAACGGATGGCTCATATTTTGCAGTGTGAAGGGAATTTTTGCGGAGAATGCCATGTTTGTAAGGAGATCGAGAAAGGGTATCACGGTGATACTATCGAAATGGCTGATGATGGCGATACTGTGAAGATTGAGACGGTGCGAAAATTGATGGATCGGTTGAATATGTCGGGACAAAGTCCGAAGAAGATCCTTTTAATGCAAAATATTGAGCGCATGACGCTTGAGTCGAGTAATGCGCTTTTAAAAACGTTGGAAGATCCAACCGGGGATACGGTGTTTTTGTTAACCACGAGCAATGTGAAGGATGTGATTCAGACGATTCTTTCGCGGGTACGGATGGTGAAATTTGGCCGCCTGGCGGATGAAGTTGTCGTTGATTTGATGCGAAAAATGCATCCTCTAATTGAAGAGGATATGGTTGCGGCAGTTGCAGAAATGGCGCTGGGAAGGCCCGGGAAAGCTCTTGATTTGCTTGATGACCGGGAGCTGTTTGAGCGGTATCGAACCATGTATGAGGATGTTGAGCAGTTTTTACGGGCACCGGATCGGACTAAGCAGTTTCTATACATAGAAGAGCTGACGAAAGCTGCAAAAGAGGATGGGCATAGTCTTTTAAAGGAGTTTTTGGATGTGTTCCAGGTGGTTTTGCGACGTGAACTTCTCGTGAATGCTGAGGGAAAACGTGCTATATTGGGCCGCGATAAGATTTTGCAACTTTTGGATAAAGTGATGGAGGCACAATACTTACTGCAGCGGAATATAAATGCCCGCCTCCTGCTCGAAAATATGATGCTTACAATATGAAAGATTTAGTTATTATTGGCGGAATTCTGGTGCTGGGATTGATTTTCCTTCGACGATATCTGGAGGTGGAAAAGGGAATTAAAGTTTTTGAGTTGTTTTTCCGTCCAAAGAATCTCTTTCGCCATCATGGCGGCCCGGAAAAACCTTCTGAGGTGACGGTAGAGGAGTTTATTCCTTCGCGGGAAGAGGTGGATGAGAAGAATGTTGCGAAAGCGGACAGCCTTGTGAGAAAGGCAGAAATCGCTCTGAAAAGAGGGGATGATGCAGAAGGGAAGAAAGCTCTTATTCAAGCTCTGGCGTTGGATCCAAGTTGTATTGAAGCGTATAAGAAGCTGGCGTTTTTGTATTTACGCGATGGAGAGTTTGGAAAGGCGGAAACGGTTTATAAGAAGTTGGTGGTATCGATTTCTGATGATCCGATGATGTTGAGTAATTTGGGGCTGGCTCTCTTTAGCCAGGATAAGCTAGAAGAGGCGAAAACATATTATAAAAAAGCGCTGGAGCTGGATATGGAGCGTCCGGGGCGGTTCTTTAGTCTGGGACAGATTCATTACGCGCTTGAGGAGTTTGAGGATGCCGCGAAGATGTTTCGGCGCGCCGCGGATATGGATCCGGGTAATATTGATTATATGCTGACACTGGCCCACCTGTACGTGGAGAGAGAGTTGGTGGGGGAGGCGCGCAACCTTATTGATGAGGTTTTGAATATTGATCCTGAAAATGAAGAAGCTCTGGCTATGAAAAAAATGATGGATTCACCTGAAGAAAATCCACAAGAGGAAAAGAATCGAACAGCTTAGAACTTACTATTAGAATCCATCAGCTGGGGGAGCTGGCGCAGGGGCCGGAGCTGGTGTTTTTGGTTTTGGCGGAGGGATTGGGACGTAGCGGCTCCAGATCTCTTCTGTTCCGTTTTCGTCCAGATCTTCAATGCTCGACATTGGTTTTCCTTCATTATCAAGGATGGTCCGGTTCCATCGCCATGTAAGTCCTCCTCCATATGGGCCATCAAGAGTCACCTGGCGGCCGTCATCGGTTCCATAAATCTTGAAGTAGGCTTCTGCGTCCACAGTATAAGCCTGGATCAAAATATGTCCTGGTGTGTCGTTCACGAACTTGAGGTCGGTAACACCAGGGTAAATAGTGGCATCCAGTCCGTCTCCCATTGATTGTGCATAGTATGAAACTTTCCATGAGTGTGGTCTGCGCTCTGTAATTGGCAATCCGGCCAAAAGCGCAGCACGGTACATGGTTGTGGAAACCTGACAGATTCCTCCTCCATATTCGTATTTCAACTCGTCACCTTTAATTACTTTTTCCGGGACAAATCCGCTGGCAGCATCAACCTCTCCAAGATGTTCGTTAAATGAGAACTCGGTTCCTGGTGGAATAAGGAGTCCATTGTATTTTGCCGCTCCGAATTCAATGTTGAACATGCGGTTCCCCGATGATCCGTAGTACGCACTGTGCCCTGTGGTGATCAGCTCTTTAATACCCAGTTCCTGGAGATCTTCAGAGATATCGAGTGGGGCCTTGGCGACTTCGATTGGAACGTTTACTGTTGATTCGCCGTTGTTCGCTGCTGTTGTTATTGCCTGGATGAGCTTGTCGTATGGGACACTTAATCCATCTTCTCCCCGACCTTCAATAATGACCTCTCCATTTTCATTTGTGTAGATTGTTGCAGGAGAGACTGGTCGCTCAATTTTGCTAATGAGGTTTTCCTGCAGGTATTGGTGGAGTGCTTCTTTATCGAGTTGAATAAGGACACGCGCGTCCAGTTTTACCGGAGTCACCTCTTGTGCGTGCGCTGAATTCATAATTGACGCGAAAGTGTCCGGGTCGTTGAATGTGACCGCGTCCAAATGGTTTACCAGGGTAAGGTCGATTGATTCGCCGTCTCCTTCAATATGGATTGGTGTGTTGAGAAGTGCCATAAGGCGATCTCGCTCCTTCTCCAGATCTGAAGCTGTGATTGTTGGTTCTTTTGGTTCGATTGTGACGTCGATTGTAGCTGTGCTGAGCTGGCTAATGTTGTTTTCCAGGCTATCTACAAGATAATCGCTATTTACTTCAAATCCGGACTTTTCCGGTTGAATTTGAACAGTTCCATCGGTGTAAACAAAACGGGCATTGCTCGGTTTTCTATGCGCAATGTTCATTTCCCTCTCCAGTACACGAATGACACGGTCCCTGTCATAGCTATAAACCGGCTCGATCTCGTGGTTTACCAAGAGGCTTGCCAGAAAGTGAACCGGATTTTCCCGTTCAAACTGGAATGAAGGGACGTTGTGCATTGTTTCATCTACTGAAATCTGGATACCCAGATCGCTGTTTGGGACCTGAAATGTGTCTCCTTCAAATGCAAAAATGAGAGGCTGATTGAGATACTGCTCTGACTCTTGTGAGAGTTTTTCCCAGGCTTTATCCAAAGGCATGTATCCAATCTCTACTCCTGCGGCTTTGGTTCCAGGAAGGGTGCGTCCGTCTGATGCCAGCTCCTGAACCATGATAATGGAAACAACAGCAACAATAGCGACGGTTGTGTATCCGACTTTTGTAGCGATGCTTTTTGTTTCTTCTTTAAAATTTTTCCATTTTTCTGAATCGAGGTCGCCTACAATGGACTCTTTAATGCCAGCAATGCTGGTCATAAATCCTGTCTTGCTTTCATCAACAGTTTCGACTGGAACCTCTTTTTTCTCTGGAGCTTTCACGGCTGGTTTTGCTTTTTGTGCTTTTGTCGCAGCTTTCTTCTCTTTGATTGTTTGAGGCTCTGCTTTTTTAGGCTTTTTGAGCTTTCCCTCTTTTTTGGATCGAACTTCCTGTGCCTTTTTCACTACAGAGGTTAGGGCGGATTCAACGGCCTTTGCCTTTTTATCGAGTGCTTCGATTGTTACCGTGGTCGTTCTTTTTTTTGACTTATTCTTGCCCTTTGCTAAAAGTTTCCCCTTTTTACTTTTAGGGGAAGTTTGGGCTTCCTGTTTTCCTTGAGCCCTTTTTTCTTTTTTGCGGCGAGAAGCTTTACCCATATTAGGCAATAATTATCGGAAGTTTACTATACCAAATATCCCGCCTATTCAACAAGTTTATTCCGTTTTTATTACAGTTTTTTTGTAAAAACTATTCCCATTCGTTCGGAATCTTTTTGAAAAAGCTCTTTTCTTTCTTTTGTTTTGGCTTGTTTTTGCCAAAAACTCTTTTAAGGAATCGGAAAAGGCGGCTTCGTGGTTCGGCTGGCTCCTGCTCTTTTTGTCGAACAGGAGAAAGGAATGGTTGCTCCTCTTTCTGTTCGTGCTCGTTTTTTGCTTTCAAAGACATTCCTACAACGGATCCAACGGCCACTCCCATAATCGCACCCATAACGAGTTTATCGGTACGACTGTTTTTCTTTTTCTCTTTTGGATCCTGTGGTGCCGGCTTGGTTTTTGATTCCTCTTGCCGGATCTCTTTATCAGCCTGGGCAAGCTCTTTTTGTAACTCCTCTTCTTTTTGCTTTTCCTTCTTTTTTTTGCCAAATCCAAACATGGGCTTTCTGATTAAAGGTCTTTGGGTATTGTACGTCTGATATGAATTCATTTCAAGGGCGGGCGCGATTGCTATTTCCCGGCCTTGGCCGCCTTGCGGGCGTATTGGGTTTCCTTGGTTCGGCGAATGACGTTGATTTTTACTTTTCCAGGATACGCTTTTTGCTCTTCGATTTCTCCGGCAATAGCTTTGGCAAGGTCGTGGAGGTGTTTATCTTCCAGTTGTTGCGGCTCTACAAGGACACGAAGTTCACGTCCGGCAGAAATAGCGAATGTTTTTTTCACTCCTTCGTATGAGTTGGCCACACCCTCGATCATGCGGACATGCTCCAGGAATTTTTCGAGCGTTTCCTGGCGGGCGCCAGGTCGACCGGCAGAAATTGCATCGGCAGCCATAACCAGCTTGGATTCTGCTGATTCATGAGGAATAGCATCGTGGTGGTTCCAGGCAGCATGGACCTCTTCGTGAGAAAAAGATCCGGCCTCTTCCATGATTTTCTTGGTGAGGTGGTCGTGCGGTTCGTTCATCTCGTGGTCGATAGCTTTTCCGAGGTCGTGGAAGAATCCGGCAATGCGGGCTGTTTCCATGTCCGCTCCAATTTCTCCGGCGAGCATGAGGGTGAAGTATCCGACCTCAAATGAGTGTTTCATGATGTTTTGTCCGTAACTGCTGCGGAATTGCAGACGTCCCATAATGCGATAGAAGTCGTCGGAATATGGGCCACGGGCATCGAGTTCGAGTTTTTTAACGGTGTCTTTTCCAATCTTGATAAGGAGTTTTTCCATCTCTTTTTTGACCAATTCAATCTGCTCCCGGATTACATCTGCGGTGACGTTGCGATGCTTAATGAGTTTCATGATGGTTTCGCGGGCGATGTGTTTTTTAACGAGGTCGAGACATGAAATGATGATTGTTTTTGGAGCATCATTGAAAATGATGTCACATTCGGTGAGCTCCTGAAGGAGGACCAGGTGCTCCGCATTGGGACCGATGATTTTCCCTTTGTCTTCATCATGTTTTACCACGACGGCAAGGCTGCGTTTTTCCACGGATGTTGGGGCGCTGTAGCGCTGAATGGCGCTGTCCAGGACATCTTTTGCGATGCGTGCTTTTTCTTCTTCAAGGTATTGCTCGTACTTATGGAGTCTTTCTTCGCGCATGAGCTCCAGGTCGCGGGCAAGGTCCTGCATAATGGTGTCCTGAGCTTTTTCACGACTGATTCCGGTTTTTTGAATGAGTTTTTCGGTGAGGATTTTTTGAGCTTCGATGTTCTTTTGTTTGAAAGTTTCAATTTCCCGATCGACGTTTTTGACGTGGTTTTCAAGTTCCTGGACCTGGCTGTTTTTCTTTTGAGCCTGTCCATCTTTGGAGTCGATAAGTTGTTGTCGTTTTTTTTGCTGTTCAAGGGATCGGGCTTCGTCTTCCTTGATGCGATCTTTCATCTTTAATGCTTTTTCTTTTGCTTCGTGTTCCACCTGTTGCGCTTCTTCCTCTGCTTTGCTCAGTTTTTTATCTGCTTTTTCCTGAAAATCGGCGATGCTTGTTCCGCCGCCCTTGTTGGCAATGAAAAACCCACCGGCAGAGCCGGCTGCCAGGGCAATTAATCCCGCGATGATACTTATTGGTTCCATTAGTTATTGTTTATCGGTCTGTTCTCTTTTTGTTCCTCTTAGATCGTAAATGATCTGGGTAAATTTCTCTACTGTTTTATCGATTTGTTCTTTTGTGGTGTCTTTGCCGAGGGAAAAACGGATGCTGGTGGCGGCCTGCTCTTTGGTCTGGCCCAGGGCGAGCAGGACGTGGGATGGTTCTATGGAGCCGCTGGAGCAGGCGGAGCCTGCGGAAGCGGCGATCCCCTCCATATCCAGGCGAACAAGAAGAGACTCATTATTTACTCCTTCAACGCTCACATTAATATTGTTTGGAAGTCTCATTTTTGGATGGCCATTTAATGTGACTCCATCGATTTTGAGGAGCTGTTCAATAAAATGGTCGCGGAGTCGAATGGTTTTGAGTGGCTCGGGTTGAATCTTTTTTATCGCGGCGGCAAACCCGACTAAAGCGGCAACATTTTCGGTTCCGGCGCGCATACGAAACTCTTGTCCTCCGCCAAAAAGAAGGGGAGTGATATTGGTATTTTCTTTAATAAGCAGCGCTCCAGCTCCTTTTGGTCCGTATATTTTTCCGCTATTAATCGTCATAAGATCGGCTCCAACATCGGCCATTTTTGTTGGGATTTCGTTAACAGCCTGACATGCGTCGGTGTGGAGGAGTATGTTTTTTTCATGAAGGATTTTGGCGATTTCCGGGATATCCTGGATCGTTCCGATTTCATTATTGGCATAAATGATCGAGGCAAAAATAGTTTTGGGGGTGATTGCTTCCGCAATCTGTTGAGGTTCAATAATTCCACTTTTATTAGGTTGGAGGAACATTACTTCAAACCCACGGTCCTGGAGTTGTTCCATTGGTTTTAGCACTGAATCGTGCTCGATTGCTGTTGTGATGATGTGATTTCCGCGGCCTTTAAGGGTTTCTGCCAAGCCAAAAACCGCCCAGTTATTCGATTCCGTTCCTCCGCTGGTGAAAACCACCTCTTTTGGTGTGCATCCGAAAAAATCGGCAATCGTTGTCCGGGACTCTTCTATTGCCGCGCGGGCTTCACGCCCTTTTTGATGAATGCTTGAAGGATTTCCGTACTGATCCTGCAGATACGGCATCATCGTTTTGAGAACCTCCGGGTCGAGAGGTGTTGCTGCTGCGTAGTCCAAATACACCATAGGTCGGGATTATACCTCGGTGATTTCGATATCGGAAGGGATTTCGAAGGTGCTTTCAGGAACTTCAGGGTTTATCTGAATGCTGGTTGCTGTGGTGGTGTAGTTTACTCCCTGTTCAGGGATCACAATACTTGAGTATAGCGGAATTCCACCCCACAAACAGATCTCTCCAACTCCTTTTCGTTCATAAACATCACAGGTCTGGCCTGCAATCTCTCTTTGTTCTTTTGGTTCTGGTGCATCTCCCGTTTCTGACGTTCCAACAGCCAGCTTAATAAGAAAATCTTTTCTTTCATCCGGGTCGATGGTCTGGATTTGTGTATAGATTGGGTTTGGGCCTTTTTGGCCTATACCAGCGTTATAGTCGATCTGATAAAGAGTATCTTCCAGATCCAGAAGGATGTTATGAATTTCCTCTCCCTCTGCTGTGGCGTTTGTTTCATGTGCTGCCCGGTTCCCATCGAGTGAAACCTTGATTGTTCCCTCTACATTTCCTTGTAGTTCATATTCAATAATGGCTGACTCAAATGGGTAAGGATAGAGTTGTCCCGTCTGGTTATTCTGCTGGTTATCTCCTCCAGTGTTTTCTGCTGAGCATCCAGCAAAAAGAACAGCAACTGCCATTGTGGCGATTACTGTATTTTTCATGTTGAGCCGTTTTTTTGTCATTTTTTTTGTTCTTAGACGTCTTCGCCTAAGGTATCATTGTTTTTTCTGATTTTCAACTGCTGTTTCCGCCATTTGTTTTCTTTTTTCTATCTTCTTTTTTTCAATCAGGTCCAAAAGAGTCGGGATGATGTTTTCTGTCGCTTCCACTCCTGCTGTTATCGCCTGTTTATAGCTTCCGAAGTCGAGGAGAGAGATGGCGTCGAGTTTTGGACGGATTATAATATCTGGTTTTGCGAATTCGTAGCGGCTTCTTTGTTCGCGTTCACGGAGAATATCTAAAGATCGAAGGAGTACTTGTGTCATAAGGGCTGTGTTCATTTTCCACTTTGTGAAGAATGATGGGTAAAATTCAAAAGTTTTGGGTTTTCGATAATATCGATTCCAAACCATGGCAGAAATAAACTGCTTTGTGGTCATTCCCCCCAATTCGATCGCGACAACAATATCCAGGTTCTGGCGGCGGAGATGGTCCGCGGGAACGTTATTTAGAAGACCTCCATCCACACAGTATCTTCCGTTTACAAAATAGGGGCTAAACACCATTGGAATAGCTGATGATGCGCGTGCCGCTTCCCAAAGTCTTCCTTTTTTTATCACTATCTCTTCACCGCTTTCCAGGTCTACGGCCGTGGCCAGGAATGGGATTTTTGTATCTTCAAATGTGGTTTCTGTTCCGAGCATTTCCTGGATTCCACTGTTGATAACTTTGTTTTTGATAAGGCTTTCACTAAATATGTTGAAGTTGCGGATTTTGGTCATTTTTTTTGTCGCAACTCCTCCTTCGGCTTTTTTGAGAATTTCTGCTGAAGAATCTCCAAGCGCTACGGCACCGCCAACAATTGATCCGGCACTTGTTCCGGCCACTGAGGCAATCTTAATGCCATATTTTTCGAGTACACGAACAATTCCGATCTGGGCGAGACCTTTTGCCCCTCCTCCTCCGAAGGCGACTCCAATTGTTGGATAATCTTCCATTGTTACTGTTGTTCTATGTGGTTATTAATGATTTCCTGTGGTCGAAGGTTGGTGAATTCTGTCTTTTTTTGATTTTTTACCTCGAGGACGTTCCACTCTTCTTTATTGACGGTTGAGATGTGGAGTTGCTTTGATTCCCGGGGGAAGGTTGCGATGATTGTGTAAGCTTTTTCTCCTTCCAGCTCTGTTATTTGTGATCCTTCTTTTTGGAGATTTCCAATAAGTTGTGCTTTGTCGGATTGAAATTCTAATGGTTCTTCTTTTTGGCTTTGTTCCGACTCTTCTTCCAATCGTTTGTAGTACAGTTCCGTTCCGGCAAATTGATGTTCCAGGAGTGTTGTGAGTGTTTTTTCTACTGATCCTCCACCTTCCAGAATATTTGTGAGGGTTGTCTTAAAACTGAGAAAGAGTGGTTCAGGGCGCCCTTCTGTCTTTTTGAGGCTAAAGTTCGCGATGATCGTTTTTAAAATATTAGGGTTTTCCTGGAGTTCCGATTCTAATGTTTGTGGAGAAATAATTTTGTTTTGTTGTTGGAGAGATACGAATTCAATGTGGTGGGTTTCTCCAGCGACCTTTACTTTCGCCCACAGCTTTCTTGGTTGTAGCCTTTTCGAAACTTCTTTAAATCTTTTCACCAACTCTTCATTCTTTCCTTCTTTGTCGAGCTCTTTTTCTAATTTCCTGAGTTCGATTTGTTTTTCTTCAGCTTCACCTTTATCAATCCTTACACCTTCTCTCTTTTTAAATGGCTTATAATAGAGTTTTGTTTTTGATTCTTTCTTTTTTTGAGGCCCTTCATCTTTCTCTGATGAAGGTTCGAAAGCCTCAATATTTCCAAAAATCATGGCGTATGAACAAATATCCTTACATTTTATCATGTTTTGAACGACTTTTACACAAGAAATAGAGCGATGTTGAAAAATATGATATTTCCAAAAATCTTTTATTAAAAAGAAAAAATGAGAATATAGGGTTTAAGATTTGAACTGAAAAGATCACAAAACTCAAAATGTGCAAACAGCTACTATTACAAAGTAATTAAAATAAAAAAATAATACTTCTGAAGTAGGGGAAAACTGTTAAAAAAAACAGGTTGCTAAAAGGAAACACATCCCTATAATGAAACCACAAATTTGGTAATTTTAAGACCGGAATATATGAAACTTGTTTGCTCTCAAGCTGATTTAGAGCGCGCAGTTACTATTGTGAGTAAAGCGATTACTCCCAATACAACTCTTCCTGTGCTGAACAATATTTTGTTGAAAGCAGAGGATAAAAAGCTCCATTTTTCAGCGACGAATTTAGAGGTGGCTATTCAGTTTTTTATCCCAGCTGATGTGAAGAGTGAGGGATCTATTACTGTTCCTGCTAAACTTTTAAGTTCTTATGTGAACTTGTTGAAGGATGAAAAGCTGGAGATTGAACTGAAGGATGGTGATACTGTTGAGATTACATCACCAACTTCACACAC
>JAGQLQ010000029.1 GCA_020429235.1 Candidatus Peregrinibacteria bacterium | reverse complement strand
TCCAAGGTAAACGAGAAAGAAGAGTCCGGCGAGAAAGAGAAGCAGATGATCCATGAAATGCGTAACTTGATAGACCTGTCGTCCTCTATTATAGTGGACCTGCTTTATTTTGAAAAATTTTCTATCTATGCTTACTCACGAAGAACTTCTCGCGCAGATCCCTCACGTTTTGAAGGGGACCGATTTCCCCACACTCGGTGAAAAATATGAAGGGAAGGTTCGGGATAACTACACCAAAGACGGGAAACGTTTTATTATTGTTTCGGATCGGCTTTCAGCTTTTGACCGGATTATTACGCTTATTCCTTTTAAAGGACAGGTTTTGAATCAAATGGCGAAATTCTGGTTTGAGCAAACGAAGGATATTATGGGAAATCATGTGATTGAGTTTCCGGATCCGAATGTGGTGGTTGCCAAGGAATGTAAACCGCTGCCGATCGAGATGGTGGTTCGTGGATATATTACTGGTGTAACCACAACCAGTGCCTGGTATAACTATCATGAAAAGGGTGTGCGAAATTTTTGTGGGAATGAGTTGCCGGAAGGTTTAAAGAAAGATCAAAAATTTGATGAGCCGATTTTGACACCATCAACCAAGGCATTGAAAGGTGATCATGATGAATCGGTTTCACGGGAAGAGATTTTGGAACGGACAGATTTGACTCCAGAGCAGTACGATGAAATTGCTGAAAAATCGTTGAAGCTTTATAAGAGAGGAGTTGAGATTGCCGCGAAGCAGGGGATTATTCTTGTGGATACCAAATATGAGTTTGGTTTGACGCCGGAAGGAGAGATTGTTCTGATTGATGAGATCCATACACCAGACTCTTCACGATTCTGGTATGCGGATGAGTATGAAAAGCGATTTGAGGCTGGAGAAGAGCAGAAAAAGATTGATAAAGAGTACTTGCGGGTGTGGCTCGCGAACGAGAAAGGTTTCCGTGGAGATGGAGATGTTCCGGAAATCCCGGATGAGATTAAAGCTGAAACAGCCCGACGTTATATCGAGGCTTATGAACTGATCACCGGCCAGACCTTTGAAGCCCAGGTTGGTGATGTAATGGAACGCTTAACCAATAACTTACAACAATACCTATGAGTAAAATGCTAGTACCAATTCTTCTTGGTGGTGAGTCGGATCGTGAGTGGGCTAAAAAAATTACGGATGAACTGGACAAATGGGGAATTCCCCACAAGGTTCAAGTGTGCAGTGCTCACAAGGTGCCAGAACTGTTGATAGAGATTATTCGTGAATATAACCAGTTTGATGGGGAACTTTGTTATGTAACTATTGCTGGTAGATCGAATGGCCTTTCGGGTTGTACCGCGGGATCTAGTATTCATCCGGTGATTGCATGTCCTCCTTTTAAGGACAAGGATGATATGATGGTTAATGTGAATTCTACTTTGCAGATGCCTTCGGAGACACCAGTTTTAACAGTGCTTGATCCTAATAATGTTGCCAATTGCATTGTGCGTATGTTCGCATTGAGCAATCCAGACCTTAAAGCCCGTTATGAAGATCACATCAAAAATGTGAAATCTAAATACAAAAAAGTTTAGGGTAGCTGATCTCCCAGAATTTTTTGGATAACTTCCGGAGTGAATGGAGCGTATGAAACTCCATTACCAATGTTGTCTATTCCTACGTGATAGACTCTTTTTGAAGGATCATCTTCAAGAAAAGTATCCATGCTTGTGTGAATGTTAAAACCTTGATCAAGAAGATGTTGAAACAGTTTTTTATCATCTTGAGAAACAATCCTTAATCCAGATTGATCGGCTAATTGAAAACCGCTGCGGTCAGCATAGCGATTTCCACCCCAGCCAATAATTTTTATGGGTTTACCTTGAAATCGTTTTTGAATCTTGCCCTCCAGGGCTTGTCTTCTTTCTTCATAGGTTACGTGTGAAGCGCTCATTTTTCCGGTATAAAGTCCAGTTTCTTCATGTCTCTCATATTCTGATCCTAAAATAGTCATGTTGGCAGTGTCGCAATCGTGTTCGTCAAAAAATATCCGGGCAAATTCTGTGTCTGAACCAGTAGTGATCGCAACATGAACACCGGCAGAGATTATGTTTTGAATGAAATCGACTGCGCCGTCATATTCGAGTTCAGGATCATTGGCAATTTTTTTATAGAGATCAAAAGCATAATCTCTTTCTTGTCCTTTTAAAACGAAACCATATTTTTCCTGAACTTTCTGGACAAATTTTTCAAAAGAGATCAGGTGTGCCTTTTCGGCGAAGAGGAAGCCGAGGACATTTACAAGCCTTGGAAGACTTATGTATCCTTCTTTATAAGCCTTTTGAAGGAGTCTTTTATTTGCCTTGCCACGAAGTGTTTCGTCAAGATCGGTGGCGTAAAGAGGAATTGATTTTTCTTCAGGTGTACTCATGGGCTAGTATTAGATACTTCAATGAAGGTAAAGTCAAGTTGAGGGGAGTTTATTACAAGCTAGAGGAATGGTAATATCAAATCGTCTTAAATAAAGCTGCATGAGAGATCCTCTTAACAATTTGTCTCCACTGGATGGCCGTTACGGGTTAAAGGTTGATGAATTGCGACCATATTTTTCTGAGGCGGCGCTTATGAAGCATCGGCTTCTGGTGGAAGTGGAATGGTTTATTTTTCTCTGCAATAAGGCAAAGCTGAAAGGGACCAAAGTATGGAAACCGGCGGAACTTAAGCAGTTGCGATCGCTCTATGAGTTTTTTGATATGGTGGACGCGACTCGTGTGAAAGAGATTGAAAGCACGACGAATCATGATGTGAAGGCAATTGAATATCTGATGAAGGAGAAACTTCGCGGATCGAATTTTGAGCCATATTTGGAGTTTGTTCATTTTGGCTGCACCTCGGAAGATATTAATAATCTTTCGTACGGATTGATGTTGAAGGGTGCTGTGGAAAATGTTCTTTTGCCGGCTATGACCGGTGTGGCGGAACTTTTGTATGAAATGGGGAAAAAGTATAAAAAGGTTCCAATGATGTCACGGACGCATGGGCAACCGGCATCGCCAACAACTCTTGGAAAAGAGCTTGTTAATGTTGTGGCCCGGTTGGAGCGCCAGTTGCGAAGTTTGAAGCAGGTAGAAGTGCTTGGGAAAATGAATGGAGCTGTTGGAAATTTTAATGCTCATATATCGGCTTATCCAAAAGAAAACTGGGTTGATTTGAGTACAAAATTTATACAATTTTTAGGGCTTACGGCAAATCACTACACAACGCAAATTGAGTCTCATGACTATTTTGCAGAAATGTTTGATGGGATTGCCCGCTATAATACCATTTTAATGGATCTGGATAAGGATGTCTGGAGCTATATTAGCCTTGGATATTTCAAGCAACGGTTGAAAAAAGGGGAGGTTGGATCTTCTACTATGCCTCACAAAGTGAACCCTATTGATTTTGAGAATAGCGAAGGAAATTTGGGGATGGCGAATGCTATTTTGAAACATTTTTCAGAGAAGCTCCCGATTTCGCGATTGCAACGGGATTTAACAGATTCGACGGTTGTGCGGAATATGGGAATGGGACTTGGTCATTCGCTCCTGGCTTATAAGAGTTGTTTGAAAGGTCTTCATAAGCTGGAGTTGAATGAGAAAGTCATGGCTGCGGATTTAGATGCCAACTGGGAACTGCTGGCTGAGCCGATTCAAACAGTTATGCGTCGACATAGAGTTGAAAATGCTTATGAGCAATTAAAAGAGCTGACCCGGGGTAAAAAAGTGAATAAAAAAACTGTTCACAAGTTTGTTGATGGACTATCAATCCCAGCAACGGACAAAAAGAGGTTGAAATCTCTTACTCCTTCAACGTATATTGGCCTGGCAACAGAGCTGGTGGACTCATATAAACCTGACTTTCTTTCATCATGATTCTTTCAGACCGAGATATTAAAGCGCGGATCGCACAGGGGGACATTGTCGTAAAATCACCGGATGGTGATCATATGCCGAATGTTGGAGCTTCTTCCATGGATTTTCGGCTTGGAAGATACTTTAAGGTTTATAATCACGCAAAGCATGCTGTTTTGGATCCACGAAATCCGGACAGTTTTAAAGATGTGACGAACATGGTGGAGATTGACGAAGCGAATGCTCCTTTTATTGTGCAACCTGGGGAGTTTGTTTTGGGAGTGACATTAGAATCGGTGAAATTGTCGGATGATCTGGTTGCCCGTGTGGAGGGACGAAGCTCTTTGGGGCGACTTGGGATTATTGTTCACTCAACAGCAGGATTTATTGATGCCGGATTTGAGGGGACTATCACTTTGGAAATTACCAATATCAACCGTATGCCGGTGGCTTTGTATCCGGGTATGCGGGTGTGTCAGCTGGCGTTTGAAACCATGAGTTCTCCGGCAGAGGTTCCATACAACATGAAGAAGAGCCAGAAGTATCAGGGGCAGCAGTATCCGGAAGAGAGCCGGATCGCCCTGGATCCGCAGTTTGCGGATGAAGCGAAGAAAGCATAAATAGGCTTCCTCATGGGAAACTTGATTGATTTGTCGAATTGTACTATAGTTCTACTCCTCGGTCTTCGACAATTTAACAAGGAGCGTTTGATATGCCGATTTTTGGCACTACTGGCGATATTTATCGGATGATGTGGGAAGGGGGGAAGTCCAAAGTTCGCACCGTTTGGCGCGATTTCGTGAAGAATACCTACATCCCGAACCGTGGCGGTGCTCTTCGCACGAGCACTCTTTTCGACTTTTGGAAGTGGGAGCAGGCGCTGTTTGCTTCTCTTTCAGATAAGAGAAGGCATACCCTTGAGTTGCCAAGGGATCTGATTCTGGAAATTCTGGATGTGATTCGTGATGGACGAGGTGTTGCGTACGATTACCGCGCGCAGGTCATCGACTTTCGCCAGGAGGCAGTCATGGAGTGGCGCCGAACCAACGGTCGCCTCGTGATCAAGGAGCTGAGTTTTCGGGTCCTCTGCGACCTTCTCTATGGAGAACGTGCCAACGCCGCTTAGGAGCGTTGGATGTGTTTTCCTCACTTAACCGACACCTGCGAGGGGGTGTCGGTTTTCTTTTATGAACTTTTCTTTTCGGGAGAAGGTTCTGGCAGGGAATTTTTTTGTGCATGCTCGGTTAATCGAACCTGGCTATTCCTTGGTGCTGGAGTTTCCTGAATTACTGTGTCTACGGCACTTGAAATTTCGTCGGCCAAATATTCTCCGGGAAACATCTCTTTTCGCAAATTTTGCCAGATTTGATACTTTTCATCTGAGCTTTCTTCGCCTTTTCTTACAGCTTCTTCATATGCTCGATGAGCTTTTACCACAGCAAGTTCTTTTGAAATATCCTGTCTTTCAAGTCGGTCGGCTTCGGTGTTGTGGTTCAGTCCTTTTTCCGGATCCAGTCCAAGAGTCTTCATGGTAATTTCGCTCACATAGATTGGTTCATTTGTTCCGGTGGGTAAAAGAGCATATTGATTCTCAAAATGTCCATACTGAATCATCAGCATGCCATTGTCTTTTTTCAGAATGGTGACTTCTCCTCTGGCTGGTCCATTTCCAGGGATATATGCGTGGAACAAAATATCTTTTGATCCTTTTGACCCCCAATCCTGAAGATACTGTCCTGTGAAAGGATATGGGTATTGTTCTTTTATTTCAGGGCTCAGTTCAGAAGGTCCGAATGAAAGAGTAGTCATGAGAATGGGGGTAAAATCGGGTAAATTATAGCATTTTTTAACTTTATTTCAATTAGGGCGGCTCTCCTTTGATTTGAAAGATAAAATCGTTTAGACTCTCTGAGGTTTTGATATTTCTCTATTTATGTTTCAATCAGTCGATCCAAAGCAGTCATTTCCAGAACTTGAGCACCAGATGCTGGAGGCCTGGGAGAAGAATAAAACGTTTGAGAAGTCTGTAGAGGCGCGGAAGGATGGTGAGAAGTATGTGTTTTTTGATGGGCCGCCATTTGCGAATGGGCTGCCGCACTATGGGCATATTTTGGCGAACTCTCTTAAGGATGCGGTGACGCGTTATTGGACTATGAAAGGCTACTATGTGCCGCGAACGAATGGATGGGATTGTCACGGTCTGCCGGTTGAGTATGAAATTGAAAAGAAACTGGAGTTGGCTGGACGGAAAGATATTGTGGATATGGGTGTGGAGAAGTTTAACGATGCGTGCCGTGAAAGTGTGTTTACGTATACGAAAGAGTGGGAACAGTTGCTTCGGCGGATTGGCCGCTGGGTCGATTTTGGTCAAAGCTACGCCACGTTGAATAACGATTATATGGAATCGATCTGGTGGGTGTTTTCACAGATCTGGAAAAAAGAGATGGTGTATCAAGGGCACAAGAGCATGCATGTGTGTCCGCGGTGCGAAACGCCGCTTTCAAACTTTGAAGTTTCGCAAGGATATAAAGATGTGACCGATTTGTCGGCGACGGCCAAGTTTAAATTGAAAGGCGAAGATGTTTTTGTTTTGGCATGGACCACAACTCCATGGACATTGCCAGGAAACATCGCGCTCTGCATGGGGCCGGAAATTGAGTATGTGAAAGTTGGAGTGAAATATGAGGATGGAAAAGAGGAGGTGTACATTGTGGCAAAAGAGTTGGTGGAGAAAGTTTTTAAAGATATGAATTACAATATTTTGGATGCTGTTGATCCAAAAGAGATGGAAGGAAAAGAGTACGAACCGCTCCTTCCTTTCTATAAAGATGAACCCGGATTCAAAATTGTATTGGCCGATTTTGTGACCACGGAAGATGGAACGGGAATTGTGCATATTGCGCCAATGTTTGGTGAGGACGACTATGGAGTAGCCAAAAAGTACGATCTGCCAATGATCCAGCATGTGAAAATGGATGGAACGTTTAAAGATGAAGTGACCGATTGGGCAGGAAAGTTTGTGAAAGGGCAGGATCAGAATGTGGCGCAGTATTTGGAGGAGCACGATCGACTCTTTAAGAAAGAGAACTATCGGCACAGCTATCCACATTGCTGGCGATGCGATACGCCGCTTTTGAACTACAGTACGCGATCATGGTTCATTAAGGTGACCGATTTGAAGGATCGGATGCTCAAGAATAATAAGAAAATTTCGTGGCAACCGCCGCATATTCAGGAAGGACGGTTTGGAAAATGGTTGGAAGGCGCGCGTGACTGGGCGATTTCGCGGAATCGGTTTTGGGGATGTCCAATTCCGGTGTGGGAGTGTGAAGAAGGGCATGCAGAATGTATTGGTTCTGTGGAGGAGTTGAAGGACCGAAGTGGAAAACTACCGGAAAGAAATGGCGAACTGGATCTGCATAAGCCGTACATTGATGAAGTGACCTTTGATTGTGGAAATTGCGGAAAGGAGATGAAGCGCATTCCAGAAGTTTTGGACTGCTGGTTTGAGTCTGGATCTATGCCGTACGCGCAGCTCCACTATCCTTTTGAAAACAAGCAGGAGTTTGAAGATAACTTCCCGGCGCAGTTTATCGCGGAGGGATTGGATCAAACGCGTGGATGGTTCTATACGCTTCATGTGCTGGCATCGATCCTTTTTGACAAACCGGCTTTTGAAAATGTGATTGTGAATGGAATTTTGCTGGCGGCCGATGGAGAAAAACTCTCAAAACGAAAGAAGAACTATCCAGACCCGAATGAACTATTTGAAACCAAAGGTGTGGATGCCATGCGTATGTTTTTGTATATGAGCACAACGCCGCTTGGGGAAGATGCGCGATTTAGTGAGTCACATGTGGAAGAGGTGGTGAAAAAGTTTTCGCTGACGCTGTGGAATGCTTATAGCTTTTTTATGACGTACGCCAATATTGATGGATGGACGCCGGAAAAGATGGATGATGATTTTGAGCCGTCTCACAAGCTGGACCAGTGGATTTTGTCGGAACTTCAGGCGTTGATTGGAACGGTGACAGAAGAGATGGATGATTATAATTTGAATAAGGCGACGCGGCCGTTGCAGGATTTTGTGGATAGCCTTTCCAACTGGTATATCCGCCGATCGCGCCGGCGTTTCTGGAAGAGTGAAAATGATGGTGACAAGAACGAAGCGTACCAGACGCTCTACACGGTGTTGGTTGAATTTTGTAAGTTGCTGGCTCCGTTTATGCCGTTTTTGGCGGATGGAATTTATACGAACTTGACTGGGAAAGAGTCGGTGCATCTTGAAGACTGGCCAAAGCCGCTTTCTGTGTACCTGAAGAAAGAGTTGAATGAAGAGAATCAATTGATCCGGCAAATTGTGACGCTTGGACATGGCGTGCGAGATGCCGCGAATATTAAAGTGCGCCAGCCATTGGCAAAAGTCCAGCTTGGGCTGCCGGCGAATGTGGATCATGGCATGATCCAGGCACAAAAAGATGTAATTCTGGAAGAATTAAATGTGAAGGATTTGGAAATTTTGACGGATGCTGGTGAGTTTGTGAAGCAGGTGTGCATGCCGAATGCGCGTGTGCTCGGTCCAAAGTATGGAAAAGAGGTTCAGTCGATCATCCAAATGGCCAAGGCCGGGGATTTTGACGTTCAGGAAGACGGGTCAGTCAAAATTGGAGACTATGAATTGAGTGGCGATGAGGTGGAGGTTGGATTCCACGGAAAAGAAGGGTTCGATGTTGCTTCCGCCGGTGGTGTGTCTGTGGTTTTGGACACGACCATTACCGATGAGTTGAAGCAGGAAGGTCATGCTCGAGAGATCGTCCGCCGGATTCAGGATCTGCGAAAAGAGGCAGACTACAACGTGGACGACCGCATTTATGTCTATGTTGAAGCTGCCGAACCGATTGCTGCTTCTGTCCTTGCTTTTGCGGATTATATAAAGAGTGAAACGTTGGCGTTGGAACTTCAGGATGCCGGTGACTTTGAATGGGATAAAGAGATTGAAGCCGATGTTGATGGAGCGAAGGTGAAGATTGCGGTGAGGAGGTAGTTTTAACTTTTTCTACTATGAAAAAACAATGGCCACTTGGGGTTCTGGGTTTTATGTCCTTGCCGCTGTCTTTCATATATTCATCGGTGAAGGGCCTAGAGGCTACAGAGGTTGGTTCTGTTTTAAATACTGGTTCGGGAGTAGAGGGTATAGAGTGGCCCTGGCATTTGGCCATGGAGCTGTAGCTGACACTGGAATTGCGCCATCCATCTACGCAAATGACACTGCCGTCGGACCACTTGCGAAGCGCAAGAGCTTGACGAATGTTCAGTGAGCAGCTAGGCTGTTTTCCTAGTCTGTAATCGTTGCCGGATGAAGAAACTGCCAGATGCTACAACGAGGCCTAACGCCGCGCTTGACTGTGCATTGGAGGACGGACACTTAACCTCATTTCTTGAACACCTACACGATGATGGTTGCATGGCTCCGGCGTGCGACGTGGCGCCTGGGTGGACTGAGGATCCAGAAGTAGATGAGCTGTGTTTGGATGTGTCTATTCTGGATGTACTGACCCACTTCGACCTTGCAAGACATCTCAAGAGAACCAGCTCTACGAGTGAACCTCTGCGGCTCGAAGGGCCTTGTGTCTTTGGGGGGGCTGGAACTCTCGTCATACGGCCAGTTGATGACGAAGACCCTTACAATCTGAAGTGGGAAGTTAACTATCCACCATCCAGCCTCGCCGCTGCGGGAGAAACCATTCGCGAGTTTCTGGGAGCAGGCGGGACAGTGGTAGAATTCGTCATGCGACTGCAATCGTGCGGCCATTCCCAGGCAATCGCAGTTCTGAAAGCGATTCGCGCCAATGGCCCAATTGATAGCGTATCCAGCTGGGTTTCCAAGAGCACGGGCGACGCGCTGAACAGCTGACACCGCAGTGCGAAAATGATGACTCCTGTAAGGGTGAAAAATTTTTTCATGGCGAAGGGGATTAAGACCTTCCTATTTTATCCCTTAATTTAAAGGGATACGTAGATTGGTGTCTGAATTGTTGTAGCCTGAAGCGGGCCGCGACATGATGTCGGGCCCGCTGTTGCTGCGGTTGAAAATTCACGCAGCCGGGGGTTGCTTGCTTGGAGCCCTTAACGAATCCCTTAGGTAGTCTATGTGGATGTTGAAGTGCTCCAGTTGCTGCTTTGCTCCCTGAAGAAGGGTGCGAAGTGAAGAACCGTCTCTTAAGAGTTTATGGATTTTGGCCAGGTTGGCCTGAACCTCTTTGCTCAGGTTCAGGATGCTGCTCCATGTTTTTTCGACGATCAAGCCTGTCTGTTGTGTTTCGGCATGGTTGACCATCTCTACTGCTGTTTTGAGTAAGCTGACGATGTTCTGGGTCTCTCTTACAGATAAGAGAATTGCCTCCTCGTTATTTTCACCATGGTGGTGAGCGATGACGCGGAGAGAGGTTAAGTGTTCGTCGAGACTTTGGAGTTCATTCCGGCTCCTGATCCAAATGTTTTGCCGATCCTGCGTTTGCGACATTCTGAATCCTTCCTTAGTGGATGGTTGGCTGAGGTTGGTAGGTTTTGAGTTGTGTGATGTGCTCTTTGTAGTTGTTGATGAAGCGGATTATGGCTTCGATAATCGTGTTTTGTGGTGAATTCTCGAGTATGACATCCTCCAGGAGCTGAATAGCTCCACTGATTTCGACGACAGGTTCGCTGACCCGCTTCCAGTCGTCGTGAGTGATGGAATGTTGCCCCTGATCCTTTGCCCGTTGATAAAGAATCACTACCTGCGCACTCAGTTTGACCAGCCTTTCATAAAGGTCGGTCGCGTTTTTCAGGAACTTCATTACATTTTGGGTGTTGCCGTTGGAAGTGGGGCCCTGGGCCCTCAAAGCCAGGGCATGGTTGGTAGCAAAGCAGAGATTTTCATGGGAGAGCTGCCAGATCAATTGAGAAGACGCGTCATCTATCGACATTGAAATTTTCCTTTCGGGAGAGCTGTGTGATGTGTTCAACGCAAGCAGAAAGTATATCTGCCAGTTAAGAGGATCGGCCATGAAAGGCAACCATCTTAAATCTGACAAGTAGCTTTCTCCTTGCTGATGTTAAAGATCGTGAAGTTAGAGGGAATATTATCTTTTGTCACTTTTTTGTCAATGCCTTCGCGGTGGCAATGAACAAGAGGGAGAGGATTGATTTTATTTATAGGTTGAAGCGGGCCGGACATGATGTCGCGGCCCGCTGTCTGTTTGGGTTCACTCGGACTGGGGTTCGTTTCTGCTGATGGAGTTTATGGCGTCGGTGATGCATGAAAGGCAGGTCAGCGCGCCGCTGAAGAGGCTCACCTCCACGGAGCCATGATTGTAACTGTGCATCACCCTTTTCATCAGGCTCTCGAGCTCTTTGACCTTGTTTTTCAACTCGTCCAGGGTTTTTTCTGGAAAGAGCTTTGTGGCTTCTTGTGATGATGGCTCCTGCTTCAACTCGCTGAAGACTAAACGCAGCGCAGTATGCTTTCTGAGTAGATCGACGTTCTGAACATGTCCACGGTTTGTTTGAGAAAACCGAAAGGACAGGATGTTGATGTGATCTGAGAGGTGAGCGCTGTAAGGATCGACGATGACCCAGAACTTTGCGATGTTAACGGGTTCCATGTTCTCCTTCTTTTTCCTGAGGGGATTGGTTGGATTTTGTCCGCGTGTCCGCAAACAGAGAGAATGTCTGCCGCTAAACGGATTCTCCCATAAGGGGAAAGGTTTAAAGCGGCAAGCGCCTCTCTACTGTGCGGGAGATGTGAAAGATCTTTGAAAAAGGCGTTATTATGCTTTTTATTCTGCGTTTTGTCAATGCTCA
>JAGQLQ010000077.1 GCA_020429235.1 Candidatus Peregrinibacteria bacterium | reverse complement strand
GGACACGGGTTCGATTCCACCATTTTTCGGAAACGATAAATGGAGAAAGAAACTAAGTAATTGTAATTTCAAAAAATTATTCTCAATCACTTGGGAAGATTCGGACTTTTCAAATATCATCACGGATCACGTCAAATCTCTTTGATAGGTTCAAGTTGGGTATATTTTGGGTATAATGGGATTTTGAGGGGAGTGAATATGATTCGATCAGTATTACCGCTTTTTATCTTGTTTTTAGCATCTTGTGCTCATCAATCGAAAACAACTCCAACAGATTTTCCAATCACCCTCGAAGAGGAAACTCGCATCGACAAAATCCAAGACGATGTTTATGTGGCAACCGAACTTCGATTTTATGATTCCAATATTCTTATTACCCGTATGAAAGACGGCACTGTGGTATTAGCTTCTTCGCCTTATGAGAACCAAGGCACTCGTCGCCTTATCAAATGGGTCAGAACAAATTTGAACCCCACTAAAATCGTCGCAATCAACACACACTTCCATGCCGACGGCACGGGTGGGAACCAAGTTTATCATGAAGAGGGGGTTGAGACTTGGGCGACGAGAATGACGGCCAAACTGCAAATGACCGAAGGAAAGAGAATCCTGCCCCTCATGTTGAGAAACCAAAAAAAGCCAATCCAAGAAAGAATTAAGGCAACTCGCTTTGAATCTGCAAAAAACCTTTTTGATGCGAAACAGGGCAAAGTGTTCGACTTTTCGGGTGATAAAGTGGAAGTCTATTACCCGGGTGAAGCTCACTCTCCTGACAATGTGATTGTTTATGTGCCTTCAAAGAAAACCCTATTTGGCGGCTGTATGGTCAAACCAAAGTCTTTGGGTTGGCTCAAACACGCCAATGTCATGACGTGGGAGCAATCTGCAAAGAACTTGCTTCGGTTTGAGGTGACTCACGTTGTTCCCGGTCACGGCAAGTGGGGAGATCGATAAAAAAAAAAAAAAACAGTTGAGGTCGCAAAAAGGGCGGCAGCCCAGCCCGGAATTATGAAAACGGACTTTCATTAGCTATTAATCTGAAAGACATGGGTGATCAATAATGGACGAAATCGAGATAGTTTACGGCGACATCAAATTTATTCACAGCTTCCACAAAGCTTTGAGTTATGTTGCGAGTGAAAGAATTTATATTGAAATGATTGAAGCCCCTCCCGTTGAGAAGGTAGCGGAGTTCCAGGAGAACCTAATTCTAAAGAATGGCCCCGTGTTCTATGCAATGAGAGGGAGTGAAGTCGTTGGGTGGTGTGATGTGTTCCCTGAGAGTAATCCAAGACAAAGCCATCGCGGTGGTCTGGGAATATTGCCTGAATATAGAGGCCTGGGAATCGGATCGCGGCTTCTTGAAAAGGTGATTGAAAAGGCAAAGGAATTTGGTCTGGAGAAAATTGAACTTCATGTTTATACCTCCAATAAACCAGCTGTTGCACTTTACAGGAAGTTTGGCTTTGAAGAGGAAGGACTCATTAGTTAGGTGACCGTCACTTTTT
>JAGQLQ010000028.1 GCA_020429235.1 Candidatus Peregrinibacteria bacterium | reverse complement strand
TATCCAGCTGAGCTACTGGCGCATGTAATTTTTTGGATAAGCTTTGAATTTCTTTGTCATCTGCCTCCTCGCTCATACGTGTACTTTATGTACACTTTTATTCGTCTCGTCGTTGTTTCCTTGAAATTCTTGCTTCTTCAAAAAATTGTTGTGTGTAGGAAAGGATTGCCTTTCGGCAATCCTTTTTACCATTTTTTGTTCTCTATATCAATCCTCAATCTAACTTCTTTTTTTATGGTATCGCTCCTGCCAGTCAACCAGGAGTGGTGTCGCCACGAAAATAGAAGAGTAGGTTCCTGATACGATTCCCACAAGGAGAGCAATCACAAAGAATTTGATGGTTGGCGCTCCAAGAAGGGCAAGGGCAAGAAGTACAATCAAGGTTGAGATTGAAGTGTTGAGGGATCGGGCCATGGTTTCATTCAGGGCGCGATTGGCAACTTCTGCAAAGGTTTCATCACGTTTCTGATGCTTCAGGTTTTCACGAATGCGGTCGAATACAACGATAGTATCGTGGACAGAGAACCCAAGCACGGTGAGCATAGCAGTGATGAAGAGTGCATCGACCTCTACTCCCATAGTCATACCAAGATAGATGTAGACACCAATCATGATACCAAGATCGTGAACGAGCGCGGCAATGGCACAAAGTCCAAATCTCCATTTTCCAATTGATCGTGGAACTTTACGGAAGGCGAAGGCTACGTACAAGATAATCATTACTACGGCAGCCAGAATGGCTACAATAGCTTTTTGCTGAAGGCTTTGCCCAACGGTTGGTCCAACGGTTGCAAAGCGATTTTCTTCGAATGGGCCAATATGTTCTGTTAACTTGGCAATGAGCGCATCGTGGTAGGCAGAACTCATGTGTGGAGTCTTGATGATGAATCCATCACCGCTCTTCACAACGAGTGATTTTTCGAAGTCGACTTTTTCTTCGGTGTTTTGGATTGATGGTACGGCTGGAGATGAAGTTTCGGCGACATCTTCTGATTCCTCACTGTTTTCTTCGGTGAGGTCTGCAGCGGAAAGATTTTGACTGGTGGTAATGAGTCCTTCTTTTACCTGATCAATACTGAGGTCTTTGTTTTCTGTTGAGATTTCGATAAGTGATCCACCGGTGAAGTCGAGTCCAAGTCTCATACCAAAGACTGGCCATCCAATAAGGACTGCGGCAAGCATGATTCCAGAGAACCAATAGACTTTTTTCCGGTTGCTGACAATTTGAAGGAGTTTCTTTTCTTTCTTGTTCGCTCCACCAAAGAGCCAGAGACTTTGTCCAAATCGTGTATTTGCCACGAATTGCAGAAGTGTTTTGCTAATGGTGATCGCTGTGAACATAGAGACCAAAATTCCGGCTGCCAGGTTGAAGGCAAATCCCTGAATAATGGATGTTCCAAAGTAGAAAAGGATTCCACAGGTAATGAGTGATGAGAAGTTCGAATCACGAATACTATCCCACGCGCGATCGAATCCAACTTCAATGGCAGCAGAGAGCTGTCTTCCATCTCTCAATTCTTCTTTAATACGTTCAAAGATAAGAATGTTGGCATCTACAGCCATACCAATAGAAAGGATAATACCGGCGATACCAGCTAGTGTCATAACTACTGGAGTGCTGAGAATGAATGCAATGAAGAAGAGGAGGAAACATGCCAGAACGGCTGCGATTGATTTTTCCGGTCCGGATTCACGACTCTTTAATATGTTCATGACCAGATAGACGAAGATTGCTACAGAAATAGCAAGAGCCCAGCTGATCGGCATAGCGATCTTAATAAGGAAGATCAAGAATGCTGTATAAACTGCCAATGCAGTGACAGCAATGATTCCAGGCAGACGATAAAGAAGAATCATGAATGCTGCCAGAATCATCAAACCAATAGCTCCCGCATAGAGGCTGCTTTGAAGTGCATCTTGTCCAAGAGTTGCTCCAATTGAGTATTGCCCTGCTGGAGTCACAGGGGCGGGGATAGCACCGGTATTAAGATCCCGGGCAAGTTGCTCAGCTTCATCAACGGAGAACTGTCCGGTAATTTGTGCCCGTCCTCCAGAAATAACCTGGTTAACGTTTGGCGCTGAGACCGCAACTCCTCCAACAAAGATAGCAATCTGTTTGTTGAGGTTTTTTCGGGTCAGCTCTTCAAAGATACGTGCACCCTCATCATCAAAGATGATAGAGACGTATGGTTGAAGAGTGTTTTGTGCGAACTCTACGTCAGCACGAACAAAGTGAGATCCATCCAGTTCTGTTTCCTGCCATGGATCTGGTGCTGCTGAGAAGTAGACGGCAATGTACTTCACTTGAGGTTCAGACTCAGTTGTCGAGGTGGCCTCAGTGATGTCATTGGCTTTGATAATGTGATACCCAAATGGGCTTTTCACTGGTTCGGTTGTGATGTCTCCGGCTTTTTCAAAAGCGGTAGCCGCGTCTTCGAACTCTTTTACATATGTACCAGAATCTTTAACGACTGGTGCATCCAGAACTCCACCGGTTTGTGCATTACTTTCATCGTCGGAGTACTCTTTGGCCAGATCTTCGAAAGATGTTCCTTCCTGAAGTTTTTGAATAACCTCTTCTGCACGTGCTTTGGCCTCTTCTTCAGTTCGGGTGATGTTGTCGCCAGGTTGTTGGGCATCTTTATGAGCAATGAGAATGTGACTCACGTTCACTTGTCTTGGAGTGTCGATGGTTCGCTGCTCATCACGTTTTTCGGTTGTCTGGACAATGTAGAATCCAGCCGGACTGTTAACAATTTGTCCTTCGGCATCTACAGTCAGCTCTCCTGAGTTATCAAGGAGTGCGTCAGCAGTTTGTCCTGGTTCCAGCTCGAAAAGTTTTTCTGCAAATGTTCCACGAATTTCGTCTTTATATTTCCATTCGGTTTCTTCAGCATAGAAAACTGTGCTTGGATTTGCCTGAGTCTCTTCTTGTCCCAAAACGCGTAAATCTCCTCCGGCAAGAACTTTGTCCAGGAGCTGTTGGGCCTGTCCTTTTACTTCTGCTTCCAGTTCGGCGTTGTCGGGAGTTTCTTCTGCCTCTTCCTTAAATTCGAGTTGAATGGTTTTTCCAACAACAGCTTTTGCTTCTTCCAGGTCTTTTACACCAGCAAGTTCCACAATGATATGTTTTTCATCACCAATATCAGAGGTGTAGATGTTTGGTTCGGCAACACCCAGGCTGTTGACGCGGCGATTCATAACATCCAGAATTCCGGTAATAACCATTTTTTGGTCTGCTTCCGGTACTTTTCTTAGGTCCACCTTATAATCAAGTTGTGATCCTCCCTGAAGATCCAGTCCTAAATTAACTTCACTGTTCAGGATGATTTCCGGCGTAAATGGGGCGATTTCGAGCTGCTTGTCAGAAGGCAGATCAAAGAAAGCCAGGAAAAGACCTCCCAGAATAATAAGTCCGGTGTAGAGAAATGTTCGATTCTTCATAGCTGAATGTTGTAAGCGTTTTAAAAATTATTGTTTTATTGCTGCTTGGCAGCTTGTTGAGCTTCTTGGCTCAGTTTTTTGTCGAGGTCATGATCATTGCCGCGGTCAGGACGACCATAGTCGTCGGCCAGACGGACAATATCTTCAAGTTCATCGGTGGAAACTTCGAAAATCTGTGAATCTTCCAGGGCTTCCGGTCGATGAATAACATGCGGAAAAATATCCATTTTGTCTCCGGGATTCATGATGATCTCTTCAAGTGAGTCTTCGTTTTCCCCAAGAGTCATTTTGATCTTTCCGCTCAAAAGGTACATGGTTTCGGTCTTTTTTTCGTGGTACTGAAGTGAAAGTCTTTTTCCTTTTTTGATTTCAAGGATTTTGCCTGCATAGCCTGCGGTGTTTGCGAACCAGATTTCCCGACCCCAAGGCTTCTCTTTATATTGAATTGGTACCTGCTCAGGCATGAAAAAAGTATGTAAATTTCTGTCCGTCACCATAGATCAGCGACGACCGACTGTCAATGCAACCAGAGGCTGTTTTTTGCCTATTTTTTGTGCCCGAGTGCCTGATTGATCCTTGTGGATGAATCGGCTTTTTCTGTGCCGCCGACTCCAAAGACCATTTGGATTTTGTACTCTTTGCAGACTTCGGTTTCTGGAATAGCTTTTTCTGAGTCCCGATCTCCGCCATTGGCAAAGACGAGTTCATCGTTGGGATATTTTTCGGCGATGAGTTTGAGTGATTGAATCACGGTTGGATCCTGGTCGATTGATATGATGGCTTCATCAACATCACGGAGTGCCCGTATCAGCCGTATGCGGTTTTCTTCAGAAAGGATAACTTTGTCTTTCTTCATAATCTGCTGCACATCGTTATTGACGATCACAATTAATTTATCTCCCATTTTGGCAGCAGCTTCGATCATATCCAGATGTCCGCCATGAAGGGGGTTAAAGAATCCGCTAACAATGACTATTTTCATTTCTTTTAAGTTATGAGCGATGTTCCGGTCATTTCCTGTGGTTGATCAATGTCCATAATATTGAGCACGGTTGGTGCTATATCTTTGAGTCCCTGATCTGTTTTGAGTGTAACATCTTTATACGTATTTGAAACCAGAATACAGGGAACAGGGTTTTCAGTATGGGATGGGCATGGTTCGCCATTTTCTTCGTAGATCATGTATTCAGCGTTGCCGTGGTCGGCGGTGATGATCAGTTGATATCCATTTTTGAGGCAGGCTTCTGCGATGCGTCCGACACATTCGTCAATTACTTCGCAGGCTTGAATGGTTGCTTCCAGTTTGCCGCTGTGGCCGACAAGATCGGGGTTGGCAAAGTTTTGAACAATAAAATTATTCGATCCTTTTTCTATTTCCTCAATAGCTCGATCGGTGATTTCTTTGGCGCTCATGGCAGGGGTCTGGTCAAACGACTCTACTTTTGGAGAGGGGATCATAATACGGTCTTCATGGGGGAAGGGGGCTTCAATCTGGCTGTTAAAGAAGTAGGTGACGTGCGCGTATTTTTCGGTTTCGGCAATGTGGAGTTGTTTTGCTCCGGCGTTTTCCAGTGTTTGGGCCAGGTTGTTTTTGATCTCATCTGGAGGAAAGACAATGGGAGCTGTTTCTGAATAGTCTCCAAAACAGACAAGGTATGGGTGAACCTCTTTTTGTGGCTGGAATCCAATTTTTTCTTCACCAGTTAATGCCTGGGTAAGCTGTCTTGGGCGGTCGGTACGGAAATTGAAGAAGATGACGCTGTCTTCGTCGTGAAAGAGCCCGTCTTTGTTGAGGATGATGGGTTTTATGTAGTAGTCGGTTTCTGCTCCGGTTGCGTAGGCATTGTCGATGGCGGTAAGGGCGTCTGTCTCTGCTGTTCCGGTTCCGAGGGTATAAAGGTTGTAGGCTTGTTCTGTGCGGTCCCAGTTTTGGTCGCGATCCATGGCGTAGTAGCGTCCGACAATGGTGGCGATGCTGGCATGATCTTCCAGTCCAAGTTTTGTGATTTTGTCCTGGATCATCGAGATGTATTTTTTTGCTGATCGTTCAGCAACGTCGCGACCATCTGTTATCGCATGAATAAAAATGTTACTCACGCTATGTTTTTTGGCGAGTTCTAAAAGTGCAAAGAGGTGATCTGTATGTGCATGAACGCCTTCATCGGAGATGAGTCCCAAAAGATGAAGTGATCCATTTTGTTCAATTTTTTTGATCGAATCAAGGAGCGGGGCTTTATTGTAAAAGGATCCGTCCTTAATGCTCCGATTAATCATTTCAAGTGATTGGTAAACGATTCGTCCGGCGCCAATGGTGTAGTGTCCGACTTCTGAATTACCAATAGTTCCTTCAGGTAAGCCAACTTCGTTGCCGGCGGCTTTTAATGTTGTTGAAGGGTAATCTTTTTTGAATCGATCAATGTTTGGAGTGTTGGCTTTATCAATGGCATTGCCTTCATACTTTTTCCCTTCGCCAAAACCATCAATAATCATGAGATAGACTTTTTCGTTGTTCATGCCTTAGATCGTCAGGTTTGAGAGGTAGAGGTTCATCAGATCTTGTCCAAAGAAGATGGTGATGATGGCTCCAAGTACCAGAAATGGACCAAATGGGATAGCAGTTTTTTTTGTGGCTTTCTTTGTGGCCAAAAGGGCAATTCCCATAAT
Organism: Candidatus Peregrinibacteria bacterium; assembly: GCA_020429235.1. Lineage (GTDB taxonomy): Bacteria > Patescibacteriota > Gracilibacteria > UBA1369 > UBA1369 > JAGQLQ01. The sequence goes on along the minus strand of JAGQLQ010000028.1, from coordinate 10,278 downwards.
AGCGCCGAGGAAATAGCTGATGACAATGTTCGTGACAAAGAGCTCCCATCCAAAAATAATGGCAAGGGCAAGGGCAAGATAGAAATCACCTTCACCAAGCCATTTTCCTTTGGAAACAACAATCTGTCCTCCAAAAAAGACTGCTGCAATAGCCAGTGCCAAGAGCACACTTACAAAAGATGGGGTTCCAAGAGTGAGAGTTCCCACGGCTGTAAAAAGAATGAGTGGGAAGAGAAAAACGTCCGGGATTTTTTTTGTTTTCAGGTCATAGAAAAAGATTGCTACAAAAAAACTGGTGTAGATCGCGAAGAATGTGAATGAGATGAGAAGGGGAGTGGAAAGGGTTGCGCTTTCAAGGCTGGCGCTTTCCAGAAACGGGTACCGGAAATAGAGAGAAAGGAACATTAATCCGGTTACGATTTCGATAAACAGGTATATTGGTGAAATTTTAGTCCCGCACTGGCCACATTTTCCCCTGAGCATAAGGTAGCTGACGATTGGGACCAGATCTCTTGAGCGGAGTCTCTTTTTACATGAAGGGCAAAAAGAGTGTCCAAAAATAATGCCGGATTTCTTTTTCTCGATCCGATAAACAACCACGCTTAAAAAGCTTCCAACGCTCGCTCCCAAAAAGAAGATGAGGATTGAAAGGAGAAGAGTCGCCATGCTTAAAAAGGTTTACTGAGATAAAAGATCGACTTTAAGACTAGAATAGTCGAATTGGTCGGAATTGCCAATGAGTTTGTTGTACATGTCCGCCGCGGCTGTGGAGATAGAGTTGCCGCCTCCAAGTTCGTAGGCTTTTTTGTAGAAGGCGAGGGCGGTCTGATTGTCTCCGCGGCGTTGATAGAGCGTTCCAAAGTTGAGGTAGACGGCATCCAGTTCCGGATCAAGGGAAGCAGCTTTTTCCAGGTCCTGTTTTGCCTCGACCAGGTCGCCTGTTGCTATTTTTGCCCATCCTAAAAGGTTGTAGCTCATGGCTTGGTCCGGGTGGGTTTGGAGGGCGAGGTTGGCGAGGGTGACAGCTTTTTCCGGTTGGTTCAGTTTTTCAATGTAGACCCACATTGGTTTAATGAAGTAGTTAATTTCCTGGCTGTTAAGGCTCAAAACCTCTTCATATTTGTCGGTCGCGGCTTCGTAGTCTTCAAGGATGAGATAGATCTCTGCGAGTTTTTGGTCGACCTGAACTTGTGGCTGGAATCCGTTACTCTTTGCCAATTCCAGGAAGGCTGCGGCTTGCTCATAATCTTCCAGGCCAAAGTATCCCAATCCCAAAAAGAAGAGTGTCTCTGGTTTTTGGGGATCGAGTTTTCGCGCTTCTTCCAGTGCTTCAACAGCATCCTGATATTTTTGTGTGCTCAGATAGCTATGTCCCAAAATAATCCAGGCATCGCGGTAATCCTTCTTTTCTCGAATCACTTCAAAAAGAAGAGGAATAGCCATTTCGTACTCACCCACCTGGTCATAACTGCGGGCTAAAAGTGTGTAGAGGTGGACAGCCGGACCTCCCTGGTTCGCGTCGAATTCGTCGTACGCTGACAGAAAATTTTGAGCTCCGGCAGTGATATTCTGATCACCACCAATGTTGATGGATTCGCGGAAAGCAGTTTTAGCGCCTTCATGGTCGCCAACATAAGCATGGGTCATAGCCTGGTAGAACTTTGAAAGCTGATTGTGGACAGAGATTCCATCGAAGAGGATCTTTGCTTCGGCCACTTCCCGATCCTGAATGAGTGTTTTTCCAAGATAGATGGTTGCCTCAAGATTTGAAGGGCTGAGCTTGAGGGCTTCTTCAAAGCTGAGTTTTGCCTTAATGGTGTCGCCTGAATCCAGATGGATCTTTCCAATGGCAATGAGTGGACTTGGGTTGGTTGGGGCCTGGTCGGCTGCGGCCTCGAACTCTGCGACAGCAAGTGCGTTGTAACCATTTTGGACAAGGAGGTTTCCCCGGGTCATATGCTCGTCATAGGTTTTTGTTCGGGTTACACCTTCCTGAAGAAAATCCGGAAGCTCTTCGGGATTTGTTGTGTCTTCTCCATTTCTGGAAACGCCGTGTTGTTCCGGTGGAACGATTGGACCACCCGGATTGAATGGGAAAATTTCAAAAACATAGAGTGCCATGCCAATGGCAAGGAGAAGAAGAATATTCGATATCATGCTCAGCGCTCTTTTCATTTAGAGTGATTGGGATACAAGATTGGCGAAATTAACGTGTTGGCCGTGGCATATGGCTGTTGCCAGGGCGTCTGCTGCATCGTCAGGTTTTGGGACGTGATCCATATGAAGAATCATTTTTACCATTTTTTGAACCTGCCACTTTTCGGCTTTGCCATAACCGCAAACAGCCTCTTTGATCTTTTGGGGTTTATATTCATGGATTTCATATCCTTCAGCAGAAAGCTTTTGCATAATGGCCCCGCGGGCGTGGGCTACATGCATGGCGGTCTTTACGTTTTTACTAAAGAAGAGTTCTTCAATGGCAATGGAATCGGGTTGCCACATCCGGACCAGCTCTTCAAGATCTTGTGAGATCTGATTGAGCCGCTCGGGGAGCTTGAGGGTTTTTGGTGTTTCAATGCATCCGTAGTCCAAAAGGTCGATTTTCTGTTTTTCGATTTTTATAACACCAAAACCTGTTGTTGCTGTGCCAGGATCGATTCCAAGAATAACCATATGTGTATTATATGGCTGGAAAGCTGCTCTGTCTAACGTGAATTATAAGATGATCAGGATTACTGACTTCTGATGAGTGCTGGCGTTTTGAATGATAACAGCCCGATCTCCCTTTTTCCCAATGCGATGTTTCTTGAGAAGAGTGCGAATGTGGTCGATGATATTGTTTGTATCAATTTTTTGTACAAAAGTTTTGTTAACTCCCCAAAGAATCTGCATTTCCCGTTGAGTTCTCTTTTTTGGGGTAATGACAATGTGGGGGATATAAACCCGGTGCTTTGCTATTTCGCGGGCTGTAAATCCTGAATTTGTCAGACTTACGATTGCCTTGGCTTTGGTGTCGATGGCTAGCTTGGCCGCAGACGCGCAAAGAGCCTCCGCGGGAGGGAGGGGACCATCGGTTGAGATGTTGGGAATAAAGATTTCACTCTTTTGGAGCTCTTTTTCTGTGGCAGTTGCCACTCTGTTAAGTGTCCGGACTGCCCGAACGGGATATTTCCCAACGGCGGTTTCGTTTGAAAGCATGAGGGCGTCACTATGGTCAAAAATGGCATTGCTGGCATCGCTGACCTCAGCTCTGGTTGCTCGTGGATTGTTGAGCATTGACTGGAGCATCTCTGTTGCGGTTATGACCGGTTTTCCCTGCTTGTTGGCCTCCCGTATGATTTTTTTCTGAAGGATTGGAACCTGGTGGGGATAGAGCTCAACGCCAAGATCTCCTCGCGCGACCATGATGACATCTGACTCTTCTACAATGTTTTCCAGATTCCGAATGGCTTCGTGCCGTTCAATCTTGGCTACAATTTTTGCGTTACCTTTTTTCTTTTTAATGATATTCCGGAGGTCGCGGATGTTTTTTGCCTTTTTTACAAAGGAAAGAGCAACAAAGTCTACTTTGTGTTTGAGTCCAAAAGCTAAATCTTTAATGTCTTTTGGAGTGATGACGTTGGCTTTGATTGAAGAGGTGGGAACGTTAATTCCTACGTGGCTGGTAATAGTTCCTTCATTGTTGACGCGGGCATGGATTTCTCCTTTTTCAATTTTCAGGACGGTCAATTCAATCATGCCATCTTTTAAGAGGATGCGCCCGTTTGGCTTTACGTCGCTGACCAGTTTTTCATAGAGGATGGGAATAATGTTTTTTGATCCGGTCTTTCTTTTTGGAGTGAGCTTTATCTCCTGTCCTTTTGTAAGGAAAATTCCGCCTTCCGGCATTTTTCCTACACGAATTTTAGGTCCCTGAAGATCCTGCATGATAGCAACAGGAACCTTCAGCTCTTTACTGACAGCGCGAATGTTTTTGATGATGATTTCAAAATCTTCGTAGGTTCCGTGAGAAAAGTTAAGGCGGGCAACATCCATACCACCCATGATCATTCGGCGAAGAGTTGCTTTGTCTTGGGAAGCAGGACCTATGGTGCACACAATTTTTGTTCGATTACTAAGAATCATGGGGAGGGTTAATTTTTTCCATGGACTGGAGCTTTTGGAGATTTGATTCAATATTTTTTGCTGCCATTTCCTGTGTCTCTTTATTATTGGCCTGGAGATCTTCTGGTTGGATTGGTAGTTCTAATGTTTCTTTTTGCTCTTGCTGCTCAATAACTTGAGGTTGTTTTTCTGATTTCTGTTCGGTATTTTTGGGATTTGGACTTTGCATACTTTATTTGTTCAATAGTGAGCTACGCGACTTCATTAAGCATCTTTTCAAGATCTTCCAACTCTTTTTCCTCGCGTTTGGAAATAATAGCTTCCAGTTTTTGTCGTGTTTTCATGGTGCTGTTTGTCACCTCTTGTCGAAGTTGTGAGAGTGCTTGCTGAAGTTTCTGTTTTTGAATTGCCATAACTTGTTCACGTCCTTCTGTATCTTCGAGGGGGAGCTTTTTGAGTTGATCTTCGGATTCTGCTGTAAGCTGGTCACAATGCTTGTTGAAAGCTTCCTGAAGCTTGAGCAGATAGCTCCGTTGCTGATCAATCGTTTCTTGATATTCGTCGTGGTTTTTTTCTGCCATAATTGGGGTTTAAATCTCTTTATTATAGCAAAAAAGCCACCTTTCATAAAGGGGCTCTGGGAACTAATTGGTTGTTTCGTATCGGTTTTTCATTTCTGTGACGGACTGTTTGATCAATTTTTTAAGAATTTTGATGTCGATGTCTGAAAGTTTGTTTATATAGAGGCATGAAACGCTATGTTTGTGCTTGCCCAATTTTGCAAGAAGATCCTGGTGCTCTTTGAATCCAGGCATAATGTAGATAGTCAGGTTTTGTTTCCGTGGAGAAAAACCGGTGAGAGGCCAATCACCCTCCTGTTTGCTTCTTTCTGATTTGTAGTGATAGGACCCAAAACCAATAATGCTGGCTCCCCACATGGTTGCCTTCATTTTGGTGACCTCTTCAAAAATCTTTACGAGCTCTTCGCTATCTTTTCGTTTTTGCTCGTTTTCAACAGAGGCGATAAATTTTTTAACACTCGCTTTGGTTTTTTGAGTTTTGAGCTCAGCCATTGTGAGAATTTATTTTACCGTCACACTTTTTGCCAGATTCCGTGGCATATCCGGATTATTTTGGCGTAATACGGCCAGGTGGTAGGCCAGAAGCTGGACAGGGATAATATTCACGATAGGGGAGGCGTTGCCGGCATCGGGTACTTTAATCCAGTAATCAAAAACGTCTTCTTCTTGTGGAGCCACTCCAATAATGAACCCTCCACGTGCTTTGACTTCCATGGCATTGTTCAGGATGTCGGTTCTGGTTTCGTCGTTGGCAACGAGGGCAAGGCATGGTGTTCCCTGGCTAATAAGGGCAATTGGGCCATGTTTCAGCTCTCCTCCGGCAAATCCTTCTGCGTGAATGTAAGAAACCTCCTGCAATTTAATGGCTGATTCCAGGGCCATTGGGTAATTGACGGCTTTTCCAATCACATACATGCTTTCAACATCTTTAATTTTTTGAGCCAGTGCGTGGATGTGCTCTTCGTAGCGTGGATTGAGCATGTCATTGATTTTCCCGGCTGTATCGATAAGGAGTCTTTTTCCTTCGGTGAGTCTTCCGTCACAGGCATAGGCCAACATGGTGAGAATCGCGAGTTGTGAGGTTGTGGCCTTGGTAGAGGCTACTGCCTTTTCTGGTCCTGCCTTGATGTGGATAGCATAGTCGGACATGCGATCCATAGTTGATCCTTCTACGTTAATGATAGAGAGGACCTTTGATCCTTTGGCCTTGGCAACCTCGATGGCTTCCAATGTGTCGGCAGTCTCTCCACTTTGTGAAACGGCAATCACCAGGCTCTTTTCCTTCAGGAAGTCCTGATGACTTGGGAATTCGGATCCGACCACAATGTTCACATGACGCTTGGCAACCTTTGAAAAGAGATATGAGGCGGCATGACACACTTTTGCGGCAGTTCCGCATCCTATAAGGAAGGTTCCATAGGCATTTTTGATTTCGTCCGCCAGGTGAAGGATTTCTGAATCGTTTTGGTTGATGGCTCTGTAGATAGTGTCTTTTTGCTCGGTGATTTCTTTGAGCATAAAGTGTTCGAAGTCGCCTTTTTCTGCACTTTCTGCCTCCCAGTCAATCTCAACAACACGTTTCTGAACCTCTTCGCCGGTATTGAAATTATAGAAATGTGGCTTGTCGTTCACAACCACCATTTCGTTGTCATCGATATACATGACTTTTCGCGTGTGCTGAAGAAAGGCCGGAATGTCTGATGCTATAAAGAACTCTCCATCTCCCACACCAATGATGAGAGGTGAGCCACGCCGAGCTGCAATAATTTTTTGTTCATCACCTTTAATAACAAGCATGGCAAAGCGACCTTTGAGTCTTTTAAGTGCTTTTCTGGCAGCAACAACGAAGGTGTCCTCTTTGGCATAGTCGGCAATGAGATGGACGATCGTCTCTGTGTCGGTTTCGGATTTGAAGGTATATCCTTTTTTCTGGAGCTCTTCACGAAGCTCGCGGTAGTTTTCGATAATGCCATTGTGGACGACGGCAAAGTTTCTTTCTTCATCAACGTGTGGATGGGCATTGGCTTCAGTTACGCCTCCATGGGTTGCCCAACGTGAGTGACCAATGGCCAAAGTTGATTCAGGAATTTTATTGTGTTCCAGATTGAACTCTCCTATCTTTCCAACCTTGCGGATCAGGTCAATTTTTTGCTCTTTAGAAAAGGCAATACCCCAGGAATCGTATCCACGGTACTCCAGTTTCTTGAGTCCCTGAACAACAATTTCTCCTGCATTATTTTTAGGCCCAGAATAGGCAAATATTCCGCACATAGGCTTTGTTATTATGAAAGCGCCACGATCTTCATGGCATGAGGGTTGAAGAGGAGATGAGAATCAATCAGCTCATTAATCTGTTTTTGTTTTTTTGCTGCGACCATCCACTGGACACCCTGTTCTACTTTTTGGAGCTCATTTTTCTGGAAGTATGGTTCCAGGTTGGCCTGCATACTTTTCCCGGCGTAGTTGTCTTTGTCGATAATGTAGAATTTTTGTGCATTCATTGCCTTTATTTTCTTTGGATGGAGTCCGGATGTTTTATCGTATTTATATGCTTTGTCCTTAATATAAATAGTTGGGACCTCTTTATTCAGGTTGATTAACTCTCCACTTCGAATAATCTTTGCCGCTATGCTTAAAAGATCTTTTTTGGTCTTCAGATAGAATCCAAAATATTTTCTTTTTCTGAGTTCAATGGATTTGAGTCCCATGCGGTGAGCTGCGTTTTCCATGGTCCGTTCTTCATTGTCGGTGATAATCATTTTTACGCTAATCACAATATCTGGCTTGGTTGCCTGCTTTATCATTTTTGTTGGGGTTGTTTTAGCTGTTTCAATTTTATTGACGTGTTTGAGTTTCTTGGTCTCGGTCTTCAGATATTCTGCGAGTGAGTCGAAAATTGGTTGTCCGTTCATGGTTCGTTCCGGATGAGGCATGAGTGAAAGAACATTCCCTTCTTTATTACAAACTCCGGCTAAATTATAGATGGCTCCGTTTGGATTGGTGGGGAACTCATCAATGAACTTTCCATCTTTGTCACAATAACGGAAGAGAGTTTGATGGTGCTTCTTCATATCCTCCAAGGTTGCTTTATCCATGGTGAATCGACCTTCTCCATGAGCGAGGGGAACATGTAAAACTGTATCTTGAGTAAAAAAATTGTACGGTGATCGTTTTGGATCGGCTTCGGTGCGCATGTGGATCCAGTCATTGTAGAACCCGGTTCCAAGAATTTTTCCTTTTTTGATTCGTTGGTTGTAAGTGAGTGCCATTTCTACTTTTCCAAACTTTACTCCCGGAACAAGCCCTGTTTCTACAAGAATTTGAGCTCCATTGCAGATTCCCAGTACTGGCTTTCCACGGAATGCTTCGCGGGCGATAGAGTCCATGATTGGGTCTTTTGCTGCTACAATTCCACTCCGACCACGATCTTCATATGAGAAACCACCAGGAATGATGAAAGCATCGTATCCTTTGAGTTTGGCTTTATTATCGTTCCATCGGAACAGTTCTGCTTTGACTTTTGCGCGTTTGCAGGCGCGGAGCGCTTCTAATTCGCAATTCGTTCCTGGGAACAGAATGACGGCAATTTTTGGATTTCCTTTCATGGAAGCTTTAGGAAACAGATAAGATAAGATTCTCTATTTTCTTTGGAATCTTTGTGATGTTATCGGCTTTGTTGCGCCTTATTATTACCATATCTTCGATGCGAACGCCAAAGGAATTTTCCAGGTAAATGCCGGGTTCCACGGTAACGACTGTGCCCAGCGGAAGTGGTTTGTCATATCCGGTTGACAGATTTGGGGCTTCGTGGACTTGTAAGCCAATGCCGTGGCCAAGGCTGTGTCCGAAAAGTTCACCATATCCGGCTTTGACAATGATATCTCGAGAGATTTTATCGACTTCAGAGCCTTTCATTCCGGCTTTTAATTTTTGAATGGCTGCTTCCTGGGCCTCTAAGACAATGTTGTAGATGTTGGCCTGTTTTTGTGTTGGTTTCTGGGTGAAGCAGGTTCGGGTCATGTCTGATGCGTATCCTTTATATGACATTCCCATGTCGATGAGGACCATGTCACCTTTTTTCAGCTTTTTTGTAGTGTTCATGTGATGTGGGCTTCCACTGTTGGATCCAAATCCGACAATCGGTTCAAAGGAGATGCCGTCGGCGCCGAGTTCACGGCCGGTTTTTTCGATTTCCCAGGCGACCTGTTGTTCGGTTTTGCCGACGCGAAGATTTTTGGTCACTGCTTTGAAAACCTGTTCGTTGATGCGTTGGGATTTAATCAGATATTTCAGCTCTTCTTCACTCTTCACCATGCGGAGGGTTTCTACATAGATGGTTGAGGGTTGGAGTTTGATTGGCTTGAGCCCTTTTTTGAGATAGTCGAGTCGGGCAACACTCACGTTGTGTGCTTCGAAGCTGATGGTTTTTATGCGAAGTTTCTGGGCGATGTCGCTGATCTGTTTGAAGCTGGAGACGATGTGGACTTCAACATTTTTGGGCATCACTTTTTTGGCCACGCGGGTGTAGCGGGCATCGGTAAAAAAGTGCGCTACTTTATTGGTGAGAAAAATGGTCCCATTGCTGCCGGTAAATCCTGTCAGGTAGGCAATGTTGGATGGATCGGTGATGAGTGCCGCTCCTGATGTGATTTTTTTTTGAAACTCTTTGATTCGGCTTTGCATGGGTGGCGAGAGTTACACGTTTTGCAGGAAATAGGTGACAATCTCTTCGACTTCTACGATTTCGTCCGGCATGCGCTTGAGGACTTTGTTGATTTCGTATTTTTGGTATCCAAGGCTCATGAGCGCTTCGGCGACGTGGTGGTTGTGTTCTTGGTCCAGACCTTGGTGAACTGGAGGAAGTTCGGTGGTTGTGAGTTTGTTCTTCAGCTCAACAATCATTCTTTCGGCTGTTCGCTTTCCGATCCCGTTGATCTTCGTGAGGTAGGCGGCGTCTTTGGCGATGATAGCTGCTTTGATTTTTTCCGGATCTTCAGCCAAAATTTCCATTCCAATCTTGGCCCCAACGCCAGAAATGCTGGTGACCGACTGGAAGAGGTCTTGCTGGGAGAGCGTTTCGAATCCGTAGAGGCTGATGTCGTCTTCGCGCACTCGTGTTTCAATAAAAAATTCCGCATCCTCTTTTTCGTTGAGATTCGCTAATGTTGGAGCAGGTAGATGGACCAGATAGCCGATTTGGCCAGCCTGGACAATGGCTGCTTTTTCAAATTTTTTCAGAACTGTTCCCTGGAGGTATGCGATCATGACCGGATTATACCGGAAAATTATTGTGATTGCCGGATTTCGGCTTTCAATTTTTGAACATGATTGTGAAGGAAACGAATGTTATGAAGAGAGAGCAAGTGGATGCCGAGGATTTCGTTTTCCATAATCAGGTGGCGCAGGTAGGAGCGGGTGTAGTTTTTGCAGGCGTAGCAGTCGCAGGTTGGGTCGATCGGTTCGGTGGACTCTTTGTTGGATTCGTTTTTGATGTGTTCTTGGACTTGTTGGGGGCCGTTTTCGCCGTCGCGGACGGTGAAAACGGTGCCGTGCCGGCCGAGCCGGGTGGGAAGCACGCAGTCGAACATGTCGA
>JAGQLQ010000027.1 GCA_020429235.1 Candidatus Peregrinibacteria bacterium | reverse complement strand
CCAGTAGCTCAGCTGGATAGAGCACCGGTCTTCGGAACCGGGTGTCGGGGGTTCGAATCCCTCCTGGCGCACCATCTCTAAAACATCACTATGTCTGGAGAATATATTCAAGCAGAAACTCTTGAAGACTACTGGAATCAACTCCGGGAAATTTATGAAAGCCGCAGCTCTGAATGGAAAGATCTCACCAAAGAAGAGTACGAAGCCATTGAGCGTAGTGAACGCGAAGATAGCGACAACCACCTGAACGAAGATCGCCTCAACGACGACAACGATACGAACGTTGTCGATTATTGTTTTTACAAATATTTACCAGATCGTGTCGCAGCTTATAAAATCACGGTTCAACACAAAGACGGTTCCAAAAAAGAACACTATTTTCAAATCACCCTCAAGGAAAATCTTGAATAAGGGCAGCAAATAGACAATTTCCAATTGTGAAAAAATAATTACATCCTTCGTCAAGGAATTTTATTAGCAACCTCAGAAGTTATTTGTCACTATATCGTCACCCTTTTGGGATGACATTTGAAAATCCGGCATAAATTGTCCAAATTTTTGCCAGGGAACCGCGACTCAAATAAGGAAAACCCTACTTGGGTTCGAGATAATGCGACACAGCAAAAGCAAATTTGCCCTTCTGATACTCCTCGCAACCACCATGAGCTTCAGCGCTTGTGCTGACATGGAGGAGAATCAAATCGACGAATCACCCATTGGAGAAGCTATCCAGCAACTCCTGCCAGGTGATACCGAGGCATTCGAATGTGAAGCCCCTACAGGGCCGAAGTCCGAATCCTCCGAGGGGCTTCGCAACGTCCCGGTGATGACCGCATCTGTAACCGTTCCGCTTCCATACGGAACATACATCGACGTCCGTGACCAGAACGGTCATCCCAAGGACGTCGATAACTACCTCAACCACGGACTCTATGTCCAACGGTTGAACGACCGGTCCTACGTCATGTTCTACAATGACTTCGGATCATACGTCTACGCAGGGGATCATGGACTCCTCATGATGGACTGCGGCGGATCCAACGCCGGACAGATTCCCATCGTCATGGGTCCCAACGGACCCGAGTTCCAACAAGGTGGCCAAGAGCTTGCCAACATCGAGAACGGCCTGCGCATGATCGCGCAGAGCCGAGGCCGTGACTACGACACCAACTTGCCACTCAAGGCTCTGGTGCTCAGTCACCCACACACCGACCACGTCGGCCACTCGATGGGGCTGAAGTTCCGCTATCCCGGTCTTCGGATCATCACGAGCAAACAGCTGGCTGACAACGTCCGCCAGTACCGCTTGGCTATCGCGCTTGGTGACGACGCGTGCTACGACTTCACCACCGCGAGCCCCAAAGCAAACTGCAACTATCACCCTTACTTCCCTCGTTTGTTGAGAAACCGGGAGATCATCACCTCCCGTATGAACGGGAAGTTCAAGTTCGAAGGCAAGACCTTCCGACTCCTGACTCCCACTCAGCATGGCCACTCTGCGGCCGATTCGCTGCTCTTCTCCCCCGACGGAGTGCACATGAGCGTCGATACTCTTGGAACGGAAGGGCGCCTGTCATTCGTGCGCAACTCCGTCGCCGGCTTCCCCGCCGGCGTGGTCATGAACAACCGGGTTCTCCTTGGAGAGGCCGGCTTTGAATGTGACGTGACCGACCCCGTGACCGGCCTCGATTGCGAGCTTGCCGGTCCCACCCAACAGCCATCGTGGTATGTCGCCACCAGCGGACATTTCAACGTGTCCTACGTCAAAGACGTCATCGAAACGTTGCGCTACTACCGCGCAATGAACGATGCGTGGCACCCCGCCATGTTCGGAGCACTGCAGAACGGCGTCCCCAAGACGCCCCAACAGTTCGCTCCTCAGGGCGTAGACACTGTTGCTATGGATCGGGTGCTGGAAGGAATCTTCCACTCTCAAGCGGAAGACATGGCCAAACTCCTGGCCCCCACCTACCACACTCACCTCCACTGGGCGAGCGCCTACGGTGACATGGACAATTGGGACGAGATGCATTTCCTGTACTTCAACGGTCTCGGGAATGCCCTCGCTCCTCCGGATTTCAACAACCCTCAGGCCCCGCCTGGCGGCACGGTCGACTTTTCGCCGATTCCGCCGGGTACTGTGCCGGAGTGGGGTGACGTGATGTAGTTTTCTACATCCGCTAGACCTACTCGGCCAATACGCAAACCTCCCCGTTTTTTTTCTCGCGGGGAGGTTCTTCACTTTATGAAATCGCCTCTTCAAACACCCACATCTTCTCATTGGAACGCAGAGATCGATGCTCACGAAGACTATTCATCAAAGCATCAAAAAGGAACATCCCCTGCTCCACATCCCTCTCACTATAAAAGCTGTCACAAACAGCATTCATAAACTGATCCAAAAGCTCTTCCCACACTCTTTGATACCGCTTTCCGGCAAGACCAAGTTCTTCTCTCAAACTATTAGCGTTACCATCCCGAACAGACATCACATACACATGCATATTCTTTTTTACGTGGTCATAAAGTGCCCCTTTTCCAATAGCAACAAGATCAAAAATCTCTTCAAAAACAGCATCATATTTCGCATCTTCAATCTCAAAAGCAGATCGGATGGCAAGCGGCCCACGATCCACCATAAAATCATAGAAAAAATCCATATACTTTCGCACACAATGTTTAATGACTCCCTTATGAAGAACCATATAATCAAAAACCTCCTGCCACCGTTCTCCATCTTCAATCTCAAGAGCTTTGCGAAGCTCATCCGGCCCCAATTGCACAAAACCCTCGACTACAACAGCCTCACGGTTTTGTACCGCTTTTTTAAGGATTTCCAATGCCCGCTTGAGGTTTTCATTCTGCATATTTGGATGTGATAGAATTGACAAAGCATAAATTTATACCATAATTAAATAGATTCGTCAAGGGTTAAGGCTCACACATTTTTAAAATGTCCGTACAATAAGATTATGAACCACAAAATTGTCGAAATAGAGCTACAGGAAGGCGAAATCATTGAAATAACTCCAGACATGATTGTCGGAGATGTTCTTGAAGTCTACCCCGAAGTTGCCGAAGTTTTTCGCGAAATGAACGTTAACTGCTTTTCCTGTCAGGCAGCCACCAGAGACAGCATTGCTGAAGCAGCAGTGCTTCATCGAATTGATCCACAAAAACTCTGCAAAAAAATCAATACCACCATCAAAAAATCCCGAAAAAAATGACACAACATCAGTATGCAGAAATTCTTCTCCCAAAGAAGATCGGCCCAACAGACAAAACTCTCACCTATACAATTCCTGAATCCTTAAAAGATCTTCAAGTTGGCCAGCTGGTAGAAATCCCCCTTCGAAACCGTACCGAAAAAGGAATCATCACCAACATCCACACTAAAAAACCGCCATACCCCACCAAAGAGATTCAACGGATCATTCCCAATGCTCCCCACCTGGCCCAGTGGCAGATACAACTCATGCACTGGATCGCCGATTACTATTTTGCTCCACTTTTTAAATCTTTGCGGCTCTTTTTGCCAGCCACAGTTATAAGGAAAAAGAAACTTAAAGCGCTCACTTCCAACGAAAGTGATCTTATGGAACAGGAGCTCAAGTTCAAACACACCCTCAGCCAGGAACAACAGGAAGCCATCAAAACCATCAAGTCCTCCAATAAAAAAATCTGTCTGGTTCACGGGATAACCGGCTCCGGGAAAACCGAAATTTATCTGCATATTGTGGAGGAAGCAGTCAAAAACGGAAAACAGGTTTTGATTCTGATTCCAGAAATTTCGCTCACGCCACAAATGTGCCAACGCTTTCAGTCTCACTTCAACGAAAAAACAGTCGCTATCCATAGCCAGCTCACCCCAAAACAAAAAGAGCAGGCATGGCAAAGTATTCACCAGGGTGAAGCAAAAATTATTATTGGATCCAGATCGGCAATCTTTGCTCCATTTCAAAACTTAAGCTCAATTATTATCGATGAAGAGCACGACAACTGCTACAAACAAGACCAATCGCCACGCTACGATGCCAAAGAGGTCGCAAAAAAAATGGCTGAACTCCTGAATATAAAAGTGGTGATGGGAAGTGCCACCCCCACACTGGAAACCTACTACCAGGCCAAAAGCGGGAAGATCGAACTGATTGAACTTTCGCAGCGTCCCACCAAAGACAATCTCAGTCTGCCAAAAGCCAAGATTATCGACCTTCGTGCTGAAATTCACAAAAGAAATTTCTCCATTTTTAGCGAAGATCTTCAGCAGCTGATCGACCAAAAACTCTCTGCAAAAGAACAAATCATTCTCTTCTTAAATCGCCGGGGCGCCGCGTCAGCCGTTATTTGTAGGACCTGTGGTTATGTTGTGAACTGTCCCAACTGCGATATCCCCATGACGTATCACCGCAAAATGACGGTTGAAGGTGGGATTTATAATGCTGAACGATTAGTGTGCCACCATTGCGGACATATGGATTATCCTCCAAAAGCATGTCCCAAGTGTCAAAGCGCCTATATTCGCTACATTGGACTGGGAACTCAACGTGTTGAAGAAGAGATCAACAAAATCTTCCCTCATGCAAAAACTTTACGGGCCGATCGCGACACCACGCAAAAGCGCGACCAGTTTAAACAGATGTATGAATCATTCAAAAAAGGCGATGCCGACATTCTTATTGGAACCCAAATGGTTGCTATTGGACTTCACTTTCCCAACGTTAATCTTGTAGGAATCATTCTTGCCGATGTAGGACTCACTATCCCCGATCTCCGCAGCAGCGAAAAAACCTTTCAGCTCATTACCCAGGTTGCCGGGCGCGCCGGGCGCGAAAACGAGGGGCAAGCCATTATCCAGACCTATCTTCCAAACCACTACGCCATTCAGGCAGCGGCCAATCATGACTATCACGGATTCTATGAAAAAGAGATTGCTCTCCGCAAAGAGCTGCAACAACCTCCCTTTAACAAACTCGCCAAAATCACATTCAAGCACGCCGACAACAAAAAAGCCCTCAACGCAGCACTTAAACTCTTCCATGAGCTGGAAAGCCTCAACGCCAGTCTCCCCGAAGGAACATCCTATGAAATCAACTACTTCCCTGCTCTCATCCCAAGGCTCCACAACAAATACCGCTGGCACATCCTCATCAGTGGCCCAAATCCCTCCAAACTCCTTCGCCAGATAAAAGAGTTTCATGGAGGAGCCATTGATATCGATCCCCTTTTCACCGTCTAGCCGGTTGCCAATTTTCAGCAAAAACAGTAGAGTAAACCGAGAAATAATCCACAATCATGAAACGAATTCTTTCCGGAATCCAATCGAGCGGAACACCCCACTTGGGGAACTATCTTGGAGCGATGAAAAATCACATTGCCATGCAGGACACGCATGAATGCTTCATTTTCATTGCCGATCTTCACGCGCTCACAACTGTGCGCGACCCGGAAAAGTTACGAAAAATGACACGGGAGATTGCTATAGACTACTTGGCTCTTGGGTTGGATCCGGAAAAAGTGACATTCTTCCGTCAAAGTGATGTCCCGGAACATTCAGAGCTGGCATGGATCCTGAGCACGGTGACCCCGTTTGGATTGTTGGAAAGAGCCCACGCCTACAAAGACGCAGTAGCCAAAGGAATGAAAGAACCAACTGTTGGCCTCTTCACCTATCCGGTCTTGATGGCCGCCGACATCCTCCTCTACAAACCAGACATTGTTCCTGTTGGAAAAGATCAGAAGCAGCACATAGAAATCACTCGCGACCTTGCCGAAAAATTCAATAGCACCTACCAAGAAACGTTCCCAATGCCAGAACCACACATCCCCGAAGATGTTGGATATGTTATTGGAACCGATGGTGAACACAAAATGAGTAAGAGCTACGGCAACGTGATCGAATTCTTTGCCGATGAAAAAACACTCAAGAAACAGGTGATGAGCATCACCACCGATTCAACCCCGTTGGAAGAACCAAAAGATCCAGACACCTGTGCCGTCTACAAAATCTATTCATATTTCGCCACAGAAGAAGAGAAAAAATCTCTCGCCGACAAGTACCGTGCAGGTGGATTCGGCTACGGTGATGCCAAGAAAGTCCTCCTTGAGAAAATCATGGAACACTTTGGCCCATTCCGCCAAAAAAGAATTGAACTGGCAGAAAATTTGGAGTACATTGATACAGTATTACAAAGCGGGGCAGAGAAAGCCCGCACAGTAGCATTGAAAACTATGGCCGAGGTACGAAATCACACTGGCCTGAACTTTCAGTAAATTGACAAATCGAACGCTATGAGCACTAAGTACATATTCGTGACTGGAGGCGTATGTTCCTCCTTAGGAAAAGGCATTGCAACTGCCTCGATCGGTGCTCTCCTCAAAGCGTCTGGGTTCAAAGTCTTCACCATGAAGCTTGATCCCTATTTAAACGTGGATCCTGGTACCATGAGCCCATTTCAACATGGTGAAGTTTTTGTATTGGACGATGGAGCCGAAACAGATCTGGATCTTGGACACTACGAACGATTTGTTGGAGAAAACCTTTCAAAACTTTCATCGGTCACAACCGGAAAAGTCTATTCAGAAGTGATCGCATCAGAACGAAAAGGATCTTATCTGGGAGGAACTATTCAGATCATTCCACACATCACCAACGCTATTAAAAAGCGTATTACCGATGCCGGGAAAAAGAGCAAAGCCGATGTAGTCATGGTTGAAATTGGAGGAACAACCGGAGATATAGAAGGACTTCCCTACCTGGAAGCCATTCGACAGCTTCGACATGAACTGGGATACGATAACACTCTCTTTGTTCACCTCACACTTTTGCCATACCTGGCAGGACCAAAAGAGTTGAAGACCAAACCAACACAAGCTTCAGTCCGCGAACTGCGCGCGACCGGTATTCATCCCGATTTCATTTTGGCACGAGCGGATCATCCAATTAAAAAAGAGCTCCTCAAAAAAATTGCACTTTTCTGCGATGTAGAAGAAGATCACGTCATTCCAGCACCAACAGTCTCTTCCATCTACGAAGTTCCACTCAAATATGAAGAAAACAACCTGGCGGAAAAACTTGGAAAGCGCCTTAACATGGGAAGATTAAAACCAAAGCTGACAGACTGGAAAAAACTGAACGAAAAAATCAAAGCCAAGAGAGACGTTGTCACCATCGCGCTCGTTGGGAAATACACAGGCCTCGATGACTCATACTTAAGCGTACTCGAGTCACTCAAAATCGCCTGCTACCATCAAAAAAAGGAGTTAAATCTTGTATGGGTCGATGCAGAAAAATTAGAGAAGAAAGATAAAGCAGAATGGGAAAAGCTGGATGAAGCTGATGGAATTATCACTCCAGGAGGATTCGGTATTCGAGGGACAGAAGGTATGATCATGGCAGCAACCTACTGTCGCGAAAACAAGAAACCATACCTGGGACTCTGCCTTGGGATGCAGATTCTTACCATAGAGTTCGCGCGTCATGCACTCTGTGATAAACGCTATACATCTGAAGAGTTTGACGAAGAAGGAAAGATTCCAAAAAAATTCTATGCTATCCACTTCCTGCCAGATCAATACAAAGAAAGAGATAAAGGAGGAACACTCCGCCTTGGAAGCTATCCATGTAAAGTGACCAAAGGCACAAAAATTTATGACATCTACGGAAAACAGAGCATCATCCACGAAAGACATCGTCATCGTTATGAATACAACAATGCTCTCCGCAAAGATCTTGAGAAAGCCGGACTGGTAACTGCAGGAATTTTCCAAAAAGGAAATCTGGTCGAGATGGTAGAATTAAAAGATCATCCATACATGCTCGGATGCCAGTTCCATCCAGAATTCCTCTCGAGACCACACAATCCACATCCGCTGTTCTTCAGTTTTATTCAGGCCAGCGCAAAACATAAATCCTAAGGGGAAATGCCAAAATTTCGGTATACCGTTGTCAACAATTCGAACCAACAATTGCAAGGGACGATTAGTTCTCCCGATGAAGCAAGTGCCCGAAAAGAGTTGGGAGAGTTAGAGTTTTCAATTGTATCGATTGAAGAGATTCCCGAAGAAGAGGCAGCCAGTGAAAGCACCTTACCCGTTTTTGAGTTTGCCGGTCTTGATAAAAACCAAAAACGCGTCGCCGGAACCATTCAGGCCGAAGACGAATACAACGCTTATAAACGACTTTTGGAAGAGTACGAGTTCGAAATTGAGTATGTAGGCCCCAATAACCTTACCGAAGATCAAAAAGAAAAAGCACGGAAAAAAGGGGCATACCATCTTCATCAGCAGCTAGAGGAAGAGCTTCTTGCCACACAAGAAAAAGAAAGCGCCGATGAAAAAGATCTGAAAGAGTTTGAAAAAAAACAGGCCGTCCTCCAGCAACAAATCGACTTTGTGTTGGGGAAAGTGAAAGAGATGCTCGATAAATATGAGCAGAACATGTCCCCTGCCACCAAAGAAAAAATCCGCCAAAGAGTCGACAAAATTCTTCGAATCAAAAACAGTACCAACCTGGATTACATCCGCAAAACCACCGAAGACCTTCTTCATTTTATTCAAAAAGAGGAGATCTTCCTCCACGAATCAGAACACATGGCCGATCGTACCAACATGGTTGTGGAAGCCAAAAGTATGATGATGGAACTCAAGCGCGGAAAGTCCAAGTCCAACATGAGCGTGACCGACGCCATGCGACAATGGCGGGAAGAACACATTATTCAAAATGAAAATCCCCCACTCTACTATCGCATCTTCGACTCTATTGTCAGCCCAATTCTGGGAATCACCACAGAGACCGAAAAAATGCTGAGCATCAAGCAGCAAATTCAAAATGTGAATGCTCAGATGAAACACTACATTGTTCTCTATTTTCAGGCACCGGACCCCGAATTTAAAAACCAGGCCCGGGCAGGGATCAAAAACCTCTGGAACCAAAGGAAAAAACTGAAAAAAGAGCTCGCCGCAGAAAAAAAGAGAATCAAAATGGAGCGAAAAGCCTCTGCGCAACTCACTCCCGTAGAAAAGCTGGGGCAGCAGGTCCTCTCTTTTACGGGTTGGCTCCTCGCGTTCTACCTCATATACTATTTCCTCTCAATCTACACAACCTCGAAAGAGCTGGGCGATTTCACCATTCCAGGCGTGTTTTACATTTACCGCAGCGCTTTCCTCAAATATTTTCTTGCCACAGTTTTCCTCTTACACTCAGCATTAAGCCTTAAAATCAACTTCTTCAAACGGAATGAGGTTGCCAGCCTTGTCATCACTCCGGTATTCTTGCTCAGCCTTATAGTCATTTATCTTAATTTTTAGCGCGCATGTATCCGATTTTGCTTGAGATTGGTCCCATAACCATCTATTCGCTGTGGATCTTCGTTGCGATTGGCTTTTTTGCTGCACTCCTCATGATGAACAAGCTGGTCCAGAAAACCAGACTTTCGCTTAAATTCATCAATAACTACAGCCTTGCTATCTTCTTTGGAGGACTTGCTATGGCGCGATTGGTCTTTGTTGTGCGGAACTATCAAATGTTTTTTCAGGATGTAACATTCTCCAGCTTCATTCAAATATTTTCTATATGGAATGATAAAGGACTTTCTCCATGGGGTGGAATACTTGGGATTACCCTCAGCCTGCTCTACTTTGCCCGACGTGAAGGAGAAAACGTTCGCAAATGGTTCGATGTTCTCAGTGTGAGTATTCTAAGCGCTATTACCTTTATTAATATTGGAGCCTTTTTTGATGGGAGTAATTATGGAACAGAAACCAATCTTCCATGGGGGGTTCTGGTTGCCAACTCTATCTATGCTGTCCCTATCCATCCTGTTCAAATCTACGCCGCGATTTACAGCGGAATCCTAACATTCATTCTCTATCAGCTCTTTCATCATAAAATCTCCAAAGAGCCCGGAAATATAACCCTTATTGCCGTTGGAAGCTACTCATTCTTTAAGATTTTAGAAGAGTTTATTCGAGGCGATGAAAGCCACCACTTCTTTGGATTCCGGGAAACACAAATTTTCGCTTTACTCGCCCTACTCACAACCATTATTCTCTTCGTGCTCAAAACCCGTAAAAAAAAGCTCTCTAACAACGAAACGAATGCAAACACTCAATAGTTTTATTCTCTACTTTTTTCTTCCAGTACCAGGACGAACATTTCAATACTACACTTTTGTTGGTATCCTCATCGGTATTCTCATAATTTTGGGAATTATCCTGAAGGTTTATATTAAAAAGAATAAAGACGACAAAGCCTTCCGTAAGCTATTTAAGAACTTCCCCCGAAAACTCTGGATTATCGCCGTTCTTTTTGGTCTTTACCTCATTGCACGCTACAACTATGTTCCAATGCTCTCAATGAGACTCTTTTTCTATATTATTCTTGTACTTACCGGATATCTGTTTTATCAGATCATCAACGCATATCTCAAAACCTATCCGGAACTCAAAAAGACCCTTTCTCGAAATCATTCCAACTCAAACTACAAAGTTATAAAAAACAAGAAAAAGAAAGGAAAACAACGGCGCAGCAGCTAGTGTCTATTCAAAAGCTTCACCCCAGTAAAGACGCATAAGTTGTCGCTTTTCCTCATTTTCCGCAAACCAGAATATTGCTTTATCCTTCACAAAAAGGTGTGAAATGTTTGTCGCGTCAGGAATAAGGACAAACTCATTTTCATGAAAAACATCGGTCACAATAACCTGTTGATTTTGTCGCACAAGAAAGTGCCCAAAGTTATCAAACCATCCAAGCAGTTCAAAATCCCCATCAAATCCACGCGCAGTCTTCACAACATCCAGTTTTGGATCATAAAAAGATACCTTCCCTTCATTATTCACAAAAAGAGCATCCCCATCATCATTGAGAAAAGGCTCCCCAACAACATCCGGTCCAATAACCTTTATCGTACCATCATCGGCAATAGAAAGGAGTGTTCCAGATGTGGCATCTGCAGATTCAAAAACAGTCATAAGATCAAGAGATCCATCTGGATAATACGTAAAATGATCTATCAGTCCAGGCTTATGATCGACCAAAAGAGCCTTCCCCTCATCTGAATCCTTAAAGTACAACTTGCCTCCCGCAAGGAAGAAAAGGGTTCCATGTGATGAAAGAGCATAATCTGTTACGCCTTCTCTCAATAGTTCAAAATCGTCAGCCTGAAAAGAAGGAGTCAAAAAAGTTGGAAGATCCTCAATTTTGGATCCATAAAGATTTCCACTTTCCAAAAAGTAAAGCTCCCTTCCATCAATATCAATCTGGATATTTTCAACTGAAGAAGGAAGTGAAAAAAGATCAAAACTTCGATCCCGAAGCGACATAAGTGCATAAGAATCATTCGCCAGAGCCAAAAAGAGCCGATCATCCGAAAAACTATCCAACACCTCAAACTCCTCCTCATAAAAAGACATCACCTCACTCGAAATTTCACCATCTCCGTCAATTAAAATAACCTCCAGCTCATTATCCACCAAGCGCAGATCCTCCGCCGGAGCCCGTCGCACCAAAACATATCCATCTCCAAAAACAGGGAGATCCTCCGGTTCAAAAGACAAAATCTCTTCCGTATAAAGGTCTGGATTGGTTGGGACCAAAAGTAAATCCCGCACAATAGAAACCACATCCTCCTCAACCTCTACCACCCGCGACCATTCATGAAAACCACGTTTCACTACCGCAACTTCATGTCGCCCAGGCAACACATTTGAAATCTGAAACGGCAACTCCTCACCATGCTGCACTCCATCAAGTGAAACCAGCGCGTCCATTTTAGGCCCCACAACATCAACAATGCTCGTCTTGGTAATAGTCCAGTCAGAAAAATCCACCCGATAGCCGTACGCAAAAAAGATTGAAAAAACACTTACAACAATAAAAATCACCACAGTCACCGCGCGAAATACAGCAAAGGTCAGTTTCTTTTTCATGACCTATTCAAGATTCATAATTTCGTACTCGGTAGCGCCATTCGGAGTGATAACTTTCACAATATCACCTTTTTTTTGATCCAAAAGAGCTGCTCCCACCGGAGACTCATTAGAAATCTTATGATCCAAAGGATCAGCCTCTGTAGAACCAACGATAGTATACTCTTCCTTTTCAGCCGTTTTTCGACCGATATCCTTAATCACAACCTTTGTCCCGATTTGAACCGTCTTAACGTCAGATTTTTCCTTAATAATCTTGGCATACTTCACCTTTTCCTCAAGCTCAGCAATTCGTCCCTCCACAAAAGCCTGCTCATTCTTCGCCTCTTCATATTCAGAGTTTTCCGAAAGATCTCCATAAGAAATAGCCTCTTTAAGACGCTCTGCCACCTCTCGACGTTTTACATTTTTAAGGAGCTCAAGCTCTTCTTTAAGTTTTGCAAAACCTTCTTTCGTTACCAAAGTCACTTTATCATCTTGTTGAGCCGGATCCATAGTTGCATCTTTAGTTTTAGGCATATCAATAAATTAGATTATATTTTTATGAATTACTTCGAATCTTCACGCTTGTTGGGTGTTCTTTCATCTTCTGAAGAACCTTTGCTTCAATTTGCCGGATACGTTCACGTGTCACGCCAAATTCATGTCCAACCTCTTCAAGGGTATGTCCAACTCCATCTTTCAATCCAAAACGCATTTCAATAATCTTTCGTTCACGTGGAGAAAGATAGTTGAGCATTTCATGGATGTTCTCTTTGATAAGTTGACGATTCGTAGCATCTAAAGGCGACTGAGCCTCATCATCTTCAATAAAGTCTCCCAGTTTACTGTCTTCTTCCGTTCCAACCGGAGCTTCAAGAGAAACAATGTCCTGAGAAATCTTCAAAATATGACGAACTTTCTTTTCTTCCATATCCATTTCAGCAGCGAGCTCTTCGATCAATGGTTCACGACCAAGCTCCTGCACCAAACGACGTTGCGCATGGGTGAGCTTATTGATCGTTTCCACCATATGAACCGGAATACGAATCGTTCGGGCCTGATCCGCGATAGCACGCGTAATAGCCTGACGGATCCACCATGTCGCATAAGTCGAAAACTTAAATCCACGATCCGGATCAAACTTTTCAACCGCGCGGAAAAGTCCAATATTTCCTTCCTGAATCAAATCCAGGAACGAAAGTCCACGACCAATATATTTCTTCGCAATACTCACAACCAAACGCAGATTCGCTTCAGCAAGCTGCTTCTTGGCTGTCTGATCGCCCTTCTTAATTCGCCGCGCCAAATCGACCTCTTCTTTCGCAGTCAAAAGATCCACTTTTCCAATCTCACACAAATAAAGACGAATTGAGTCATTCGCAATCTCACGAAGCTCCACCCGTCCACTCGTTTTTGATTTACTCTTTGCCTTTGGCTTCTCCTCTTTTTCGGCCTTTGCTTTGGTTTCCTTTCCTTTCTTTGCCTTTTTTCCTTTCGCGTCCTTCTTCGACTCTTTTACATCTTTTTGCTCATCATCTTCAGACTTATCCGCTTTTGTCGGTTTCAGAACAAGAGTGTCCCGACTATCAATCACTTCAATTCCCAGATCCAAAAAGAGCCCGTAAAGCTCATCCAGAATCATCAAATCGTCTTCCACGTTTGGCATTGCCCGTAGAAGCTCTTGGTGGGTAATAAACCCGTGTTGTTGACCTTTTTTTACCAGCTCCCTTACGGCCTCCGGAAACTGCTGGAGGCGATCGTCAGAGGGCTGAGTTATAAATTTTCGTTGTTGTGCCATGAGGAGTGTTATCGCATTGTCTCAATGTTGAGCTCGTTCAGCTCTTTCAGGAGCTGCTGGCTCAGATCTCTATCATCATCTTTTTCTGCTTGTTGAAGCTTTTTCTGTAAATCCAATCGTTTGAAATCTCTCTGCTTTTGTCGGAGCCGAAGTAATAATGCATTGAGCTCATTTTCCACATCTACTTCACTAATTTCGCCATAATGCTCAGAAACATAGAGCGAAAGGAGTGCAGCTTTTTCCTTTATTTCATGCGGAAAATGATCGATAACGCCTGTAGCGGTCTCCAAACCGTCGTCATTATATAGATCAGCCAAAGCCTTGTAAATAGCTTTTAAATCCTCTGGAAACTCTTCCTCCATCACATTTTTCAAAAAAAGTTTCCCAATTCTCGGGAACTCCATCATCAATCCCAGCAAGATCTCTTCCGCTCGCTTTTTTGTTGAATTTTTAGGAGTCATCCGATCATCCAAAACCTCTTTAAGTCGGGCCGGATGATTCGTCGGCAAAGTATAATTTTTAACCTCATCATAAATCTGAACCTCTTTCACATCCAAATCCAACGCCAGACGACGAACATATTCATCTTTCTCAATTGAACTCTTCATTTGGGCAAAAAACGGCAGGAATTCATGTAAAATTTTCTTCTTTGCGGCCACTGTATCGGTTCCATATTTCCGAAAAAGTTCACCATAAAAATAGTCGCCGTACTCTTTAGCCTGATCAATCAATTGCAAAAAATCTTCACCATGATCCCGAACATAGTCAGCAGGATCTTTCCCATCATCAATCACAAGCATCTTCACCCCAAACTCAAACTCCTGAGCCATCTCATACGCTCGCTGCGCCGCTTCCTGTCCGGCAAAATCATTATCAAAAGCCAAAACAACTTCATTCACAAATGGCTTCAGCAGGCGCAATTGCCTGGTCGCCAAAGCAGTTCCACAAGGTGCCACGGTATTCACCGCCCCCACCTGATGCGCCGCAATCACATCAAAATAACCTTCCGCAATCAGAGCTCTCCCCTTCTGTTTCAGTTCCGATTTCGCCTGATAAAAACCATAGAGCACTGTACTTTTATGGTAAATCGGCGACTCCGGTGAGTTCAAATATTTTGGAGTCTGATCCTTCTTTAAAGCTCGGCCTCCAAAAGCAACAATCCGTCCCAAATTGTCCCGAATCGGAAACATCAATCGCCCACGAAAACGGTCGTAAATTTTATCGACAGTCGTCTCCTTAGTGAGAGCAAGACCAGATGCCACCAAAAATTTCTTCGTATAACCTTTTTTGAGTAATCCAGGATAAAGCCCATCAAAATCGTCCTGGGCAAATCCCAGCCGAAACGACCTTATACTTTTATCCGTTAAACCCCGCCGTTTCAAATATTCCAAAACCTTCTTCCCGTCAGCAGAGTTCCAGAGTTGGTCTTCATAAAAAACTGTCGCATCATCATAAACCTGAAAAAACTGATCTTTCTCATCCTTGGTCACCTGGGGCCTATTCCCTTTTGGCTTATATTCCTCAAGTTCAACACCAGCCTTATCTGCCAACATTTTCAGGGTATCAACAAAGTCCAATCCCTCCATCTCCTGTACAAACGTAAAAATATCACCTCCTTTATTACAACCAAAACAGTAAGCAATCTGCCGGTCCGGGCTCACCACAAAGCTGGGAGTCTTTTCATTATGAAAAGGACACAGAGCCTTAAAACTCCTTCCAGCCTTCTTTAATTGAGCATATTGACTGACAATGTCCTCAATTTTAAGCCGATCCTTAATTTCCTGTACCGCATTATTCATATATCACTAATATACTAGATTTCCTTCTTTTTCCATGAAAAATAGACCGCAATACTTCCCACAATCACCATCAAACACACCATTGCAATAATTGCATAGAGCTTACTCATTCCCTCCAGAAAAACTGCAATTCCCCCAAAAACCGCCGAAACACTATATATAAGGTAGAGCACCTGCCGATGAGACAGTCCAATTTCCAACAACCGATGATGCAAATGCTTTAAATCTCCTTTAAAGGGTGATTGTCCCTGAAGGATACGCCGCACAATAACCCACGCTGCGTCCAAAAGAGGAAATCCCATAACCAAAATAGCAGTAGCGATCTTTCCTCCAGAAAAAATCGCAAGTGCAGCCAGCACAAATCCCAAAAACATACTCCCTGTATCGCCCATTAACATGCGGGCCGGATAAAAATCGAATATCCAAAACGCAAACGCAGAAGCAGCAACAATAATACTCATCATGGCAACCGGTTGCTGAGAGCTGATATCAAAATGGATGTCCGGGCGAATGCTCAACAGGAAAAGAGTCGCTCCCGCAATAGCCGCAACCCCACTTGGTAAACCATTCAATCCATCCAGCCAGTTAAAGGAGTTAATAAAAGCAACCACCCATACAATAGTAAAAAGAGCACTCAAAACAGAAAAGGTATACACATGATCCAACGTGAAAGTCCACTTCCACTGGTCCAGCAAAATAGGATCTCCCAAGGGATTCGAAATCGAAAGAATTCCAATCCCTGCACAAACCAACATTCCTCCAACAAAAATCTGCACGAACAAACGCAAATATGGACTCAAACCAAACATATCATCCAGAAAACTCACAAAAACCAACAAAAAAGCGGCCAACAGAAAGATAATCAAAACCTCATCCAGCTTCACAAAAATCAAAACTGACACCAAAAAACTCATAAAAAGAACCAGTCCCCCATAGTACGGAATTGGCTTACGCTGAAGGCCATATCGCTCCGGCCGATCCAAAAGCCCCCACTTGGGAAACAGCTTGAGTGCCAACAAGCACAATATAAATGTAAGAAGAAAGGCAAAAAGGCCCGCAATAAGATATGTCTCGATCATGCTTCATGTTAAAGCAGAGAGCATCTTGCCCTTAGATTCAATAAAATTCAACCCCTATCCCTCCTGAAGGAGGAATTTTCGCCTATATTTAAGCTGATGACCACGTTTTTCCAAAACCCCGACACATTGCCCGTTCAGCATGCCTAAAAAGGGTCCTTCACCAGAAACATTAAAATCAATAAATCCACCATTATTAAGAACAACAATCTCATCCACCGATAATTCTATCTGCTCCCAATCAGAAAAAACCGCGTCAACTGGAAGAATTGCCTCCCCTTTTAAGGATTTTATCTCTTGAAGCATCCGGGCATCAGACACAGAAAAATTCGCAATATGTGTTCGCCGAAGCTCTTTTACATATCCGCCACAACCAAGCAATTCCCCAAGATCATGGGCAAAACTTCTCACATAAGTTCCACTGCTTACCTTCAGACGCACACGAAGAATTGGCCATTCATAATCAAGAATATCAACCTTATGAAAAACAACCTTTCGCGGCTTCATGGCAATATCCTCGCCCTTTCGCGCCAAATCATACGCGCGCTTTCCACCAATCTGAATAGCCGAATGAATCGGCGGGATCTGCATCTCCTCACCAGAAAAAGAGTTTTGTAAAATCTGCTCAATCGCTGCCAGGGTTGGCTCTTTTGGATTTTCAACTTTTTGAATCTCCCCCTCACCATCATACGTACTCGACGTCGCCCCCAACTGAATAATCGTTTCATACGTTTTATCCAATCCCTCTAAATAAGAGATCATCTTTGTCCCCTCTCCCACCGCCACAATCATCAATCCAGAAGCCAACGGATCCAATGTCCCCACAAACCCAACTTTTCGCGTATCAAAAAACTTTCGTACCGCGCTCACGCACGAAAACGAAGTCGCCCCCTTCTCCTTATCGATCAACAAAAATCCAATCATGAACTACCCTTCCATATAAACATTTTCACGCTTCTCAAACTTCCCGCGCCCAATCTCCACCTTCATTTCCCGGCTCAAAAGACCACGAATCACCTTCCGGTCATCCCAGGTAATTTTCTTTCCCCGAAGCATCTGCACTTCTTCGGCTCCCTTTCCTGCAACCACAACCGTATCCCCTTCCTGGGCAAGTGTAAGTGCAAGCTTTATCGCCTCTTCCCGATTGGGAATCTTCCATAACCCTTCACCCTCTTTTCGTTGAATTCCGGCACAAATATCTTCAATAATTTTCCATTCATTCTCACTGTAAGGATCGTCATCCGTCACAATAATAGAGTCAGCATGCTTATCTGCCGCTTCACCCATTTTGGGACGTTTCCCTTTATCTCTGCCCCCACCCGTAGCTCCAAAAACAACATACAGTTTTCCTTTCGTCAGATTTTTATACAGAGAAAGCAGGCTCTCAAGCGAATCTGCTGTATGCGCGTAGTCAACAATAATCGTATATTTCTGACCGGCATTAACCGTTTCATATCGCCCCGGAACAGATGATGCTTTTTCCAAAGCGTCCTTAATAGTCTTGATATTAATGTTCTGAGACAACGCAACAGTCGCAGCGGCAACAGCATTATAGACATTAAACTCTCCAGGAAGCTTCAGGTGAACATCGGCATAGTCATTCGGAACATGCAGCTCAAACCTGGAGCCCGAAGCCAAAAGTTCAATATTCTTGGCAAACACTGTTCCCTGCTTTTTACCAAAAGTATACTGCCGATCGACCAAAAACTGATCAAAATAGCTAAAGTGAGGATCATCTTTATTCAGGATTGATACCTTTTTAATACGTGGCTTTCGCGAAGAGCGATTCAAACGGTCAAAAAGAAGCCCCTTCGTCCGCAGATAATTATCAAACCCACCATGATAATCCACATGCTCCTCGGAAATATTGGTAAAAACGGCTGTATCAAAATTCACACCCCAGACACGATTCTGCAAAATCGCATGAGAAGAAACCTCTAAAACCGCATGGGTACAATTCTCATTAACCATACGACGAAGCATCTTTTGCAAAAAGAACGGCCCGAGCGATGTCATTTTCGTTCCATTCGACCATACCAAATCCCCAATCCGAAAATTTACCGTTGAAGTCATCCCGACCTTATATCCTGCTTCCGTTAAAATAGAGGCCGTTAAATTCGTGGTTGTTGTTTTCCCTTTTGTTCCAGTAATTCCAATCACGTTTAAATAGCGAGATGGAAACCGATAGTACATCGCAGCAACAATTGCCATAATCTTATGATAGAGCAGACGCAATGGATTCCGATCCGATATTTTGTTCCGAAGATAATCGAGCATAATTTAATCTAAAGGCACCTCTGCAAGGGCCACCTGTTCAACATCTTTTGCAATCTGATCTTTCAAACTTTCCAGATCCGAAAAACGTTGAACATCACGTACCTTATTATACACATCAATAGTCACAGTTTCATCATATAAATCACCCTCAAAGTCCAAAAGATGAACCTCCAGACTCGCCTTCGCAATATTGATCACTTCTCGCGGACCAAAGTGTAAAGCCCCTTTATAGCGACCTTTCGATGTTGTGACCACGCTCACATACACTCCAAAAGGAAGATCATGCGGCCCTAAAACATTGATTGTTGGAAAGCCTAACTCTCTGCCCAAAAGCTTCCCACGAACAACCTTACCTGACAATGTTGCAATCTTTTTCATGATGCCCATTCTATAAAAACTCCAGCTAAAACAAAAGATATTTGCAAAAGAATGACAAAATATGCATAATATTATTCAAAAAATTTAGACCACCTCACCTGCACCGAATGGCAAAAGAAAGCCCTCCTTCCTATTATAGTATTGATGGATCCGCAGCCAGAAACCGAATGAGCAGCATTCCTCCGCGAGTCCAACAAGGCATTGATAGCGGGACCTTTCCTATCCAACGCTTATTTGAGGATGAAAACCCAAATCACATGTGGGTGTTTCTAGAAAAAATGCCAGATCTCCCGGAAAAACTAGCAATACAGTACCGTGAAACTGACAATCACCATTGGGGACTTTATGTATTGGCAAATATTGACGAATTTCACTGCCTTCCATCAGAAATGAAAAATGCCATAGCCGGCAACCTTTTATCCTTTATTCAAAAACACACTACCCCTGTTTCAGAAGAAGGAAACCGCCGATATGCCCTTCCCAGCAAGGATACATTACGTTTGGAGGTTTACAACCAGGTTATGCAACTTGCATCCATGTATGAAAATCATCCACACACACCGGAAGAGTACCCGGACAAAATCAACTTTTGGTTTCACCAAACAACGCTTTTCCAGTATCCACTCTATCAGCACCTCCCTCTCGAAACCAAAAAAGATATTACTCCTCAGATTGTTGCATTCATGAGGGCCAATCAAGATTTTGATGATGAAGAGCTTGAGTTGGAAATCACCAGATGCGCCCTGAATTGGATCAACCAAAAAAGCATGAATATACATTCTTTGGATCCACTTCCCATAAAAGCCCTACAGAAGTGGCGAAGTCACCTTCTACAATCACCGGTAAGTATTAAAATTATACAGGACGCACTATTCCAAAAAATAGACACTCTTCTAAGAAAAGATTAATCCTCCTTTTCAACAGCAATCAAAACACCAAGCACAATCCAAAACAGGAGTGCCAGATCATTCTTAAAGAAAGGTGTATCAAAAAAACCATGAACAACAATACTCAACATCATGGCGAAAGCGATCATTCTTACTTTTCCAACACCCTTCACTTTTTCCTGAAAAAAAGTGGTGAAGTGAGGCCATACTTTTTGAAGGCCCAAAGCTAAAATAAGGATAAAACTCGCAAGTCCCAAAATTCCAAGATTCAACCAAATTGCCAGAGCAAAATTGTGTGGATGGAGCATATTGAGTTCATACGGGACATGTCCCAAAATATTCATTCCCTCCAATTGATAGAGCGCCTGGAACTGCCCCATTCCAACACCCAAGAGCCAATTATCGGCCAACAACCCCCAGGCAATGCTGTAGACTTCAATTCTCACACTACTGGAGTTTCTTTGACTAAACTGAAACATCGCCTGCCACTTGGATGGATCAACAGCAAAAACAATAAGAAGAATCAGAAAAAGTCCGGCAGCTGCTAAAAGTGTAACCTTCCAGGGAAATGTGGTTTTCCCTTCCTTTCTCCAATACTGCCAATACTCCATTCCAAAATAGAAAATCCCGGCAACAAACACAGCAACCATTGCTCCATACGACTTTGAAGCAATCAGTGCAAAAAGCAAAATTAGTGCAGCAGTAAAAACAAGCGAAGAAAGTGTATAATCAACAGGAACTTTTCCTTTTAAGAAAGGCATACTCCAGCGTCGCTTCCCTTCTATAAGCGCTAATGGGAAAAGAGCATCCCTCACCCGAATTGTCATATACAACAAGGCCGGGCCAATATAAAGAGCCAGATAGTTGGCATTCTCAAAAGGTCCTGACGCACGCATATCCGGTGTAATAAAATCCTGAGCAATCACCTGATACAAAGCCCACAAAGAGAGAATCACAGCAGATATTGTGTACGCGTTCAAAACATCCAATCCCTCCTTCGTTTTCCGAACCACACCCAAGAGCAAAAGTGCATAAAGAATCGGAGCCAGAATCCATCCTTTCAAAATTCCCAAAGCAATCCTTAAAGAAGGATATACGTTGCCGTAAAGAATTGGCAGCTCCTTCTCTGTAACCAGAAAACTCAAACCTGCGGCAACCAAAATCCCTGCCATCCCCACAATCAGCCAACCATACTTCTTGAAAAGGCTTTCCTGTGGAGCGATAAAATTCACAACCCCCGAAAACAAAGCCCCAATTCCACTCTTCTTTTCCACAAGAGCTTTAATCGAGCGAATCAGATACGCAACAACCAAAGTATAAATAAGCACCTCCACCAGAGTAACCGGAATACCTCCAAATTCCCCTTTAATAAGATACGTTGGGATAAAAAGTGGCAACCAAATAATAGCAGACCTCAAGCGAAACAACCCAAAAGCCAGGTATGCGAGGCCTCCAACTGCTATCACAATATTTTCCATAGGTCAGGTTATTCACGGTTCAACCCAAAGTCCAAAAGACCATAGGTTTGATCCTCTCTTTTATAAGCGATATTAAAACGCTCTGAATCTGCGTTGTAGAAAGCAAAAAACTGATGACCCAAAAGTTCCATCTGTTCAATCGCCTCCTCTTCATGCATTGGATCCAAGGTAAAACTCTTCTTCTTTGAAAAGGTCACCACCGCTTCTGGCTTATCTTGAACTGCTTCCGCAGAAATTTCCTCCAGAGTTGAGGCAGGAATCCATTTTCCGCTCTGATCACGACGATTGGTCTTCTCCTTATATCGTTCAATTTGCTTTTTCAATTTTTCAACGGCAAGATCCGTACCTTCTTCAATTGAAGTCGAATAAACTTCGGCACGAATAACGGAATTTGGCACAAACATTGTAATCTGAACTGTAAAATTCTTATTTGTTGTTTTCATCTTATTCATCTCTACATCAATACGAACCTGGGTAGATTCATCATTCACTCTATCACTATATGTTTTAAGGTGATCAACCTTCTCCATGATGTAATCACGCTGTGTATCGTTAAGCTTCAGCCCTTTTTCGTGAATCGTAAACTGCATAAATTGTTCTTAAATAATAAAGACACGTCGCTCATTATAGCGCCATTAAAGCGTATGCTCAACCGCGCCTTTTTGGCCTTCAATAACACCTTGTGCCAATTCCCGTAAAGTCTGCTCCGGATCCATCGACCGAATAACGCCAGAAGCAACAAGCACAGCCGAAGCACCATGTTTTATAGCATGAGCCACATCCTCTTTTGTCTTGATACCTGCGCCAATAACAACCGGGGCATTATCAATCATAGCAACAGCATCCATAAGAATTTGAGGATTCGCAGTACAAACAGAAACATCACCTCCAATAAGCTCCGGGGGTTCAACCGCAACCATATGAGGATTGAGTGCCGCCACGGCTTTCCCCGTATAAGGAGTATCCGCACATACAATTGTAAAAAGCCCCAACTGACGAGCCAGATCTACGGATTCTTCAATATCGTCCAGATCAATTCGTCGCTCAGCATGATTTAAAAGCGTTCCATACGCCCCAGAATCTTTCAATGCCTGCGCCGTCACGTGTCCCGTATGAACGCCATTTCTTACAAAATCGAAATGTTGAGCCAGTACCGGAATGCTCACCTCTTCAGCAACATGTCGAAGATCCACCGCCTGCACGGCAATCGCAATTCCAACGCCTGTCTCCTGCGCTACCTTTTCATGAATTTTTGCCAATTCCAATGCATTATTCCCCGTCGCATTGTCATATGTTTTAAAATTCACAATCAATTGAAAATCTTTCATGCCAGTTCATCAAGAAATACATATCCAATCTATACACCAAAAAAGCATCAATCAAGCTTGCCCAACTTGCCAAAATTTGATATAATTTTATGATTAATTTGAATTCAAAAACATACCTATGGCGAAAGACAATGTTGGATCTCGACAGCCCGAAAGCCTTGTAGAAGCGGCCAAACAGGCTGAAGAGCAAATCAAGGAACGTGTAAATGCACAGACAGAATTTCAGTCTGATGCTGAAACAAATATTCGCACATTAGCAGAAAAAGCCTATCCAAACGACTCAGAAGAGCAGGAACGATACACCAATAAAATTAAAGCATCATTGGAAAAATACCTTCAGGAAGGAAAAACTATCGACGATCTCTGGAAATATATGGAAGGAAAAAATTGCAGTCTTACTGCCATAGTTCAGGGAATTCTCCACTTCTATGAAGGGAAAAAAGTCGGAGAAAAAGAGATTGGATTAGAAGATTTCCTTAAACCATTCTCGCTCCCTGCAGAATCAGCACTGGACAAAACACTTATGAGCAAGCGACAAGAAACAATTCAAACAGCACGCAGTGACCTGGCATCTCTTCTGGAAGAGATCCGCGAAGCCAATAATCTGGCATAGAACTTTCCTCACAAAAAAAACAAAAATAAAAAATCTCCCATGAAGAACTCATGCAAAAAAAATCTCACTCCTGAACTCCTTTTTGAAAAAAGGTTTATTTTTCTAGCTCTGGAAGCCGGTGAAAAAGCTCCAGAAGCACAAAAAGGACCCAAAAAACGAGAAGAAATTTTGGGAGAAAAGTTTGAAAATCCAAAAGAAAAACTGGACACTCCCCTCAAAATGGAAAAAACCGTTGAGGCGAGCATGGAAAAATTGGCAGCGAAGATTGATGGAAAACCAGAGACAAAACAACAGTTGATTACTCAAATCCGCGAATCATTCCAGAAAGAGTATCCAGGTAAAAAAATTGAAAACTTCTTTGCAACCCTCAGCACTAACAACAAAGCCATCAGTATTAAAAAATATGGCAATGAATGGCGTTTTGCCTTTACAGAAATGGATGGCAGCCCAATCAAGATTGAAGGAGACAAAGGTATCGCAGAAATGCTTGCCGGAGAAAAAGCCGGAGTAAAAATCGACGAAGAACCAAAGAAAGAAGAAAAAACACCAAAAAAGAACGGTGAACTCGCTGTAGAAGTTGATGAAGAAAAGATCGCACAGAAAGAACAACTGAAGAAAACTGCTGAAGAGGCAGAAAAAAGTCGTGCAGTTTACTGGGATCGGAACAGCGGTCTTGTAACTTTTAAAGGAAACGCTGCCGAAAAATGGAAGCAGACACAAAGCGTCACGCTGAACACCCTCTTTCCAAACGCAACAGAAGGGGCACAACTAATGGTAACCGATAAGTATATAAAGAAACCAAAAGTTGCCACCCTCAAAGACGGAAAATGGAAATTTGACAATGGCCAGGTCGCCAAAATTTTTGACGGATACACTGTTCGCCCAATGGAAGGCGCGACCATTGAAATTCGTGAAAAACAAGCAAGCCGACCACAACTTCCAAGTGGATACGCATTCATTGAAAACCAACCACACAAACTCACTGCCGAACAAATGAAAGGCTCATGGGTTCCTGTGGCAGCCGATGTCATGAAGAGCCACGCACAGATCAAAGAGCATGGATACACATCTCAAACCTATGCCGTTGAGCTCAAAAAATTTGCCGATGAGGAAGGAAACTATTGGATTGTTCTACCTCCAAAAACAGAAGCTGTCCTCAAAAAGGAGACAGATGAAGCTATTAAAAAAGAACGTGAAGCAGCTGAAAAGAGAACAAAAGCCGGAACAGCAAAAGAAAAAGGCCGACTCGACAGCCAGTACAAAAAAAATAAAGACAAGCTCTGGGACGATGAAAAATTCGTACCAGACGCCAAAATTCGTGACCTCGCCGGAGACGCAAAACTCTGGAATAAAGAATGGGCAGAAGGTGACCTTCTGAACGTTGCCCGCATTAAGCAGGCATTCAAAAACAAACCATTTGATAAAATCCCGGAAGAAAGAATTCGTGACGGTCTACGGAAAGTCATGGATTACACCGTTGGAAAAAATGGAATCGAGTTGAGCTATCTTATTGAAGAGTTCAATAAGTATGCAACTCTTTATACAACCATTGATGGCAAAAAGGGTGATTACAGCGATATGCAAAAAGATATCACCCGAATTGCAGACGCCCGCCAAAAAGCCAAAGAAAATGAAAAAGAAGGGAAAAAGTGGCATGATGACATGAGTGCCGATGAGATCAAAGCGTACCGACAAGCTGACAAAAAAACGAAAGAACTCAACCAGCTTGGTCGAGCTGCAGTAGAAATTATTAAAGCTGTAAGCGAATTTAAGCCAACCACAGAAACACGTCAGTTCCGTGATAAAACCATGGAAAGCCTTAAATATACTGA
Source organism: Candidatus Peregrinibacteria bacterium (assembly GCA_020429235.1). GTDB lineage: Bacteria > Patescibacteriota > Gracilibacteria > UBA1369 > UBA1369 > JAGQLQ01. The sequence goes on along the minus strand of JAGQLQ010000027.1, from coordinate 5,095 downwards.
CGCTGAGAAAAAAGCTATCCACGAAAATCGTAAATACATTTATGGAGAAACCGGAAATCCAGAAATGTACCAGATTCCAGAAAAGATGGACAAAATTCTGGACGACAAAGCGAAATGGGATGAAATGTGGGAAAGTGAAAAAGGTGGATTTGGACAGCTCAAACTGGCACTCCAACAATATCCTTATAGCAAGGTTCCACTTTCTGTTTATAAAACAAAAGTATTCAACCTCCTTGGAGACGATGACAAGCTTGTCGAAGGTCCAAACGAAATTGGATTGGAAAACATCCTCAATGAATTGAACGACAACGGTGTCCTTTATAAGACACTTGATGGAAGCCCTGGAGATGTTGATGATTTTATTGATGAATACTGGAGAGCTGACATGGCATACCGTTACCCAAATTTAAATGCCGAAGAGCTTGAAAAATACAACGACATCGAAAATCCAAAAGCATACAAAGCTATCTATTTAAACCTTTCAGAACTCTGGAAAAGTACAGCAGTATTGATCCAGGCAGTTCGCAACCTGAACCCTTCAAAAGAGGCTCCAGCATACAAAGGAGATGATGTCCTTAAGTCAATCTTCCCTCCGGCAGATGGAGGAAGTCTTAATGGACGTGGACAAGACTATTATGACGCGACCAAAGAAGAAGGAGAAGTTATCTCAGGTGGAATCTTCACATTTGACCATAGTGATGCCGACTCTCAGTTGAGCAAACTCGACAAAACCACCTCTTCTGCAACCGCATATAAGATTATTTCTGATCGATGCAAAACTGGTGAAGAGCTCGACACAAAGAAACTACAAAACGAACTCAATCTCTACCTTCATACTGGTATCGCTGCACTCATTGCAGAACCGGAATCAAAACAACGAACCAAAAATCTTCAACTTCTTGGCATTGGAAAAGATATTGATATCAAGGACAAAGACGTCGTGAACAAAGTTGCTGAAAAGCTAAAAATTGGAGACCTTGAAAAGGGTCAACAGCTGAGCAAGATGCAACGCGAACTTATTCGACTTGGATTCCTGGTTGAAATGGCCGGAAGTCAGGGAGAAGTTCGTGAAGAAGTACCGGAAAACTTCAAATGGTCAAGCGATCCAAACCTCCGAGAGATGCAGGTTTATGCAGCTCAACACGGAGCAACCAATGAAGAATTACAGGAAATCGAAAAGCATGTTAACAGTCAGCTGATTGCTTTCTTTGACCTCAACTTCACCAGAAATTTCAAAGGAAAAGGTGTCCAATCCATTGGAGTTACTGTTCCTGTTAAAATTGCCGGAGGAGAAAAAGGATCCCTCTACCTCGCATTTGGAGCTGAATACAGCCCACAAGACAATGCGCTCGCCTTCCGTGCCGGTATTGGAGGAAGCGTTGAAGTAGCCAAAAACGTCTCTCTCGTGGGAGGTGTTGGCGGAAAAGTTGGTGTAGATCTGGACAATGGTGGACCAGTCGCCGGTGTTATGGGTGGACTTGGTGTATCTTGGGAGATCCCAGTTGATGCTGACAATGAATGGGAACCAACACTCACCGTTGGAGGTGTTGTTGGAGCATCAATTAAGAGCGGTCTCTTTGCCGGACCTGGTGTTGCCATGATCTGGCATAAAAACCTTGAAAAAGAGTATCAGAATACCCTCAAAGAACACCTCAACGATAGCGTTTACAAGAACGTTGAGAAGGCTCCGGATAATGCTTCAAAAGCCATTCTTCTACGACAGCTCCCATCTCCACATGGGCCAATGTTCGCGCAACTCCAATACAACATGCAATGGAGCGATGAGCAGCTGGTTGAAGCTTACAACAAACATTTTAGAAAAATCATTGAAGACGAAGTTGCCCGGAAAGAGACTATCAGCCCAATGGAACTCACTGCCATTGGAGGAGGAGTCGGAGTTATCATCGATAAGAAAGGAGAGCCAACAGTTGTTCCAGGTATTGCCTTTGCTTTCGCAATAGGATCTGAGCTCAAAATTTTCCAAAAATCGAGCCACACAACTGAACAGCTTACTCAAGGTGCTGAAGAAAAAATGAATAAGCAGGCTGACGAATATCGAAGAAAACTCAAAACAGAAGCCGGCAAAGCTGGTTATTCAAAAGTCACCTTCACTACATTGAGCGAATCGCTCGTTGGAACCTCTGAAACCGGACTCCAACCAGTTAAGAAAGAGGTTGGTGAAGCCAAAATCGAAGCTGGAGAAGCAGAAGATGCCCAGATCGATAAGATGTTTAATGAATACCAAAAAGAGCTCGCCAAACGTGGACTCAAACTCACCAAAGTGCCAGCCGAAAAAATGTACAAACTGGAAGTACAACAAGCTGGAAACTGGCAACTCTATATTGATCCTGCCATGCAAGAAAAGGCTGGAATCGTTCTTAAAAATGGAGAGGTACTCATTTCTGCCAGCAAAAGTCCAAACATGGTAATCAAGCGTGCAGACTACTACTATCCTCGTCCGAAAGATGGAAACGTCAAACACTCAATTATCACCATTAGTGATCAGGACTACCGAACACAAGAATCAATCATCAACGAAAGTGATTACTATCTGGATTCACGAACACAGGATCAAACCGAACGAAAACGATTCCCGGTTTCACTCGAAAGAAAAACCAGAGGAAAAACCAGCCAGGCCAATATGTTGGCATGGAAAGCTGGTGCTGAATATGGACAGTTCGACACTCTCGACAAGGATACTCCAGAAACAGCCAAAGCTCGTGAACAACGTGAGAAGTTCAACCGAATGGCCGAGTCAGGACGAAAACTCCGAAAGAACATTGGAGAAGCTGATATTGAAGGAGTGGACCTTAACGCGATGCGTGTGAAGGCTGAAGCATTCATGAAGAAACATCCTCGTGAATATCGGCTGCTCACCACCAATCCTCATAAGTCTCCTGGAGATATAAAGAAAATCTTCGATATGATCAGCGAAGAAAATTCTGATCTGAACGGAAATCCGGATCAAATTCACGCCATCATGGAAGAGCTCTTCAACTTGAGCATGGCCAATGAAAAAGCCCGCTACGAAAAGCTTCCGGAAAAACAACGAAAGCTGGCCATGAAACAGATTGTTCGACAACGTTTACAATGGATGAAAACTACAATCTACATTCCATTCTTTAAAGAACACAGCAACCCCCAGAACAATCCAAACAACATCCCAGCCGAAGAACTTGCTGAAGCATTCGTAAAACCAATCCGTGATGCGGCATTGGACAATCCAGAAGAGATTCCAGTTGGAGCTCGACTCGACGTAGCCGTTGGAACCCAAAGCGTCTTTGGACGACGTGGATTCAATATTGCTCATGGTGAAGGAGAAAAAATTCCAGATCACCGACTATTCGTAGCAAAAGACTACGCGACTGCTCTGGAAACCGGGCAACCGCCAATCGACAAAGCTATCGCTTTGATTATCCGCGACGCAGAAAGCCCAACAGAATTCCCTGAACAATCACAATTCCTGGCATCATCGCTCGCGACCAAGTTGGCTCTTATGGGAACGAACAGAGACAACCCAATCCTGGGTCTCGCACTTGGCGAAGAGGCATTTAACAAAATCGTTGAATGCTATGCGACCAAACCACCACAAGTGGTAGAAGGCGCACAGGAGGCCGTTAAATCATTCCAGGAACTCGTACAAAAACTACGGGCCGCTCAGGAAGGCAAAGAAGGAACACTTGTTGTTGTCGACGGAGCTGCTTTCCACACCATTGAAGTAAATGGAGTACGTATTGGAATCCGAACCGGAAGCATTAAGTCTGGTGTCTATGAACGATGTTTGAACGCATCAAAACTCTACGACGAACAGTTGATGGCCATTAACGAAACAGAACCATACCAAATGGTCGGAAACATGCGGGTTTATGGAGCCAAGAGCGCTTCATCACTCGTTACCAGCTTCCGAACACAAGACATCTCAATCGGAATCGGCGCTACTGCCGCTCTTGGACCAGAGGCCGCGCCACCAAAGAAAACTCCACCTCCTCCAGAAACACCTCCTGAAGAAGAACCACCATCTGGTGGACCTGTAGGAGAAGTATCTGTTGATGAAGTAGGTCCTGGATCAAACGCCTCAGAAGGTATGGACCAAGGACAAGAACATAGTAACGAATAACCCTAAAAAATATGAAGCTCAAACAAAACCATCTCATTATTGCAGTTATAGCGATCATCGCGATTGTAGTAATACTTTTTACTCAGTTGAGTAACGGATCTAATCCAAACCCCAACGAAAGCGTTGGATCAACTGCAGTAACAGACAACGCTAACGAATAACATTTTCTTCCACAAAATGCTTAAACTAAAAAAACAATTCATCCTCCTTACATTTGTCCTTTCACTTTTAACAGCGGGGACAGCCAATGCAGCCTATAACAGCGCACTTCAATTTCCAACATGTGCACTGTCTATTCACCCTTTTAATCCACAAGGTACTGTTGTGAATGATTTGGCAAATCAGTGGTTTAACGTTTTCAGTGGAAGCGGACAATGTACACAACATCTTCAATATCCAAATCAATATCAACCTCAACCTCCAACCGTTCAGGATAACCCTCTGAAAAACGTGAACGGGGTTGAAAACATCCATGCCCCAACCACAAGGCATAACCATACTTATCACAATGCATCTGTTGAAGATAATTTCTGGTACAAGTCATATATGGCAAAATTCCAGATAACCCTTGAGCCAGACGCATTAGCAAACACCGATAAGTTCAATGTTGTTTGTGGAACAGCTACTGGACCAAACACCTATGTTGAAACACCAGGATGTAATGGAACAGTTTCTAATTGGGGAACAACAAAAATTTCATACAACGCATCAACAGGTGTAGCCACATGGGATTTCGCAGAAAGTTCAAGTAAAACAGGACGCCCAATGCTCTGGGGACAAAATCCGTCTCTCGGAAAATCTCATGGATATTGGGGTGCTTATATAAAACTTGTATCAAAAGATAATCCTCAGGAAGTTTGGAGTGCCACAACAACATCAAGAGCACTTATCAGAGATCTTGCCCTCTTAAAGAGTAGTGACGATGATGGAGATGCTCCATCATGTGCCAACGATGGACAACCAGGAGCACAAAAAGAT
>JAGQLQ010000026.1 GCA_020429235.1 Candidatus Peregrinibacteria bacterium | reverse complement strand
CAACGAATGCACCCCCCGATGAATATTCGCATTCGCCGTCTCATAAAACCCCGAAACTGCCGCCACCACACTCGCGGGCTTCTGCGTCGTGGACGCATTATCCAAATACACCAAGCCAGCCCCGTCAGCTTCTCCTGCTACAAGAAGTGGAAAATCCTGTTGTATTGACGTACTGTCCATACTTTATAAGTATATAAAATAAAACCTGGCTCCAAAAAGAAGGGTCATGAGAAACATGGCTAAAAACATGAACAAAACATAAGAGTCCGGAATTTTACCCCATGGCCTTTTACCCCACCGGATCGCTAGAATTTCACGGGATGGCGTATTCGGTATAAATCTATAAATAATCAAGAAAATTATGAGTACAACAATAAAGATCGGATTTGACTCCTCTTGTGTTTTATACAGCGCCACAGCAGTAACAGCCAAAATAATCAATTGTTCCACGGCGCCAAGAAAGCAACGAAATAGGGAGAATGTCGGAAATTTTTCCTCTGATACACGAGAAATTTCTACAAAATTCATCACCAAAAATCCATAAAAAAGAGCAACCGATAGCCAATACAAATAATCACTGTTAATTGCCGCACTGAAGAGAAATAAGGGAAAACCAACAAAATACGCTATAAAACCAAAACGTAAATAGGGTAGCGTAGATTTTAATTTCTCAAGTTCAGAGAGTTTCATCATGCATCCGTTCAAATGGCAACGCTTCAATAATTTTTCGTCGAACGTCTTCACGCATTTGCTCATCGGCGATCATTTCCAGTTGTGATTCAAAGAATCCGCCGATCAACATTTTTTCGGCCTCCTCCGCGCTAATCCCTCGACTCTTCAGATAAAAAAGCAACTCTTTATCAATTTTCCCAATCGTTGCAGCGTGCCCCGCCACCACGTCGTCGGCCTCGATCTCGAGCGCCGGCACGGACTTCGCCCGCGCGCGCTCGCTCAACAAAAGGGTCTTACTTTCCAAATACACATCGGCCAGTGGGCCACTCTTATCAATCACCAACGTTCCGGTGTAATCCATGTTCGACTCACCGTACATGGCCGCCTTCAAATAAAAATGTCCTTTCGTTTGTGGCACTCGATGCCCGGAAATCGTCTCAAAAGGGAACTGCTCCTTCCCACTCCCAACAATGAATCCCAAAAACGACAGCTCCGAATCACTGCCCATAAATTCAAATTTCAACTTCCGCATCTCTTCCCATCCTTTCAATCCCAAAAACACATAGGTCAGCTTGGCCCCAGCCTCAATCACCACGGTTCCATCAAGAATCTCTTCCACAAAAACCAGCTTGTCTTCGCCAGCCTTCACCGTCATCAACTCTTTTTGTTCTTGGATAATGGACATGGATCTATTGGGTGATTGAAAATTGATGGCTACGAAAAGATTGAAAACAACTGTTGAGCTGACGAGGCATCATGCATGCCGAGTCAATAGCTCGAGCGTACATGCTAGCGAGAGCTATCTGCGAGACCTGTTTGAAAGATTTTTGTAGCAACATATACAATTTTTATCCAATAGAACCTTCCATTTCCATTTCAATCAAGCGATTCATCTCGATCGCATACTCCATCGGCAACATCTTCACAATCGGATCAATAAATCCATTCACAATCATGGTCGCCGCTTCCTGCTCGCTGAGCCCACGCGACATCAAATAGAACATCTGCTCTTCACCAATCTTACTCACCGTTGCCTCATGCTCGATCGTCACATCATCTTCCATAATATTCATGGTTGGATAGGTATCCGACCGGGAATCCGCATCCAAAAGCAGCGCATCACACACCACCTTCGACTTCGATCCCTTCGCATTATGCGCAACTTTCACCAAGCCACGATACGAACTCCGCCCACCAGCCTTGGAAATCGACTTCGAATTAATCGTTGAAGTCGTATTGGGTGCCAGATGAATCACTTTCGCTCCCGCATCCTGGTGCTGATTTTTCCCTGCAAAAGCAATCGACTGAATCTCCGCTTTCGCACCCGGTTCCATCAACAGCACACAAGGATATTTCATAGTCACTTTTGATCCCAAATTACAGTCGAGCCAGAACATTTCCGCGTCTTTAAACGCCTTCGCACGCTTGGTCACAAGGTTATACACATTATTCGACCAGTTTTGGATGGTCGTGTACTGCACACGCGCACCCGGTTTCACAATAATCTCAACCACCGCAGAGTGGAGAGAATCGCTACTGTACGTCGGCGCGGTACAACCTTCAACATAATGCACGCTTGAACCTTCATCCGCGATGATGAGTGTCCGTTCAAACTGCCCCATGTTTTCCGCGTTGATTCTAAAGTACGCCTGAAGAGGGAGCTCAATATGCACACCTTTTGGCACATAAATAAACGATCCACCAGACCAAACCGCGCTGTTCAAAGCCGCAAACTTGTTGTCTGCCGGAGGAACAACGGTCGCAAAATATTCCTTAAAGAGTTCAGGATGATTCTTCAAAGCTTCATCAATTCCATCAAAAATCACACCCTTCTTGGCCAAATCTTCCTGCAAATTGTGGTAGACCATTTCTGATTCAAACTGAGCACCACTTCCAGCCAAAAATTTTCGTTCAGCTTCCGGCACACCAAGTCGTTCAAACGTCTCTTTAATCTCATCCGGCACATCATCCCAGTCACGAACCGGCCGATCAGACGGCTTCACATAATAGTGAATATTATCAAAATCGATCCCATTCAAATCCGCGCCCCATTGCGGCATCGGCTTTTCATTAAAAATCTTTAGAGCGTTCAATCGGAACTCCAACATCCATTCCGGCTCCTGTTTGTACTCAGAAATTTTCCGGACAATCTCTTCGGTCAAACCTTTGCCAGACTTAAACACCGACTTCGATTCAACATTGAATCCATACTTATAATCCGAAAGCGGATTTAAAACTTTTTCCTGATTTTTTGTTGGTGCTGCCATTTGTTTGTACAAATTAATTATGCAACAGTCGATTTTGACTCAATAAATTGCTCATAACCTTCGCGCTCCAAAATCCCAGCCAATTCTCTATCTCCAGATTTCACAATCTTTCCATTCACCATAATGTGAATAAAATGCGGAGTCATATAGTCCAAAATTCGTTGATAGTGCGTGATCAACAGCACACCCATTCCTTGTTCTTCGTGTGCATCCTGAATCGCTTTCGCCACAATCTTCAACGCATCAATATCCAAACCAGAATCAATCTCATCAAGCATCGCGATCTTTGGCTTCATAACACGCATTTGAACAATTTCTGCCCGCTTCTTTTCACCTCCGGAAAATCCATCATTCAATGCTCGCGCAATGAACGATTTATCCATCTTCACACCTTCAACACCTTCTAGCATTGTTTTATAAAACACTCCCGGCGGAATCGGTTTGCTTTCAGCGTCATTCGCCTTGTTAATAGCATTCACAGAATGTCGCATAAAATTCCCAAACGTTACTCCAGGCACCTCCCGAGGATACTGAAATCCAAGGAACATCCCCAGATGAGCTCGTTTATCTGGATCCAATTCCAAAACATCCACGCCATCAAACGTTACCGTTCCATCCGTAATCTCATAGTTCGGATGACCCATCAGCGCATAACAAAGAGTACTTTTTCCGCTTCCGTTCGGTCCCATAATGGCATGAATCTCTCCAGATTTGATCGTTAAATCCACCCCTTTCAAAATCTGTTGGTCTTCAACGGTCACATGCAGATTCTTTATTTCGAGTATATGTTCCATCTTCAAAGCGATTAAAAAGTGGATGTACTTTAGGCCAGTTTTGCCAAATTGTCAACAGTACTAAGCCTTTCTTCGACTCTTAACTTTATTCCCCACAAAAGCTCCTGCAGTTTTCAATCCACCCAGTGCCGCTCGCGTGTTCATATACTGCTCCACATAAAAATTAACACTGGCAAACGCATTGAATACCACAAGCCAAATACAACCAACCTTAAATGAAAATTGCCCATACATAAGGTTAAAAGCATCCCACAGCATAATCGGATGAAACGGCTCAGACATAACCCTCAAAGCAAACGCGATCGTCCACACAATCAGCATAGCCGTCACAAATCCCAAATTATAAATGTCCGAAAATCGATCCAAATACCAAATCGCACCTTTTTTCTTTTGCATAGATGTGAAATTAAACCAATAAAGCATCAACAAAATACCGTTTTTATGCTATAATTCAAAGATATTTTGAACCCAAAACATGCCCCCGAAAGTTGGAGAAAAAGAAATAATGGAGCCCCAGAAAAGTGAAGAACTCTTAAAAATTTTAAAGGAGCTCGAAAAAAACACGTCCAGAATCTCCAATCCGGAACGTGAAAAATTCCTGCAGCAAGCAGCGGAATGGGAAAACCACAACGACATTGCTACCATTCGCCAGGCTGGAATCAGTAAGGAGCAAAACGAAAAAGACCCACTCCAGAAACACGCATTGCTTTCTTCCGCCTACATGGAAAAAAAGGGCGATGGAAAATATAAAGTCGACTTTCGCGGAAACAATTTGGCTGAATACAAAGTAGGAGCAGGCGATATTTTTCCACCAAATATTGGGACCATTTCTGTAAATGGCACTATTGCCGTGCGCACCATCAACCCAAAAACCGGACGCATTGGATACTATAACAAGCATGACCTGGAGCAGTACAAAACATACGATTATGTACCGATTTTTAGTGGAGACACGGTAGAGGTAATCGAAGCGAAACCATACGAAGATACTGTAGTCCAGAGAAGGCAGCTTCAGGAAAATATTGCGCTCTACCAGGAACGTGGAGGAACCGCAGTTGAAGTCCAGGAAATGGACAAAAAAGATGTGAAGAATGCGACAAAAAATCGACTAAAAAACCTGCGCGAAGAAGTTGAACCAATGGAAACCAACGAAGCCATGCGGAAGCTGGTGGAAACAGCCAGAACGTATCTGGATTACAATAAAGGCAAAATGTTCCATGAAAAGTTCTACAGCAAGGAGGCCAAGTACAAAGGCGGTCGATTGGGATGCGCTATTACAACCACATGGATTGCACGTGAAGCCGGCCTGATTAATTTTACCGATCCAAGTGTGATGAATACAAAAGGGAAGTTCAACGAACGCGGTTGGGGATCACAAAAATACATTCCCGGAAAAGAGCGCCCGGGCCAGATCATTACCTGGAAGCGAAAAAGCGGAGGAAATCATATTGGAATCATTGTTGGGCCCAATCAGGTCATTCACAATGTCTTTGACCAAAAAACACAACGAGCCAGGCCAAAGCTCACAGCGATTAAAGGCTATGGACCAGAGACGAGAACGATCACACTTTGGACTCCACCTGGCAAAGAGTCGCAGAAACATACAACCTACGAAAATCCAGAAATACCGGTTGAACCAGGCCAACCGCATCACACCATGACCAAGAATCTGGACCAAATTCGCCGCGACCACGAGCTGAACGCCGAAACAATCAAAATTCTGCCGCAGCAAAAAAAACTCCTTCGCTACTGCGTTGAACAGTACAGCCAGCATCGTTTGAAATATGAACAGGTATCCCGTGCTACGGGTATACCTCCCGAGCTCATTTTTGCTATCCACTTTCGGGAAAGTGGTATCCGGTTTGATCGATATCTTCACAATGGAGATCCACTCGGCAAACCGACCACGCACGTGCCAAAAGGAATTTATTTTCCAAAAGGTGCTTGGACTGAGGCCGCAATCCATGCCCTTAACAGCATGAAGCTCCAGCAGAGGCTTGGACTTTCTTCCAATACAAGAGACATGGGTAAAATATTAACCTACGCCGAACTGTACAACGGCCTTGGATACCGCCGCCGCGCCAACATGCCAAGCCCTTACGTTTACGCAGGAACCAACATGTACAAGGGCGGGCTCTATGTAGCTGATGGAAAGTTTAATCCCAACGCTTACGACAAGCGCGTTGGAATAGCTGCAATAGTTATGGCGCTCAATAACCCTTCCCTGGTAGCCTAACTGTCTTTCACTGCCATTCGGATGAATCGGTATTGAATACCGTTCTCTTCTTGATAGTCGGTAACGGCCCAAGGTTGATGCATCATGCCAAGGTCGAATTTTGGAAAGAATGCATCACATTCAAATGCCGCAGCAATTTCCGTTGCATAGAACCGATAAAAATCTTTATGCTCCAAAGCCTGCTTATAAACATTTGCCCCGCCGATAACGAATACCTGATCTACATCATCACGCTTTTCCAACATCTTCAGAGCTCCGTCAAAAGAGTCAGCCTTCAATACACCTTCTGGAAAGTCCATATCCCCACGAGTCAGAACAACATTTAATCGGTCCGGCAACGGACGGGATTTTTCGGGGAGCGACTCCCAGGTCTTGCGCCCCATAATGACGGCATTCACTTTACCTTCAGCTGCCAACGTTGTGACATGGTGAAAATTTTTCATGTCACCTTTAAGCCGAGGCCATGGAAGCTTATTGTCCTTTCCAATACCCCAATTGGAATCCAACGCAGCAATAATGTTAAATTTCATGTTGAACAATTAAATTATACAGCGATCGGCATTTTGATTCCCGGGTGGGGATCGTAGTTTTTCAGTTCAAAATCGTCGAACTCCAGATCCCAAAAACTCTTTTTGGCAATCTCCAAAGTTGGCAACGTTCTTGGTTCCCGAGTCAGCTGCTCCTTTAAAGCATCCACATGATTCAAATAAATATGTGCATCTCCAAGCGTATGTATAAAGTGCCGCGGAGTATAACCACACTCCTGCGCCATCATCATCAAAAGCATCGAATAACTGGCAATATTAAAAGGAACACCCAGTCCAATATCTGCACTCCTCTGATAGAGCTGCATATCCATCATTCCATCTGAAACATAAAACTGAAACAGCGTATGGCACAGTGGTGGTGCCGACCGCTTCGCATGAATTAATCCCTGAATTTCAGCAACATTCCACCCACTCACAATATGCCGTCGCGAGTCAGGGTTCGCCTTAATCTGCTCCATCACATTCTTAATCTGATTGATCTCTTCACCATTATAGCCCTGCCATCGAATCCATTGCTTCCCGTAAACCGGCCCCAAATCCCCATGTTTCCGCGCAAAATTTTCATCCGATGAAATCCGCTCCACAAAATCTTTCAGACTCTCCCCACCAAAATCCTCACTCGCCTTAAAATTCTCGTACGGCCACTCATCCCAAATGTGCACATTATTGTCGACGAGATACTTAATATTGGTATCACCCTTCAAAAACCACAAAAGTTCATGAAGAATACCTCGAAAATAAACCTTCTTTGTTGTCAAAAGCGGAAATCCTTCGCGCAAATCGTAACGGGTCTGCGTTCCAAAAACAGAAATAGTTCCGGTTCCGGTCCGGTCCTCCTTCTTGGAACCGTGGTCAAAAATGTGCTGAACAAGATCGAGATACTGTTTCATAGAAACGCTTTACAAAGCTGCGCCCAGAGTATACACAGAAGATGAAACGAAAAACAACCACTCACGTTTTTCTCTCGATATAAAAGAATGAACAATAAAGTTGAACAATTAATTAAAGAGGCAATCCCTGATGCCCAGGTCGATTTTCAGGATTTCAAGAACGATGGCCTTCATTTTTTCCTTGCTGTAAAATCTGAATCGTTCGCCGGAAAACCGATTGTTCAGCAGCATCGATCCGTCATGAAAGCAATACAGCCACTTCTGGATTCAGGAGAACTTCACGCCATCAAACTAAAAACCTCTACCCTTAATTAAGAATCATGGACGCACAGATCAAAGATCGTATCGACAACCTTGTTCGTGAGCACAAAGTGTTCCTCTTTATGAAAGGACAAAAGGGCGAACCACAATGCACCTTTTCTTCAGTGGCCGATGCCATTCTCCAGCACATTGGAGCAGAATACGAAACTTTTAACGTCCTTGAAGATCCGGAAATACGCCAGGGGATTAAAGACTATTCCGACTGGCCAACCATCCCTCAACTCTATATTAACGGAGAGTTTGTGGGTGGCAGTGATATTATGCAGGAGCTCTTCGAATCTGGAGAACTCAAAACTATGATCCAATAACCTTTTCTTTATGAAAACCAAAATTGCAGCACTTCTGAGCGGGCTCACTCTTTTTGTCGCGATGCTCACACCATCAATGGCAGTCGTGGCCGACTTTACCGACACACAAACCCACTGGGGAAAAGAGTATGTAAACTACGTGCACGCCGAATGCGGTATTGATGGATACAAAGATGCAAATGGCAACCTGCTCTACCAATTCCGGCCAGATAACACCATTACACGGGCAGAACTCGTTGCCATGACCTTAAAATGTCATGGAGGCAAGGATCACGATGGAGTAATCATCAACCCATTTTCAGATGTCCAAAACTCCGATTGGTTTTATTATCCGGCAATGTTCGCCTACGGATTTAATTGGATCGAAGGATATACAGATGGAACATTCAAGCCACACCAAAATATCAATCGGGCAGAAGCACTCAAAATCATTATTGAAGCCTACACAGATTTTGATAGTGCCGGTTGGGATGGAGATTCAAACTACACTGACGTAAACAATAATCTCTGGGCAAAAGCATATATTAACTACGCCTCTTCAAAAAACTACGTTTCAGGATACAGTGATGGAACCTTCCGACCTGGAAACAACATCACCCGTGCTGAAGCGGCAAAAATTCTCTCTCTCATTCACGAAGAAACAACTTATGGCAATCCCGCCCCAGAACCACAGCCGGAACAGGAGGAACCGGAACCAACACCGGAAGAGCCAGTGAACACCGCGGGAAGCCCAACAGTAGAAGGATGTCCGGTCTTCCCATCAGACAATCCATGGAATACCGACATTTCAAGCTATCCGGTTCACGAAAATTCTGACAACTATATCGCATCAATCCTTGCGGGGCGGGAAACACTTCACCCGGACTTTGGTGGAAACGGAGAGTACGGAATCCCATATGTGACGGTTAACGGAGACCAGCCAAAAGTACCGGTTGAAGCATACTACGGTGATGAAAGCGATTTGCCGGCAGAAGGATATCCAATTCCAGCCGACGCGCCAGTAGAAGGCGGCAGCGACAAACACGTTCTGGTTATCGACACCGACAACTGCATGCTCTACGAAACCTGGGATTCAACCTATGTTGGACCAGGATGGTCAGTAGGATCTGCGGCAATCTTTGATTTAATGTCAAACGCGCTTCGTCCAGATGGATGGACCTCTGCCGATGCAGCTGGCCTCCCGGTTTTTGCGGGACTTATCCGGTACAACGAAGCCGAAGCAGGAGAAATCAATCACGCTATCCGCTTCACCGCGAGCCATACACAAAAAGCTTACATTCATCCGGCAACACACTTTGCTTCAAGTTCAACCGATCCAAACCTTCCACCAATGGGACTGCGGCTCCGGTTGAAGGCGGACTTTGATACCTCTGGATACACCGGTCATGCCAAAGTCATTCTGGAAGCACTCAAAAAATACGGAATGATCCTGGCGGACAACGGATCTGACTGGTACATCACAGGAGCTTCAGATCCACGCTGGGACGATGACGACCTTGGGCAACTCAAATCAGTCCCAGGATCAGCATTCGAAGTGGTCTACACCGGAGAACTTCACACTTAAAGAAAGAAGGAGCAATCTTGACGTGGAGCGCATTATGAATGATAATGCGCTCCTTTTATTGACCAATACCATGAAAAAGTCACTCATCCTTAAAAGAGATCAATAAAGCGCTCGAAACTGAATTTGGAATCCCACCAATCGAAAAAGAGTCTCAATAAAAATATGCCTAAGCAGATCTTATAGAAAAGATCACAATCCTTGCTTTTGAAGGCCAAAAATTATACTATTTGACGGAGTACTAAATTCCGTCAATGGCTGGCATTCTAAAGAAAAAATGGGTCCGCTATCTCCTTATCCTTGGTATAGGAGGATCAGCAGCGGCCTATTTTCTGCTACAGCCGGAAGCAGCCCCCGAATACGTACTCGCAAAAGCGGAAAAGGGAAGTATAACTCAAACCGTTACCGCAACAGGTGCAATTAAAGCCGAACCAACCATTGACCTTCACTTTCAAAAAAGTGGAAAAGTTGAAGATATTTTTGTGGAAGAAGGGGATAGGGTCAGCGTGAATCAGACATTGGCATCTCTGGAAAACCGGGCACTGGATCTGGAAATAGAAAGAAATCAGGCCAATGTGGATTTGGCGACTGCGCAGTACAACCAAACTAAGGCGGGGAATACGACTGAAGAAATTCGTATAGCGGAAGCCGATGTTCAAAGTGCGCAAGCCTCGCTTGAAGCAGCAGAAAAAGATCAGATAAACACACAGGCAATTAATGAAGCCAATATTGAACTGGCTCAGCTTGCTTATGACCAGGCCCTCGACAACATGGAGGCCGCCAAAAGAGACTTGGAAACAACAACAAAACTTGCTGAACAGGAACTGGCAAAGCTGGACCTGGAAGGATCCAATACGCAGACAGTTGCATTACAGAGCGCTTATTCAAAAGCAAAAACCAGCCTGGATATTGTACTGACAGCAACGCAGGAAGCCCTCTTCCTTACCGAAGAGATTATTGGGCTTCGTGGTGCCGGATTTTTGGAACTGAGTCTTCAGGAGCGAAACAGTTTACGAAACGTTTATTACAATCCAGCAAAAACTGACTACGAAAATGCGATAGACCTTCAGGGGATGCTCCTTTCTGATTCTTCAAATGAAGCAATTGATAAAGCCATATCTGCTACCATCAAAGCAGGGAATAGCGCGCTTGTCCTTTTGTCGCAAACGGGTGAAGCTCTTCGGGACATAAATATTCGCTCGCCAGAACAGGAAGAGTACAACATGCAGATATCGTCAGCCTCTTCCAAAGTTTCAACTGCGACTTTGTCACTAAGCGAACTCCAAACATCCATCCTCAATATCAAAACCGGAGGCCCACAAGATTCAGAAACAGCCGCGCTCAACTATCAACTCCAGATCGACGCTGCAGAAAATGCATACAACACAGCAGTCAATAATTTCGAAAAAGCAAAGTTCGACCTTGAGCAGTCAAAAATCAACGCTGAAAACAGCAATAAAAATGCCGAAGCACAGGTAACAATCCGCAAAGCCGGACTCGCGGCATCCAATGCAAACCTGGCTCTCAGAAGATCTCCGGTACGGGATACCGATCTTGCTCCACTTCTGGCACAAATATCACTCGCCAAAATCGCCCTTCAAATCGCAGAAAACGAACGCCGCGACACACTTCTCCTTTCACCAATCGACGGAGTCGTCACCTTTATCCATGGAAAAATTGGAGAAAATGTCTCTATCTCAGAGGCGGCACTTTCATCCTTCCTGACAATCCAGGCCGACGAACTTTTGGTTGAAGCCAACATTCCGGAAACCGACATCGCCAAAATTAATGTCGGTGACAAGGTGGAAATGACCATCGACGCCTTCGATTTCACCGAAAAATTCCAGGGAACAGTCGTCGGAATCGACACAGCAGAAACGATTATCCAGGGTGTTGTTTACTACCAGATCAAGACCGCCTTCAACCTGGACGACGAACGGCTTAAATCCGGAATGACCACCAACCTGGAGATCGTCACAGCCGAAAAAGAGGATGTCATCATCATTCCGGCCCGCGCGATCAACTTTGAAGACAGCACCCGTTATGTTCAAGTTCTCCGCAATGGAGCTCCGGAAAAAGTCACTATAACCACAGGACTCGAAAGCGACCAGTTTGTTGAAGTAACATCAGGACTCGAGGAAGGCGATCAAATCATTACTTTTGTCCGATAATGCTCCTCCAAACCAAAGGCATCATCAAAAACTATATTACCGGGGACATCGAAACCAAAGTTTTAAAAGGGGTCGATATTGAAGTGAAAAAGGGCGAATTTGTAGCATTGATGGGTCATTCAGGATCAGGGAAATCCACACTCATGCACATTCTGGGAATGTTGGATAAACAGACAGATGGACAATACATTTTTGATGGTGAGGACACATCCAAATTTGACGAAGACGAACTGGCTGAAATCCGAAATAAAAAAATCGGATTCGTTTTCCAGGCATTCAATCTGCTGCCCCGAACCTCTGCAATCGAAAACGTACGGCTTCCCATGATGTATGCCGGTGAAAAAGAGGACTATCAGATCAAACGCGCAACAGAACTCCTGGAAAAAGTAGGACTGGGCCATCGCCTGAATAACCTTTCAAACGAGCTATCCGGGGGTGAGCAACAACGTGTCGCCGTCGCCCGTGCTTTGGCCAATAAACCATCACTCATCCTTGCCGACGAACCAACAGGAAACCTGGACGGCGCCTCCACCAACGAAATTATGGAACTGTTCGATCAGCTCCACAAAGAAGACCACACCATTCTCATTGTCACCCACGAAGACGATGTAGCCGCCCATGCCGACCGCATTATATGGATGAAAGATGGATTGGTCTCTAAGCGCAAAAAATGAATTTCCTCCTCACAATAAAAATCGCCATTCGTGGGCTTTTGTCCAATAAAATCCGGGCGCTCCTCACCACGCTGGGCGTTATTATTGGGGTGTCTGGAATCATTGTGATTGTGTCAGTTGGAAACGGCGCGGAATCGCTGATCGTAAACCAGATAACCTCTGTAGGAACCAACCTTATTGGCGTTCTCCCCGGCGGTAGCGAAGAGGGCGAACCACCGAGCGCCCTTTTTGGAATCGTTATCACTACACTCAAAAGTGACGATGTCCTTGCCCTCAAAGATATTCCGGGAGTGGTCGCTGTCTCTGGATACAATAATACCGTAGAACCCATCGTCTACCAGAACCAGAGCGTGGAATCTACCATCAACGGCGTGTTTGCCAGCTATCCAGAAGTGGAAGACGCTCTTGTTGAAAAAGGTCGTTTCTTCACCGAAGCCGAAGATTCCAGTTTGGCCAAAGTTGTTGTTCTGGGGCATGTTATTGCTCAGGATCTGTTTGGGGATCAGGATCCAATCGGAAAACAGATTAAAATTCACAACCATAGCTTTCGGGTAATAGGAGTTTTTGAAGAACGCGGAGTTTCCGGATTTTCCAACGACGATTCCAATGTCTACATTCCTTCCCAAACCATGCATAAGCTGGTCCTGGGAATCAATCACATTGCCATGGCCCGCATCAAAGTCGACACCGCGGATAACGTGGCACCAGCACTGGAAGAGGTAAAAGCCATCCTGCGTTCCAGACATGGAATCACAGATCCATCCAACGACGATTTTACTGCCAGAAGCCAGGCACAGGGCCTTTCAACACTCTCCAACGTGACCGGGAGTATCAAACTCTTCCTGGCCGCCATTGCTGCTATAGCCCTTATTGTTGGAGGAATCGGAATTATGAACGTCATGTACATTGCCGTCACCGAGCGCATCAACGAAATCGGTTTGCGCAAAGCTATCGGGGCCAAGCGAAAAGACATCCTGAGCCAGTTCCTGACCGAAGCGGTTGTTATCACAGCTATTGGTGGATTTGTCGGCATTGCCATTGGCGTAATGGTCTCCTTTGCTATCGCCACAGTCATCCAATATTTGGGATACTCCTGGGACTTTATCGTCACCGCTGACTCCATTCTTTATGCCTCAGCCATCATTATGGGAATAGGCATAGTATTCGGCTACGCCCCAGCAAAAAAAGCCGCTGAACTCACAGCCATAGCAGCCCTTCGCTACGAATAAATGAATCTTCAAAAAATAAAACTCATCTTCAGCATTGCCGTCCAGGGACTCAAAACCAACAAAGGACGAACAATTCTTACCACTATTGGGATCATGATTGGAATTGCCACCATTGTGATTGTCCTTACTGCCGGACGCGGATTGGAAAAATTCATCTTAAAAGAGATCGAAACATTTGGTGCCGATACGATTGAAGTGGAAGTGAAAATTCCCAGCGTTTCCGACACAGAAATGGCAGCAAGCATCATTGGTGGAGCAGAGGTTACAACCCTCACAGTAGACGATTTTGAAGCCATGAAAGACCTGCCAAACGTGGCAGACTACTACGCCGCGCTTCTTGGCCAATACAAAAGCGTCTACAAAGAAAGAACAGACCGCAGCATGGTTTACGCCATTTCCCCTTCAGTCGTGAACATCGACAAAGAGCTAAAATTGGAGGAAGGCCGCTTCTTTAGCGAGCGGGAAAACAGCGGACAGGCACGAGTGGCGGTACTGGGTTCAGAGGTGAAAAAATCCCTTTTTGATGGAGAAAATCCAGTCGGTCAGACCATTAAAATGAATCAGATCAGTTTTAAAGTCATTGGTGTGGTGGAACCAAGAGGAGGATCTGCCTTTTTCAACTATGATGAAATGATTTATGTGCCGCTCAACACTGGCCAGAAGCAGCTTCTGGGAGTGGACCATGTCATGTTTGGATTTTTGAGTATGGATGACACCACCCGCGCCGACGAAACCGTCGCAGACCTGAACTCACTTCTGCGTCGCCGCCACGGCCTACCGCCAAACGATCCGGACAAAGACGATTTCCGCGTCACCAGCATGCAGGAGGCACTGGAAATTGTGGGAACCGTTACCTTTGGGATGACTTTGCTGGTCCTGGCTATTGCCGGAATTTCACTTGTGGTAGGAGGAGTTGGAATCATGAATATTATGTACCTTTCCGTTGTGGAACGAACCCGCGAAATTGGTTTGCGCAAAGCTATCGGCGCCGCAAACGGCACTATTCAGCTACAGTTCCTGGTGGAGGCCATTCTCATCACAGCTCTTGGAGGCATTATGGGAATTGTCCTTGGATCCGCCATAATTATAATCATCGACATTGTCAGCCAGCTCCAGGGATTCGACTTCGACATGACCATCACCATTGATGCTATTCTTATTGGTTTTGCGTCTGCTATCACATTTGGAATTCTCTTTGGGCTCTATCCAGCCCGCAAAGCCAGCGAGCTCAGTCCTGTTGATGCTCTCCGCTATGAATAATGTGTGATAAAATATTGACAAAATAAAAAATGCAACTATAGTCACCTCTTAATATTATTTTAAGAGGCCTACTATGGAAACCTTAGGATCACGGAATTGGGAAGATTTGATTTTTGGACTCTACCAGGATCCAGAAAAAAGAGATTTTCTTGTAGAAGTAATAGAACAAAATCCAAAACTGGGAGAACTATTGGAAAACATTCCATACCAGAACATAGAGCAGGTCTTTGAAGCAGTAGGAAACTGGAATCGACAACAAGGAGTTGATAGAAAAGGATTTTCAGACATCTTCACATTCAAGCCGGAATTCCAAAGCAACGACAACAAAATCGCCCACTTCTGGATTAAAATCTATCAAAACGGCGTCATCAATATCTCTATTTCAACTTATTAGGAGATTCCGTCTGGGGCCCTCGAACATTGATGTAGTGGATATAAAATTCCGATTTATTACGGACCCCAAGCTTTTGGAATGCTCTGGTTGCCGCACCACGTATTGTTGTTATCGACCGGCCCAAAGGTTTTGCAATCTCCTTATATGACCAACCCTTAAGGAGCAATTCACATACTTCTCTTTCTGCTTTACTAAGACGAATAAAGTCCGATGGTGAAGGAGTAATATCTGGTGAAGTCGGCTCCTCACGCGGAAGACGGTCACGCAAAGTCTGTGACA
Source organism: Candidatus Peregrinibacteria bacterium (assembly GCA_020429235.1). Classification (GTDB taxonomy): domain Bacteria; phylum Patescibacteriota; class Gracilibacteria; order UBA1369; family UBA1369; genus JAGQLQ01. Next base: position 3,613 of record JAGQLQ010000026.1, on the reverse strand, counting down.
TGTCCCACAGCCGCAAAGCACTGGCCACCTCTTCCGGGGTTCGCCCTTCCACTATTGTAAGAAATTGCCTGATCTCATCAGAAACATCTTCTCTCAACCTCAACTCCTTCTGTGGTGATGCAGAAATAGCAACGCCGGCATCATCAGGATTCCGCTCATCAACAACCAGAGCTGGACCTTTCTGGCGAAGGTTTAGCATAAAGTCTTGAAGTGTTTGAAGCACTTTCGAACGGGATAGTGTCCGAACCGTCTCCACCTCTGCAGAAGGATCCAGTAACGCGATCAATCTGCCATGAAAAGAAATTTTAAGATGCTGTCCATCACGCACGGAATCAAGCACTCTCGAAAAGCGCTTTCTCAGCTGTGTGCTGGTAACAACATCTCGATGGACCAGTTGTTCCGTTGGGTTTGATGAAAGTCGATCAACCAAGTTGATAATCTTAATGATAAGAGAGCCACCCTACCAAGCTCCAAATCATATGACAAGAGACAGTTACGCATTCAAAACGAATATCGCCATCTCCATTACAACTCTGCCTGGAACTACTACTTTTGACACTGGTGGGCCTGGCTGGACTTGAACCGCGAGTTGATGACATTCTCACGTAATTGTCATGAAGCGACAAGCGGGCGCTCTGGGAGCGGTGAATCGAAGAGACTCAACGTCACTCACTACAGTGCTGATGTGACATATTGACACGGATTCGTGAGTGGGCACGAGTTCCGAGATGACACCGGAGCATCAGTGCAGCCGATCCAGCATTGACTCGTGCCCAGCTCTCTGATAATTTTCATCCGAAATTAAGGCAGACCTATGCTCAGATTTTTGTCAATACTCCTCCTTTCAACTCTTCTCGGACTTTCCGCCTGTGATAGCAGTACTGCCGAATTTCTTTCTGGCCCCCCGACGAACCGTGATTTCACGGTGGGACGGGCCCCCGGAGGTTATCCGGTCGGGACAGACGACGTAACAATCGTCAGCGACACTCGCGAACACCTCGAGGGCCTCGTGGAGCAAGGCGTAACTGAGGAAGTGTTTGTCCTCATCTACTTCAACGACTGGATTCCCCTTGTCGACTTCGACCAATTGGTAAAGACGTACGACCTGCGCGGTGGATACCAAGCGGCGATGATGCTGTACGTGAGCGAAGATGGGAGTATGGGCCTGCCGCTCGAAGGTGAGATTCCGAGTTCTGCAACCGTCCAAGCGTATTTGGATGAAAGGGTGTCTCGGGAATCCCCGTCTATGCTTGAGCGATGGGATAGGCTCGATAACCCTGCGTTCACAAGCATAACACTTTGGGCAACACCGGCGGATGCACTGCGGATGTGGAACGAGGATTCGCGCGTTCGTCTGGTCGGCGTCGGGGGACGCAAAGGCAATCCCTTGGGGATTTGGCGCCCAGTGGCCCCGGGGGAGAGTTTTCGATGATTCGTATCCGAATCGGGGTAAGTGTTCTGGTCATCGGGAGACCCTATATCGTGGGGATTCTGCGGTCTCTTCGAACCTGCGGCAGCCACAGAGAAACAAACTTGGTGGGCCCGGTGCCTCGGATCTTGAACCACCATTTGAGGACATTATTACATTCTCCCAAAACTGCCATAAGGGAGCGAACTCCAACGAAATCAAACCGAGCAAACACAACATCACACACTACAGCCTCGACACAATTTACTGATCCTCAGTGATCCTATTTAGAGGGCTCAAGCAAGGGCTCCAACGATCACTCCATACAAAGAATGGAATCATGATGATACCATTCTTTCCGCCCCCTCACCGGTTATGGCGCGAAACAGTACTTCTTTGAGGTGCGACAAAGCCGGATTACATACTCTGCAGGCATAAGCCTTTGCGAAATTGAACACAACTATGCGCCTTGACGAAAGGGCTGTATATTGAATGAGTGGAACTAATCATATCAAGAATGTCAAAAGATAAGAAAGGTAAGAAAGTCGGACGGAACAGCCCTTGTGTCTGTGGAACCGGCCTCAAATACAAACGATGCTGTTGGAACCGTCACAAGGAAAATGGGATCAAGATTAGAGAGCTTCCAAAGAATTCATTCACTGAAATTGAAGCAGAGCAATCTGCTCAGCGTGAAAGGGAGAGCAAGATCCTGGCGAAATATGGGTACTATCTACCTCACATACATACCATTTTTAAAGGAAAACGATACAGAACAGTTTGGGGTACTATTCATTGGCGTAGGCAATCGGAAACCTTTCATGAATTCTTAATATATCTGCTGAAGTGTTCCCTCGGTGAAGACTGGAGAAAGGAGCAGATGGCTTTACCAGAAGCAGATCGCCATATTATTATGCAGTGCTTCCAACACTACCAGCAATGGTTACAAGACAACGCAGATGAAGAAGAGTTTAGGCTCACTGGAAGGTTCTCGGGGCAGCCCAACGGCTACGTACAGTACCTGATTTCTTTGGCGTTTGATATATACTGCCTCCAACACTCCCTACAGCTTCAGGGCAGTGTCCTCAAGCGTCTGAAGAAGAACAATGATGAGTTTCAAGGAGCCAGATATGAGATAGCCGTCGCTGCCATTTTTGCCCGTGGGGGATACAAGATTGAGTTTTACAACGAATCCGACCCACAGATCATGAAAGACAAACATGGTGAGTTTATCGTATTAGATGAACAAAGCGGGGCAAGAATCGAAGTAGAAGCCAAGAGCAAAAGGCGCTCTGGCATTTTACACCACGAAGGAGAACAAGAAGATGCAAATCTCTTGAAGGGCAACATTCGCAGCCTCTTGAATTCAGCTATGAAGAAGAAGGTGAATGGGAGACCTTACTTGATATTCATTGATCTCAATAGTCCACCAACGGAAGGCAAGAATCCCCTAGATAAGCCTTGGTTCGATGAAGTGATGAAAGCAGTGGATAAAGAAACGGGTGGAATCAGAGCAGGTAGAGAAAGTGGTATAATAATCACAAACTTCTCTTGGCACTATCAGGGAAAATCCCGAGCAGCGAAGCCTGAGCACATCTATAGTGTGCCCATGAATCCAGCCCACCCCGTTCCACAAGAAGTTTGGGACAAACTCTCAAGCGTACTTAACAAGTATGGTGCAATCCCAGATCTTGATCGAATCTTGGCGAATACCCCAAGTACTGCTTCAAATGACCCGAATGTCGACTCATAAGTGGATTGCTTTAACCTTGGTGGGCCCGCTGGATCGCAGCGTAAAGTCTTTATTAAGAGCCTATGTCTAGTTTATAATCCATTTTGATGTAGACAGTTTTCATATTCTCTTTGACTTGCTGGTTCAATCCAATCTTTTGCAGGTTGTGCAGGTTGTGCAGGTTCAATATTCGTATATTCCATTCCTCTTTTCTCCATCATTTCTTTCATCCAATCTGGTGCTTCGGGTAGTTCTCTAGAAGGTATAGCCGGTTTTGCATCTTCATGTTTCTTAACCCAAGAGCAGGTAGCTCTTATCTGGCTTGGCCTCCATTCATACCAATAAAATACGCCCGCGCCGAAAACAAGAATTATAGCAGCAATGCCTAAATGTAGTATATATTTTTTCATTTATTAAGGATTGTTCTAAACACTGGTGGGCCCGGCTGGACTTGAACCAGCGACCAATCGGTTATG
>JAGQLQ010000025.1 GCA_020429235.1 Candidatus Peregrinibacteria bacterium | reverse complement strand
ATGGACCACACTTTGATGTGCCAATAGCGATTGGGCTGTTGACTGCCTCAAAGCAGCTGCCGAAAGAGGCACTTAAAGGGAAAATTTTCATTGGTGAACTAGCGCTGAATGGAATCATTCGTCCGGTAACAGGGGTACTGACTATGACCATAAGCGCCAGGAAAAATGGAGTGGGAACTATTGTTCTACCGGCAGAAAATGTGGATGAAGCATCAATAATTGAAGGAATAAATATTGTTGGAGTCGAAAATTTAGCGGAATTAGTGACCTATATAAGAACAGGAAAGGTCCAAGAAAAAAGAACAAACACGCCAAAGAGAATACAGAAGAGCCAGGATCTAAATTTTGACGATATTCAGGGGAATGCGCTCGCGAAGCGAGCGCTGGAAATCGCGGCGGCCGGAGGCCACCACATCCTCCTCACCGGTCCACCCGGTGTCGGCAAAACCGTTCTCGCCAAAGCGACCCCCTCCATCCTGCCGCCGCTCAGCTCTTCAGAAAAAATAGAAGTCATCCAAATCCACTCAGCGGCAGGAACATTCCATCACCTGGCACCTCTCCAAAGACCCTTTCGTCAGGTCCACCCGGGCTGTACCAAAACCGCTCTCCTTGGCGGAGGCTCACTCTTTAAGCCTGGCGAAATATCGCTCGCTCATCGTGGGGTCCTTTTCATCGACGAACTCCCCGAACTCCCTCGTGACCACCTGGAGAGCCTCCGCCAACCTCTGGAAGAAAAACAAATTCACCTTTCCCGCGCACGTGGTACTGTCACGTATCCATCACAGTTTATCCTCATTGGCAGCATGAATCCCTGCCCTTGCGGCCACTTTGGTTCCGTCCACAAACAGTGCACCTGCAAACCTTATCGTGTCATTCAATATCAAAAAAAACTTTCCGGGCCTCTCCTCGACCGTATAGACATTGTGGTCGAAGTGGAACGCCAATCAACAGTTACACTTCAGCAAAAACAAAAGCCACAACTCAAAAGTATCCGCAGTCGTATCAAATCAGCCCGGGAAATTCAGTCCAAACGTTTTCACAAAACCTCTGTCACCACCAACAGCGAAATGAACATTCGACAAATCAAAAGCTTTTGTCAGATCAATCAGGAAGCCACAACATTTCTCCAGGCCGCGAGCGAAAAACTCGTTCTTTCCGGACGCCAGTACTATCAAACCATCCGCCTTGCCCAAACCATCGCCGATCTGGAAAAATCATCAACTATAGAAAAACATCACATCGCCGAAGCACTTCAGTATCGCAAACCAGAAACATCAACTCTCTAAATCGGATCACCAATCACACTCACAGCAGGTCCCCACATTGGGAATCGCATATCAGTAGGTAACATTTCAGAAACAATACTCTTCACAGAAAAGTCCTCCGCTTCAGAAAATCCCACCTTCACCCGGTGCCCCGGCATAACATCATCACTCAATGTTCCGGTCACAACAAACTGAACAGGATTTCCTGGATGCAGCCTTACATGAATACCATTAAAAACAGCTTTGCCATCAACAAAGGCCCGTTCAGCAAAAAACTCTCCATCAATAGAAAGCTGAACATTCGCAACATCACTATCACTCGCTGTTCCGCCAAGAGACAAAACAAGTCGATCAATTTTCGCCGCCTTCCGCGAATCAACTTCAAACGATAAAAACGAAACATTCTCCTCCCACGGTCGTGCAGTACCACTTCCATAATACTCACTTTCCATAGTTACATGCACAAGCGGATCCTCTCCAGGAATATAAGCAACAGCTTCGGCAGAAACGCCATGCAAACTCGAACTCTCAGACCCGGGAACAGCAATCATCCCGGCAAATTTCAAGCTCTGCAAAAGAATAAACATTGCTAGAACCACAAACAGAACCATGAGCAAAGCCGCCCGCCCCTGCTTTTTGGCAGGGTCTCTTTCAAGAAATCGGAATGAATGGATGCGTTGCGCCATCTCAAAATCAGGAAAAGGTATCTCTGTATTATAGCACTTTTCATCAAGATCTTTAAGGGCTATACTGCTTTCGCTATGCCAAACACAACCCAAAAATTTTTGGTCCAGGGGGGAAAAACTCTCAATGGAACAGTTACCGTGAGCGGATCCAAAAACGCGGCACTCCCGATTCTTTGCGCTGCACTGCTCACAGGCGAAACATGTGAAATCACGAATGTCCCGGACATCAACGACATTCACAATCTGCTCAAACTCTTTTCCCATCTAAACGTCAAAACAGATTTTCAGGATGGTACAGTCCACATTGATGCCTCTGGACTCCAAATGGGTGACGTTCCCAAAGAACTTGCCTGCCTTATGCGAGCATCTATCCTTATGGCCGGGCCACTCATCGGACGGCTTGGAGAGGTAAAAATGCCCTTTCCGGGAGGATGCGTGCTTGGAAAACGTCCAATCCATGCGCATACACACGCACTCAAAGAGTTAGGCGCAGAAGTGATTGATCAAACAAAACTCCTCCACATAAAAAGAGATAAACCTCGCAATGCCCGCATTATTATGCCCGAAGTCAGTGTAACCGGAACAGAAAACGCACTAATGCTTGCCGCTGTCACACCAGGAAAAACAGAAATCCGCCTGGCGGCGGCAGAACCTCATGTGCAGGATCTCTGCCATTTCCTCAACAAAATGGGGGCAAAAATCGAAGGGATCGGAACCCACTTTCTTACCATTGAAGGTGTTTCCGAGCTCCACGGCACCAAGCATGCTATTACTGGTGATTACCTTGAAGCCGGAACCTTTGCCATCGCGGGACTTGTCACCCGTGGAGACATTAAAATTCAAGGAATCCAAACCAGCCAGCTCGACAGTTTTTGGGAAAAACTGGAAGAAGCCAACGCCAGTTACGAACTAAAATCTGATGAGATTCACATCAAGCCAAACGGTAAACTCAATGCGATTCAGAATCTTCGCACATCTGTGTATCCAAGCTTTGCAACCGATCTGCAAGCGCCATTCGCTGTTTTGCTTACCCAGGCCGAAGGCGAAAGCAACATTTTCGAAACACTCTTTGATGGACGCCTCCAATACCTCTACGAACTCGAAAAAATGGGAGCCAAAGTAGAAGTTCATAATCCACACCAGGCAACCATAACAGGACCAACCAAACTGATGGGAGTACCAATCTCCAGTCTGGACCTCCGCGCCGGAGCAGCCATGGTTCTTGCTGCACTCTGTGCCGAAGGAACAACCGAAATCTCCAACATCAACTATATTGACCGTGGATACGAAAACCTGGAAGGAAAACTCACAACTCTTGGCGCCAGCATTGAGCGCATAGAAAGTTAGTTTCCAAAAAAGATTTCGTTACCATCACTCCAAAGATCTACCCGTCCGTCTAAATCGGTGCGGTAAATCGTCATATCCCGCTTTTGAAAATGAGCAATAGTTTCAGGATGAGGATGCAAAAACTGATTGTCCACGCCACAAGAAATTACTGCCCACTGCGGCTGAACAAGATCCAGAAATGGCTCACTGCTACTAGTCCTGCTGCCATGATGTCCGGCTTTCAAAACATCACTCCGTAAATCCAAAGGTGAGGCGACCAACTCTTCTTCACCTTCAATTTCCAGATCCCCAGAAAAATAAAAAATCCGTTTACCATAAAGAAGTCGGAGTGAAATAGAACTATTATTCACATTTTCAAACTCCCTCCCAGCCAAAGATTCAAGAGGATAGACAATATCCAAAACTACATCATCAAGGGCATAGTCAGTACCTCCATTCACAAAAACTACATTCACTCCCCGCTCCTCAATCAACTCTAAAAACCGCTCATACCCTTTATAGCCATACGAAACTCCGGTCATCATAACCGTTCCAACATCGTATCGTTCAAGCACTTCAATCAAACCATCCAAATGATCGGCATGTGGATGACTGAGCACAATAACATCAATCCGCCGGGCAAAAAACGGCATCACACCAGCCAATTCACCCAGAACCGCATCGCCAGGCCCCCCATCAATCAAAATGTACTGCCGGCCCGGCGTCCGCACCAGCGTCGCATCCCCCTGTCCAATATTCAAATAATAAATATGCAAAAATCCATCACCCAGCGACTGAAAACAGATCACCAACATGATTACTCCACAAACAGCTCCCCCAATAAGAATCTGTATCCATCGACGCATACACCAACCATACGGCACCACCCTTATGAAAAACTAAAATTTGCATAAATGATCAAAGTTGACAAAGATAGAAGAGGAAACTACTATGCCAGCCTTTTCAAAACCCCATGAAGAAAGCTCCAAACAGCCAAAATAGTGAAAAGCCAGAGAAAGGGCACAATGAAGCTGTAGGAGCATTCTTTAAGGACCTGGGAAAATGTCATCCAATGAGCCGCGAAGAAGAGCAGGTCCTTATGGCAGAAATGGTCGAATGCAGAGATAAAAGGGACTTTTTAGCGGCATTGATTGATCAGAAAAATCCAGAGGATATCAGTGAAGATGAGCTCAACGAACTCCAAAAAGCCCAGCACGCATACGAAAAAATCCGCAACATTTTTGTGAGTAGAAACCTTCGACTGGTAGCAAAAATGGCTAAACGGTACATAAGATCAGCAGGAATGGAGCTCACTGACCTCATCAGCGAGGGGAGTATTGGAATTATGCGCGCAGCAGATAAGTTTGATCCAGGCAAAGGTGTTCGTTTCACAAGTTACGCAGGATGGTGGATCCGCCAGACCATGAACCAAGCCAATCAAGAGCAGTCACATACGGTGAAGTGGCCTGTTAACATCCAACAACTCGCCTACAAAATTAGAAGATTGCAGAAAGAAGCACGAACGAAGGATGGTCAGGAGCTTACAGTAGAAGAAATTGCAGCACAGGTTGAGGAAAGTGTGGGAATGGTCAAAAGAGCGATGAGCTTTCAACAAGCATCAATAGCATCCCTAGATGCGCCCATGAACAATGGCGATCCAAATGGTGGTTCATTTGTAGAAAGGGTCGTAGATGAAAACATGGACTTCCCGGACGACATCATAGAAAGACAGCAGGACATCCAACAAATTCAAGAGTTGGTAAAAGAGCTAGAACCACGCGAGAAACAAATTCTAGAAATGCGACATGGACTTGAAGACGATGAGCCTCAAACGCTGCAAGCAATTGGCGACCAATTCAACCTTACACGTGAACGCATCCGCCAGATAAGCAACAATACTCAAGAGAAGCTCAGAAGGAAAATCCTCCGTGTAATGGGAAATACAGAGATGGTATAGTTGAACTATCTATCTCTAAATAATTTCCATGAAAAAACTCACCTACAAAGACCAACAAGGCAACATTATCGCCGAAGCAACAGGCAAGCAAATCCATGAAGCTGAAGGCAACTACTACCTCGACCCGGAAACCGTCAAGCTCGACCAGCTCGCCATGGTTCCCAACTCCTACCACTGCCCAATCAAAAACAGCGACGCGGATTACTACTACCTCAAAGACGAAAATGGCGAACCAGTCGGACAGGAAGCCTGCTGGCTTTACAAATCCATCCCAGCCGAAGAATTCAAACACATCGAAGGGAAAGTCGGTTTCTACCCGCGTAGCACCACAACTCTCACCCTTGAAGAATCAGAGGTCTAAGTGCCAATAAAAGAAAAACTCCCTTTTCAGGGAGCTTTTCCGGTGTCATTTTGGTCTTGATTTTTGTTTGTGCGCTAGCCGCGCCAGGCCTTACGCTTTACGCGCAAGCTTCTTCTTCTTTTTGCGGGTGAAGAATCGTCCGAGTCCAAGTGAACCTCCAAAGAGGAACGCAAGTTCCGGTCCGGTTTCAGGAAGCATAAATGATGCAGTAATACCTTCACTTTCATTGCCAGCTTCATCACGTGCAGCCAATTTATAGTAGTACTTCACGCCTGAAGAAAGACCAGAAAGATCATAGGTCGATGCATCTGCACCCAACTGAACACCTTCTCCATAGGCAATACCATCGGTACTCTTATAAAGAACATAGTTCGCAAGGTCTCCGGCAGTATTAAGACTTGGAGTCCAGGCAAGCTGAACGACCATTGAAGAGAGAAGTTTTGCAACAAAGTTTGTCGCATCTTCAGGAGCTGTTGTATCAGTAGGAGTTTCCTCAACCGGTTGTTCTTCGGTTGGCTGTTCCTCAACAGGAGTCTCCTCAGTTGGTTGCTCTTCCTGCATTCCAAATCCGGTGAACGCTGCAGCATTATTAGCAACATCCATCAAGTTTCCACTTGCATCAGCAACATCCAGAACTACAAGGAAGTAGTTCATTCCATCCTGCTCAGCAGTCGTAAGAGTCACCATAGTTTTATCAGCGCTCAAAGCAGCGGCAGAAATAGCCAAAGTTGCAGTAGAATCAGACTCTTCAGTAATCACAAAGTTTTGTGTTGGGTCTGGAGAAAGAACAACTGGCTCATTAAAGGTAACAACAACAGTAGTCGCATCTGGAGTTTGAATGTTCACCAGTTCCGGACCAGTTGTATCATCAAGGGTTTCCTCTTCAGTAGGAGTTTCTTGATCTGTTCCGGTAAAGATAGCAGTATCAGAAGTTCCACTTTCAATAGGATTTCCATCAAGATCAGTCACCTGAATTCCAGCGGTAACAATATAAGTTTGTCCAGGAACCTGGGTTTCAGTCGTTAAAACAACAGTTTTATTGGTTGGATCATTCAAATCCATAGAAGCAGACAAAACTTGAAGTGCAGTTCCACTTCCATCTTCAGCAATAGAAAAAGCTGAAGCAGGAGAAGCAGGCAAGTTCACTGCTTCAGAGAAAGTTACCAAAACCGTACCTTTATCCTGAACATTGGCAGAAACAACCTTTGGTGCTTCATCACCGGCAGCTCCATGAACAGGAGTCGCACTCGCTTCCACACTATAATTAGGACTCTCATTGCCAGAAGAGTCGTACGCTGTGATAGCAAAGTAATAAGTTGTACCATTTTCAAGACCAGTCATTTCATAAGTGATCTTGTTTCCAACATCAACCGGTTCAAACTCATACTCATCACCTGGTTCAGTTACAGGAGTCGTACCGTAGTACACCTTATAACCAGCAACCAGTTCATTGTCGGTCGCTACATCCCATGTAAGAGTAATCATGCCATTTCCAGGGGTAGCCTTCACGTTTTCAACATCAGAAGGAGCCTGGGTATCGGCTTGGGCAACATTCTCACTTTCTGGAATAATGTTCGATTGTGCCCTTACAATTGGAAGCGCCAAAATAAGCGCAAGCGCGGTAACAGCCAGAAGGGCAATGTGCTGCATGACCTGCTTTTTTGCATGTTTGCTCATAGGTTTGTTTTTAGTTTTTATTTTTTTAAATCTAGACATTATAGCAAAAAATGACTTCCTTTAGAACCGTCCAAGCTCCAAAACAAGCCACTTTACATTGACATCAATCAAAAAATATAGGATAAAAATATCTTCTGAGCCTTTCAGAGGCACATTTGCCTCCATGGGACCTCTCACCTATACTAAAACGAGCAAATTTCCCAAAAAACTATGAAAATCCGCTTATCTAAGGCCGTTTGCGACAAATTACCCGGTATCCAAGTAGCGGTTATCTTCCTTCAGGACGTCGCGAACATGAAAAAAGTTTCAACTCCTCACCAGCTTCTGGCTGGTCTCTGCGCGCAACGCAAGAGCGAATGGAGTGATGACAGTAAATACAAAGCTATTACTGCTCTTATAGATACTACCAAAGTTGACGATCAAATCCTCCCGGAAGCACAACTTTTAGAAAACAACATTCGCAAAATCAAGCGAGGCAAAGCACCAGTAGGGGAAAACAATGTCCAGGCAATCCTTACATACCTGAGCATTCGCTACATGGTTCCAATCTATGGTCAGGATCTGGATAAAATCGATCAGGACATTGAAATCGATTTCATTACAGCCAAAAAAGGGAAAAAAATACAGGAGATCGACGCGGAAAGAGAGACCAAAGTTCTCGCTATTTGGTTCGCCAATGTTGGAAACCAGCAAAAAGAGGAGTTTCTACAGTTTCCACAAGAGTTTGCCGGGCACGTGCAAAAGTACTGTGGTGGATCAGAGCCTCAACTTCACATGCTCACATGCGAAAATCCAGAAGTGGATTTTGGCTATGAATCAGAGAAGGAAAAAGAGCTGAAAACATCAACTCCACAGCCAGAACCAGCAATAACGCCAATGGAACCAATCGAGGCGAAGCCAACACAACCTCAAGAAATGTCAGCGGCACCATCAACTCCAATAACACCACCAATAAAAGAAGATCAATCTCTTAAAGAGGAGATAGTAGCTGCAATCTCAAAAGCCGTTCAAACGCTTTCACTTCCAAGTCAGGATATCGAAATCGAAATCCCTGCAGACCTTTCGCACGGTGACTATTCAAGCAACATTGCCCTTAAATTAAGCAAAGAGGTCGGAAAATCACCGCAAGAGGTAGCAAAAAGCATTATCGATGCACTTCCAAAGCTTGCGTCTGTTGAGAAGACTGATATAGCCGGACCAGGTTTCATCAACTTTCATCTTTCACAGGAACATCTCCAGAAAGAGCTCCAGACAATTCTTGATCAAAAAGAAAATTACGGCCAATTAAGCTTGGGCCAGGGCCAAAAAGTCCTGGTTGAATACTCACAGCCAAACATTGCAAAACCACTCGGAGTGCACCACGTTCTTTCAACTATCCTGGGACAAGCAATCTCCGATCTTCATCGGAAATCAGGATACGACACCGTCTCACTCAACTACTTGGGAGACTGGGGAACCCAATACGGAAAACTCCTTTATGCCTATAAAAACTGGGGCGACGAAAAGGTGGTAAAAGAGGATCCACTCAACGAACTCCTTAAACTGTATGTAAAATTCCACCAGGAGGTAGAAACCGACCCAGCGCTGGAAGATAAAGGGAGAGAAGAGTTTAAAAAACTGGAAGAAGGGGATGAAGAGAATACAAAACTCTGGGAATGGATGCGCGAAGAAAGTATCAAAGCCATAAAAATCATCTACGAAAAACTGGATGTTGATTTCGATGAGTATCTGGGAGAAGCCATGTACCGGGATGCAGCACAAAAAATCCTTCAGGAAGGAAAAGAGAAGAGAATCTTCACCGAAGGTGAAAAAGGAGCTTACATCGTGCAGTTTGAAGATGAAAAAATGCCTCCTTACATGGTGCAAAAAGCTGACGGCACAACCCTCTACTCAACACGAGACATAGCCAGTATCGAAGATCGTCTGGAAAGATACCATCCAAATAAAATTGTTTATGTGGTGGATGTCGCGCAAAAACTCCATTTTGAACAACTCTTCGAAACCGCTAAAAAGTTTGGATTCGATTCAGCAGAGCTTGTGCATGTTCATTTTGGACGGATGCAGTTCCCGGAAGGAAAAATGAGTACCCGGAAAGGGGATGTAGTGCTTCTGGATGAGGTTATTCGTGAAGCCATTGCCCGGACAGAGAAAATCGTAGAAGAAAAAAGCAGGGATTTATTGCCGGAAGAAAAAGCCAAAGTTGCTGAAGGAATGGCTATTGGAGCTATCAAATACAACATTTTCTCACAAAACCGGGAGTCCAACATCACCTTTGATTGGGACCGGATGCTTTCATTGGAAGGAAACAGTGCGCCATACCTCCAATACGCCTATGCTCGCGCTGAAAGCATTTTGCGCAAAGCAAAAGAAGCGGCAGAAACCAACCAGCCGGTACATGATCAGGATCCTGATCCGGAAAACCAAACATCGCTGTTCACCATGGAGAATGAGAAGAAAACCAAGCAGGAGGAAGAGCTAAAACCATTTGGACACACCACAGAACAGGCATTGCTCAAAATCCTCATGCGCTTTCCCGAAAAAATTGAGCTCGCGACCAAAGAGTACAAGCCAAATGTCATCACTGGCTATCTCTACGATGTAGCCCGGGCATTTAGCAGCTTTTACAACGAAGTTCATGTTCTTTCTGCCAGCAAACCGGAACTGAAAGAAGCACGATTAAAGCTTGTTCAGGCAGTATCACAAGTACTCAAAAACGGTCTTAACCTGCTGAAAATTGAGGTGTTCAATAAAATGTAGAGTATGACTCTCACGCTTTCATCAGAATTACAGCAGCCCAGAAAATTTAATCGGAACAAATATAAGGCGCGTTTTTCAGTTATCCCGAATGAATATGAACTCAGAAAATTGATCATCTGCGTTTTGGCGGAGTGCGGGCTCGGAAACGGTGACGACGAAGAGTACGCCTGCGAGATATGGGCAGGTGAAGATCCATTCATTTTATTCGCGGCTTCAAAAAGTGGGGAATATCTATATGAAAAAGCAAGAGGCAAAGAATGGAGTGATCCAAGAGATATCTATTTTATGGGGAAATTAGCAGTGACAGAAAAGTTTGTCAGGACTCCCAACGAGGGCATGAAAAAAGTTTCAACGGTGCATAGAGATGGATTGATACAGGGAATAGAACTCTTTTTTGAAGCGATCGAAAAAAAGCTTGGTGTTGAAAATCCAGATAGCGAACAGTTCGCATTTGTAGCAGAAACCTCCAAAATATCGGAAGAAAAAGGAATTCTTTCCGATATTTATGATCGTATAAGTAAAATGGGAAAAGCAATAAAGCGACAAATATAAAGAAACTTGACAAAATACTAAAAATAGTGCAATATAAACATCCTCATCATTAACGAGGTGGATAAAGCCTATGAACACTCTTGCAAAGAAATTCGTTGAGCCTATCACCCTTGGCCTGGCGCTCAGCACAGCCTCTTGTACTGCAGTTCAGCAACCAAAAGAACCAGAACCAATTGTGGTGGAAATTGAAGGTCCACAAAGAGATCTGGTGGAAATTCCACATACTTCTCCATTGGATAAGCGTCCACCAAAGCCAAAGCCGGAAGAGTGGACCCGGGAAGAGAAAATCAGTTATATCTTAAAGAACGTCACAGGCGAAACCCGACAGGAGCTTGAGTCAGAGATTGGACAATTCAAACTTATTATCCCGCCACAATATGCGGCGTGTCGAATGAGTCAGAAAGTTCAGGATGTACAAGCTTTTGCCCGCGCAGAGGAAGAGCAGTTTCAAAAAGAAAATCCGGAAAAACTCTATCTTTGTACAACTCAACACAGCACTGTACTGGAATGGAATAAGTGCCGGGATGAGGTTTTTGACCAGGATCCGACTCTTGGCCCGATCCTCAGATACACACATCAGGTTCTCCTTGAGTGTATGGAGGGTCGGTAAAAATCAGTAAAAAGCCAAAAGCCTCGCACAAATTATGCGAGGTTTTTTTGTTGGAGGCGCCACCCGGATTCGAACCGGGGAATAAAGGTTTTGCAAACCTCTGCCTTACCACTTGGCCATGGCGCCTTATGATTGAATGGCGGAGCCCTCAGCTCAATGGCGGAGAGGGGGGGATTCGAACCCCCGCGGCATCTGATGACACCCTACAGGATTAGCAATCCCGCCCCTTCAGCCTCTTGGGTACCTCTCCTTATATAGTTGAGCTCGGCTCACTCACAGCTTGGGGCCCACAAGACCCAAGCTTTCGCTCGCCTGCGCGGTCGCGCCGTGCGCTCCCGGATGTGAGCTTGGCTCACAAAAGTCGCTCTTTCAAAAGATCGCCTCCGAATCATAATCAAAGCACTCCCAAAAATCAATCACATCCCTCCTACATTTCAATTTTTGATATATCGAGACGTTGAAGCAAAGCCGCCCTTTCTTCAGAGCTTCCATCAGGATGACAGTTTTCTGTAGCCAGAATATCGTAGATACTCTCACCTTCAGGAATTTGCGACTCCATCCATTGAGCCAGAATATAACCGCAACTGGTAGCCACAATATCTTCATGTTCCTGGGTGAGAGGATAGTAAATCTCCCCGATTTTTTGTGAAACATGAACAAAATCACCAAGATTCACACTAAAGCTCACCATCGCCGGAGCCTTAATAATCACCCCATACCGATCCTCCAGAAAATACTGCTTGTCTGGCAACATAATACTCCCGGACAACATCTTTTTCGCGCGCAAAAAGTTCCGGACACCATGCTTGGACACCTTCAAATATTCAGGAAAAATCCGTTGAGCTCCACCCATTTCAACCGTCAAAACAGGCATATCAAACTGCCGATGCAGCGCAACAGCCATCATCCCTTCATGTCCCTGCCGCTCAATAATAATATCCGTCCCAAACAGCTGCGCCAGCTCCCGCGTACAGCCGGACTTTTCCCCTTTATGCATACGGCTATGCGGCACAAACGCCTTCCGACTACCCGAATCATGAAAATCGATCCCAAACTCACACTCCTTCAGAATCTTATGCGTCAAATCATAAGCAATCTGCTCGGCAAACGTTTTCGGCTCATCCACGCCAAAACTCCGATTCAAATCATTGTTGTCTTCATAAACCTGCCTTTGCATATGAGCAAAACCACTCGGATTCAGTACTGGAAGCATGGTAATCCGTCCAGCCAGAACTTTCTCAATATCATCCTTCAAAAACCATTCCCGCAAATAGTTGATTGATGCGATCCCGTTCACCTCATCTCCATGCATCCCCCCACTTAAAAAGATATGCGGACCATCCTGCTCACCCTCAAATTCAAGGTAAGGAATATTCACCTCATACTTCCCCAACTCAACTGTAAGAACGCGCTTTTTCATTACTGATAATTATAAACTCAGAAAAAAATATGGCAATTACTAAAATGTAATATCACCCCATACATGCGTTATACTTCAACAGAAAACGTATTTCTTAACGGCCACCTATGAAACGTTTATCCATTTTTACACTTTTTGCCCTGCTCTTGGGAATTATCCCTACAGCAAGCGCACAAACGCAAACATTCCCCGACGTTTGGTCATCACACGTCAACTACGATGCCATCGACTACCTCAAAGACGAAGGCATTATTGAAGGTTATCCGGATGGTCAATACAAGCCATCTATCAACATTAATCGCGCCGAATTCACCAAAATTATTGTCGGAGCGATTGTTGAAAATCCACAAGGATCAAACTGTTTCATCGATGTACAGGATCAATGGTTTGCCAAATATGTGTGCCAGGCCAATGAAATGGGAATTGTTGATGGATACCCGGATGGATCATTCAAGCCAGCCGACAACATTAACTTTTCAGAGGCGGCAAAGATCATTTCAAACGCCTATGAAAAAGACGCACAGGATGAAGCAGGAGAGCGATGGTTCAAAGAGTATGTTGATGCCCTGGCAGAAGAAAAAGCCATCCCATTTTCAGTAAACTTTTTTGACGAAAAAGTCACCCGTGATGAAATGGCAGAAATGATTTATCGCCTCAAGGCCGATGTAGAAAACAAAGCCAGCCGTACGTATGACGAAATTAATGCCGATAAATTTGTAACCGTTGATTCATGTGAAGCGATTGTAGAAAGAATCCAGGCTAACAACGTCTACTATAACTATGGTCTTGGTGGCGGGCTTGGAGCAGTAGAAGAAGATGCCGTTATGATGGATGCTGCTGAAGGAGAAGCCGGAGCAACACCAGCGCCGCCAGCTACAGCCCCAACAGATAGCGCCGCCAATCAGTCTTCAGAAACAAAAGCTGCCGACGACTACTCAAGCACCAATGTTCAGGTTGCGGGCGTTGACGAAGCCGACATTGTAAAGAACGACGGGAAATACATCTATCTCATCAAGAACGGAACAATCCGGATTATAGATGCTTATCCAACCGACCAGATGGAGGAGCTTGTTTCACTGACTCTTGGTGACGAGGGTGAAGATTTCTGGCCATCAGAAATGTATGTTGATGGAGATACCTTGGTTGTTATTGGGTCAACCTGGCGCTATGAAGAGCCAACAATAACTGAAGAGATTCCAGAAACATCAAAGATGATCGCGCCGTACTACTATCAGAACAGAACCCGTGTATACGTTTTGGATATAACAGACCGAAACGCTCCAAAAGTAAGCCGAAAAGTTGATTTTGACGGAAGCTATTCAACATCAAGAAAAGTTGGAGACACCCTCTACACCGTCATCAACCAATACGCATACTACCCATATGATTTCTATGAAAATCCGGGTCAGTATGATTCAGACATGATCATTCCTCACATGATCGACTCAGCGCAAGATGTGGAAGAACTGGTTGCTCCATGTGGAGACATTAAGATTTTCCCAAAAGATGAGCGTAATAACTTCCTTATTACAGCGGCAATTCCACTCACCGACACCGACACAAAAATTGCCCGAAACGTTCTTATTGGAAGCGCCGACAACGTTTATGCATCGCGAAAAAACATGTACGTTACAGCAACCGACTGGAGCGGAGGATGGGAGCGTCCAGTAAATGAAACAACAACCGCAATCTACCGCTTCGCCCTTGGCATCAATAATATTGAATACGCGAATAGAGGGAACGTTCCAGGGCATGTACTCAACCAGTTCAGCATGGATGAGTATGCAAATAACTTCCGCATCGCAACCACTACAGATAACTGGGAAGATGGCGCGAGCAACAATCTCTATGTTCTGGATCAAAACATGAATCTGGTAGGATCACTGGAAAACATTGCCAAAGGAGAAAGCATTTTCTCTGTTCGATTTGCTGGAAACCGTGCATACATGGTCACTTTCCTACGTGTCGATCCGCTCTTTGTCATCGGACTTGAAGATCCATCTAATCCAAAAATCCTTGGAGAACTCAAAATTCCAGGATTCAGCAACTACCTTCACCCATTCGATGAAAACCATTTAATCGGATTCGGAAAAGATGTAGATCCTGGAGATTCAGAAGTCGATGATGACGATTTTGTCCTCTGGAATCAGGTTCAGGGACTCAAAATCGGACTCTTCGATGTTACTGACGTGAATAATCCAAAAGAGCTCTACAGCGAAGTAATTGGAGATCAGGGCACCGATAGTCAACTCCTCTACAATCACAAAGCCCTTCTCTTTGACAAAGAAAAAGAGCTGCTGGCATTCCCAATTTCAGTCTATGAATACCAGGACGAAAGCAGCTGTCAGGATTACACCTATTCAAGCTGTCCAAGTGACTGCCGCCGGATCTGTGAGCCGTCAGTCTGTAACTTTGATAACGGCATCCTCGTTTGTACAGCCGACTGTGACGGGCCAAGCAGTTGCGTCCCACAAGAGTTGAAGTACGGACAAAAAACTTTTGAAGGAGCCTACGTCTACAACCTCAACCTGGAAGACGGATTCACCTTAAAAGGAAAGATCAATCATCACGATGAAGAGGACCTTTTGGATCTCTCTGAAACCGGATGGGTAGATTACCAAAAAGCTATTGATCGACTCGTCTATATTGGAGAAAACCTCTATTCCATCTCACAATGGGGTATTAAGGCCAACCTCCTGGACAATCTGACAGAATTGAACTTCATTGAACTCGCCGGCAACTACGACGGCGGCAACTTTGATCAACCAATTCCATTATAGGAACAAAGCAAAAAGCCCCGCCACTTCAACTAAGAAAGGCGGGGCTTTTTTTATTCGCCATCAGTTCCAGTGGCTGGAAGCATCTCTCCACCATCCACCGCATATTTTGTCCGATAAAAATCAGCCACACCATCCAGCTCAAAAAGCGCACGCCGCGCCTCTTTCACATTCGGTATGTCTAATACCATATTCACATCACCTTCAGTAATGATCCGAGCGCCAAGAAGCTCACGAATCTTCCGTCCAATACCCTCACAAATAAAAAGTTCATACATGGCACTGATTGGCTCAGATCCCATAAGTTTATCCCCCGTTTTTTCTGTAATCTCCTGTCTCTCCAAAAGCTCCTCAACCCGTCGATTAATAT
The DNA here is from genome assembly GCA_020429235.1 of Candidatus Peregrinibacteria bacterium. Taxonomy (GTDB): domain Bacteria; phylum Patescibacteriota; class Gracilibacteria; order UBA1369; family UBA1369; genus JAGQLQ01. Next base: position 53,180 of record JAGQLQ010000025.1, on the reverse strand, counting down.
AAAAAGTTAAATCCAGTGCCTGCTGTGCCTCAAGAAGCGAAAGCCGGGCCAATCGAGCCAAACGTTCACTCTGGTCAATCGTTATTTTGTCGTTCGTCCCCAATTCCACCAGTTCATCTACAAACTGTTGGTACTGATCATTATGCAGAGAGTTCATGCAAACGCGTTATTATGTTGAGAAGTCAAAATAGCGCAGCCGTACGCTAGCGTCAATAAACTCGTCTGGACTGGAAAATTCTTTAGGAATATTCAGCACGCTTTTTTTTGAATCGCTTAAGCATTCGGTTCGAAATCTCCAAAGCTTCAACTAAAGCAGCTTCATCCAATGGCAGAAATAGAGAAGGTTTTTCATCTTTTGTCATGCCCAATGAATGAATAACATATTTATCACCAGCCTCTAATCCAGCCAGTTTCATACGGATGCTTTCTATTCTCTTCTCAATAGCAGCAATATGTTTCTCAATCCTCTGAGAACCCGTTTCTGGTGAAGTCTCTCGTTTTTCTGGTGAAAAATCCATTTTTTAAGTTCGGGAAAAGTTTCTAAAGATATATATCAATACATAAAAATATATATTTTGTAAAGAATGTATAAGAATTGTCATGAATATGACCATAACTTTACAGAAGACAGCGTCTATATTAAAGTACTAAAAGGCTTAAATATTAGAAGCACCGCATGAAACAGCTCCGCATCCCTCAAATTTTGATTGTTTCACTCGGTCTGCTTTTAAGCATATCTATTGTTTCACCAGCATCAGCGGCAACGCTCACTGTTAATGAATACACAGATGGAGCGGAGTCAGGAAACACATCCGGAACATGTAATCTTCGCGAAGCTATTCAGGCTATAAACGATGGAGCAGACATCGCTGGAGATTGTACGGCAACCGGAACATATGGAACTGCCGACGAAATCCAGTTTATGGGAACCTTCCCACAAACCTACACACTTACATGGGACGCAGGTGGAGGAACAGCGCATCCACTCATCATAGATAATGATGTCACCATCACCGGTCCAGGTTCAGGGAGCCTCACTATTGATGGAAATGAGGAAGCTCAGATTTTTTTCTTGGGAAAAGAGTATACCGGGACAGGAATAACCTTCAACCTTTCAGGAGCCACACTGGCTAATGGTGATGCAACAGTAGCATTTGGATCCTATGGTTACAACGCTGGAGAAGGAGGTTTAATTTACAGCCAGGATGGGGGAGATATAACCTTGGATGACGTCATTTTAAATAGCGGAAACTCAGCAGGTGGAGGAAATCTCTATATCGGAACAACTTCCACAGCCACAATCAATAATACACAAATCATAGATGGCCAGTCATTGTTTAATGGAAGAGGAGGAGGAATGTATATCGGAACCGGATCAGAGGTTACCATCACTAATTCCATTATTGACGGGAACACAACAGCAAGCCAGAGCGGAGGGGGAATTTATTCAGATGCAGTGCTCCTGGAAATACGAAACAGCACAATAAGTAACAATCTGACTGACACAAGCAACTCCGATTTTGCCCAAGGAGGAGGGATTTTTTCTGATACCCAGACAAACAGCGAATTTATATTGGTCGATAGCCGAATCATCAATAATTTTGCGCCAGCCGAAGGAGGAGGGATCCTAACAGACTCAGATTCAATTTACATAGATGGTACAGAAATCAGTGGAAATACCGCTGATACCAGTGGAGGAGGAATAAAAATAGGTGGTAGCAATACAGTAATCATCAATTCAACACTCAGTGGAAACCATGCCGGATCGGAAGGTGGAGCCTTTAATCTCGTTGGAACAGGATTTGTCTATTTCATCCACAGCACCATCACTGCCAATACCGTTACAAATCAGACCCGGGGAGCAGGGCTCCATTTTTCGAATAACGGTAATATGCATCTTATTGGAACAATTCTGGCAGAAAACAATACAACAGGAGACAACGACGACTGCTTTACGTTTGATAGCCCAACCATTACATCAGGAGGATACAATCTTATTGGTGTAAACGATGGATGTTCAGCATTTTTTACGCCGGATGGATCAGACATTATTGGAACATCAGCCTCACCGGAAACAGCAGATCTTCAGGCTCTGGCAGACAATGATGGTCCTGATTCTCCAACAACAAAGCCTCAAACACATGAAGTCACAGTGGCATCAACCAATGTATGGGAAGCAATTCCATCTGCAACATGCACGGACACATTTACTGCCGCCAACTATGGACCAGGAGGAAGTGTAGTCGACACCACGGCACATCCATTTGGAACAAATATCCTTGCCGAATTCGCGGGTATTACACTCCAGGATCAAAGAGACTATCCCCGCCCGGGAATGACTGACTGCGAAATCGGAGCATTTGAAAACTCAACATTAGCAGTCTACGACTACGGCGACGCTCCAGACTCATATGCCACACTCGCGGCATCAACAGGTGCATTTCACACGATCGATGCAGACCTTTTCATGGGAACAGCTGTCGATGATGAACTGGATGGGCAACCAACAGCATCAGCCGACGGGGACGACCTTAACGGAACAACTCCAGACGACGAAGACGGAGTAACTTTTTCAACCCTCACTGAATCAAATAGCGGAACTGCAGATATTCAGATCCTAAATACCACAGGAGGAAACGCGTATCTTCAGGCCTGGGTCGACTACAACAGCAATGGAACATTCGAAGCTGGAGAACAGGTTGCCACCGACGTTGCAGCCAACGCATCTGGAACAATAAGCATTTATATATCACCTCCACCAGGATCAGCAGGAACCACATATGCCCGGTTCCGGCTCACTCCAACAGCAGGACTGGGATCAAGTGGCGATGGAGGAATAGGAGAAGTGGAAGACTATCAAATAACCATCAACGATAGTGCTTCAACAGTCTCATCCGGCGGTGGAGGAGCAGGAGGTCGATCCACCCCACTCCAGATACCAGATCCATCGGAAGATCCACAAGAAGATCCAGAAACAGAAAACCCGGAAGAGAGCCCGGAAGAAACTCCACAAGATCCTGAAGAATCAATCCAGGCCGCGATTGAAAAAATAGCGGAAGCTCCAACACGACAACTTATCCGCGTAAAAGACGACCTGGTTCATACTCAGGTTTGGCCACGAACTGGCGTCGACGCCACCATCTCATCCGCTTTGGCACGAGTATACGGAGCAACATCTCCATTCAGTGATCTGGGCATAAACCATCTCTATTTTGAACCAACAGTGGTTCTTTATCTGCAGGGAGTTGTTGAAGGATATCAGGATGGGACTGTTCAGTTGGAACGTCATATATCTCGTGTGGAAGCACTAAAACTCATTCTCTACACCACAGAAGCCACTATTTTCGAAGATAAACGCGCAATTTTCCCAGATACAGAAGAGGGAGCCTGGTATCAGCCATACCTCAATACAGCGCTCTATTTTGATCTCATTAGCGGCTATGAAAACGGCAATTTTGGACCAAATGACGATGTAACTTTTGGGCAGGCTTTCAAAATGGTAAGCCAAATACTGAAATTTTCTGTTTCAGAACAGGAGCAAACCGAACAACATTGGGCAGAAAAATACGCTCACGAACTCCGCAAAAGAAACATCATCCCTCCGGAACTGAACAGTAATGAGCTTTACGATCAGCCAATCACACGAGGCCAACTCTTCGCACTAATCTATCGTGCAATCATGTTTGTCGATCACGATCATGAAGCCTTTCTCGACACCATTGAATTAACTATTCCAAAGTTGAATATAAACAACATTCCAGTCCAGAGAACAGTGCTCAGTACAACCGCTATCTGGCTCAGAGACATTATTGATAGCACCGGTTTCTACGAAAATCCCCTTCCGGAAAAGAATGGCCAATTGGTTATCTTTGGACATTCATCAAAATATATTTGGGATCCAAACACCTTTGGAACAATCTTCCGTCCATTTATTAACGATCTCAATGTTGGAGACAGGGTAGAATTGACCATAGCCCGGACCGTCCACACATACGAAATTACAAACAAAGAAAAAGTACCGGAAGAGAATATCGACAATCTCAAAAACAATACCAGCGACCTCGTCCTTTTCACCTGTGATCTGAACATCACGCAGCGATGGGTCTTTTCAGCAAAAGAGATCACACAATAAAAGCTCACACGTGTGAGCCTTCAGTAGAATCCTATAATGGCGGAGAGAGAGGGATTCGAACCCCCGAGGAGCTTGCACCCCTAACGGTTTTCAAGACCGCCGCTTTCGACCACTCAGCCACCTCTCCATATATGTTCCTGCTCAGCCATGACCTATAGGCCTTTGCGAGCCCCAGTACTATACAAAATTTCACTCCAGGCCACAAGACCACCTTTTTATATTACAAGGTATTATATTATACGGCTTACAGAAGCGGTAAATTTAGAATCAGTTAAAGAAATCTTCATTGGAGTTCCTCTATAACATCGTCGAAACATAACTCCTAAAACATGAAGAACAAACACCAACTCACCCTTGAGTTTGCAAATCTTGAGATTAATACCAATACGCGAGAGGTCACCAGAAATGGTCAACCGATTGACCTCCGCAAAAAAGAGTATGAACTTTTGGAATTCCTGGCCAGAAATAAAGATAGAGTACTCAACCGACTAACCATTTTGGAATACGTCTGGGATTACACCACCAGCATTAAAACGAACACCTTGGAAGTTCACATCGCCGCACTCCGCAAGAAAATCGATACCGAAAATTCACGGCAAATCTTCCAAACCATTCGCGGATATGGTTACAAACTCTGCGATGCCGCAGATCCATCTTTATCAGAATTCGAAGCTTAAAGATTCTTCAGATATTCAATAGCTGCATCAAGCTGAGGATCACGGTCCTGTTCATAATCCTCATCGGTCATGGCGACCTCAATATCCGGAGTAATACCAACATCATCGATATTTGTTCCATTTGGAGTAAACCATCGCGCAATCGTCAGGCGAATACTCGATCCATCGCTCAACTGGTCAACCTCCTGAACACTTCCTTTTCCAAAAGAGGTTTGCCCAAGCACAATACCACGCTTATAGTCCTGGATCGCACCAGCCACAATCTCTGAAGCAGAAGCCGATCCATCATTAATCAAAACCACCATCGGAACATGCGGCAACCGCGGAGCCCCATCAACATAGAGCGTTTCATCATCACCAGAATCACGTCGTTTAATCGTTACGGCCTCTATTTCACCCTCCAAAAAGTCAGACAAAATATCAACAGCAATCTCCAGATATCCACCACCATTATTTCGAAGATCCAGAATCACTCCCTTTGGTTCTTTCAAAAGGATTTCGTTCATCTTTTCCTCAAATTCAGGTGTGGTGTTGTCATTAAACTGATAGACACTCAGCCAGAAAATACCCTCTTCCGGCTCTTCCAGATAAACACTTTCAATATTAATAGTGTCACGGATGATCCCAAGATCAAACGGTTCATCACGACCATCACGAAGAATAGTCAGAACAACCTTGGTTCCACGTTCCCCGCGAATATTCATAATCGCGTCAAAGAGCGTCATTTCACCAGTAAGATTTCCATCAATCTTATACACAATATCTCCAGGAAGAAGCCCGGCACTTTCAGCTGGCGACCCTTTCAAAGGAGTAACCACAACCAGCGCCTGCTCCCGAACCGTTAATTCAGCACCGATTCCTTCCAGGCGTCCATCCAGACTCTGAGTAAATTCAACCGTCTCATCCGGATTCATATAGACCGTATAAGGATCCTCGAGCGCGGCAACCATGCCATGAATGGCACCATAAATCATTTGTTGTTTATCCAGCGCGTGGTCATCAATATAGTTTTCCTCAAGGAGATCCCACACATCCCAAAAAACCTTCAGGTCCGCTTTGGTGCCATCAGTCGGAGCAATCAAAGAAGAAAAAGCCGCGACAGGTGAAATCTCTTCCTGATCAATTCCCGATTCAGCAGAACCTTTCAAGATATAGTAACTGGCACTCTCCCATCCAAATAAGAAAATGATGGCAAAAACCAAGAAATATTTTCCAAACTTTTGAAACTTCTTCATAACTATATTATGACATAAAAATGGCTATCAATCGATAGTCTTCTGAATGAATTCCAACCCCACGGCCTTCCGCGAATCATCATCAATCTCAATCTCCAGAGCCTGAAAAACTTTCGGACCACCAGCCACCTCAATCTTCAACGGCATCTGGGTAAGAAAATGCTCAATCACAAGCTCTTTATCCGCGCCAATAACAGAATCCAGCGGCCCGGTCATCCCAACATCACTCTGAAAAGCTGTTCCACCATTCAAAATCCGTTGATCCGCTGTTGGAATATGAGAATGAGTTCCCACAACGGCGCTTACCCGACCATCCAGATAATGCCCAAGCGCACACTTTTCAGAACTGGCCTCTGCATGAAAATCGACAAAAATTCCATGCAGTTCCTCACCTTCAAAATCTTTTAAAATCTTATCCACTTCGCGAAACGGACAATCCAGATCACCAGGCATAAAGACCCTCCCCATCACGTTAATCACCAGCAACTTTTTCCCATTCGGACTCTCAATCACCCGATGCCCATTCCCCGGAACCTCATCCGGATAGTTCGCTGGCCGCAAAAGTGGATAGTCAGGATCGGCCAGATGATCCAGAATCGTAGCATCTTTAAAGATATGATTACCCGACGTAAAAAAATCCACGCCAGCCTCCTGCATTTCCGTAACATTCGAGTGGTTCACACCTTTACCATGACGCATATTTTCAGCATTCGCGATCACCAGGTCGATAGATCGGTCTTTCTTCAGATCCGGAAGGATGGCTGATACAGCATTCCGCCCTGGACGGCCATAAATATCTCCAATAAAGAGGATTTTCATACAAAAATTTTAAGCAGGGATAAACGTAACATATTAAAGACGAAAAATCCTAGAAAAAATTTACATTGCGATCATTTTTCTACAATCTTAGTGGTGTAGGATGTGGCTCATAAAAGGGAAAAAGAAAGGCCTTCAAAAATTACCCTTGACGGGTGAGCGTACGCTCACCTATCATGCAAACATACTCTTAAATTTTAAATATGTCAGATTCAAACGAAAAGAAAAAAGCTGTTGCTCTTGCCCTGGAGCAAATTGAACGAAGCTTTGGAAAGGGTGCCATTATGAAGCTTGGTGAAGCGCAAAAAGTACAGGTTGAAACTATTCCAACAGGATCGATTTCTTTGGACATGGCTCTTGGTGGAGGAATTCCTCGCGGACGAGTTATCGAAATTTTTGGACCGGAAAGTTCAGGAAAAACAACACTCACCCTTCATGCTATTGCTGAAGTTCAAAAAAAAGGAGGACAGGCAGCCTTCATTGACGCTGAGCACGCCTTGGATCCGGAATACGCCAGAAAAATTGGTGTTAACATTGATGAACTCCTTGTATCTCAGCCAGATAGCGGAGAACAGGCACTCGAAATCGTAGACAGCCTGGTCCGAACCAACGCTATCGACCTCATCATCGTTGACTCAGTGGCAGCACTTACACCACGTGCAGAAATTGATGGAGAGATGGGAGATGCACACATGGGACTTCAGGCACGGTTGATGAGTCAGGCGCTTCGAAAGCTTACAAGTACTATTGGTAAAACCAAAACAACCGTCATCTTCATTAACCAGCTTCGTATGAAGATTGGAGTCATGTTCGGAAACCCGGAAACTACAACTGGTGGAAACGCACTCAAGTTTTACTCTTCAGTACGAATGGATATCCGCAGCATTGGAAAAATTGAAAACGGAACAGGTGTAGACAAAGTGGTAAACGGAAATCGTGTCCGGGTAAAGGTGGTAAAAAACAAAATTGCTCCACCATTCCGAATCGCAGAATTCGATATTATGTATAACAAAGGAATTTCCTTTACCGGAGATCTTGTTGACCTGGCAACCAAATACGAAATTACCAGAAAAAGCGGAGCGTTCTACTCTTATAAAGAACTGAAGCTTGGTCAGGGACGGGAAAATGTAAAAGACTTTTTGGATCAGAACGAAAAGGTATTGAAAGAGATTGAAAAAGAGGTAAGAACACATATCTCTTCACTTCGGGAAGATGGGACAGCCGCTCCAAAGGGCACAGAGGAGGCATCTGCTGGAAAAGCAGAAACAAAGGAAGCAAAGAAGCCAGCTGCTTCAAAAGATAAATAATCCAAGCTGAAAGATTGAAAGATACACCAGCAAAAAAGTTACTTGATTACGCCGTGCGACTCCTCGCGCGGCGTAATTATCATTCGGTACAATTGCAGAAAAAATTGAGCCAAAAGGGAATCGGATCAGAAGAGGAAATTGAGCAAACAATATCAAAACTAAGAGAGTACAAATATATCAATGATGAAGCTTTCATTGAATATTATATCAAAGATCAGCTGACATTACGTCCGCAAGGTACCCGAAAAGTTCGTACAAAGCTTTTTGAAAAAGGCATTCATGGAGATACAGTTGAAAAAGAGCTCGCAAAATATGAATCAACAGAGTTAGAGCGTGCAAAGAAGGCCTTAAAGAAAAAAGAAGCCCTTCTTCAGGAAGAGTCACCATTCAAACGAAAAGAAAAACTGTTCCGCTTTCTTATAAGCAGAGGTTTTACCATATCAATAACGCGGGAGGCACTTACGAATTTTTCTTCTTACTCGCATGATGAATAGGATCATGCACCTCCTGAACCTCTTTCATATATTTATCGATTCGTCCTTCAAGAAGCTGAAAGGTCGATTCATCAATCTTCCCGGATTTCAACTTGTCTTCAATAACATCCTGGAGACGATACAGCTCTGCTTCGCAACGCTTGGATTTGGATTTAAATGAATCAAAAGTTTCATCAATCTCATTCATAAGGTGTGAAAGAGATTTCTTTTTCTTGCGCCCAGCCAGTGAAAAGCCGGATACTGCCAAAAACACACTCAACAAACCGGCAACCAGTGCCCAAAACTGAACCCAGTATTCAGAAAGCCAGCCCTCTGCAGTTGTTTGATCCATTTCTTGTTCTGCAGCTGCGGCAGCAGCCTCTGCTTCACGAATTTCCCGCTCCAGAGCCAGCTGTTCACGTCGCTTTAAAAGCTCCTTAATCTCTTCCAAAACCTCATCCTGTTGTCCAGGTGGAACAGATTCCATAGCATCTTCAATCTCCTCTTCCGTTGGCTCCTCACCTTCAGAAAGTGTTGCCTGCATAGCTTCAATGATAGAAGGATCAATCTTTTGAAGGGTAGGAAAATCTTCTTTTTCTTCTTCAGTTACCGGCTCAAGTCGGAGATTTGAAGTTGATATAGTAGCCATTTCTATCTGAGCCAGAGCAACATGCGAAAGAAGCAATGAGCTGATAGCCAGAGACAAGAATGTGACTGCGCGAATTGTAAAAAGGGATTTTTGCATCGGCGCCATCATACCTTTACATTTTTTTTACATCAAGGTATAGTATCGTTGAAACTGGATCTGAATAGGATCCAGCCATTTTTAAACAGTAAGATCCATTTATGCAATCACAGTTTTTAGCAGCAATTAACCAATTATGCGACGAAAAAGGAATTCCAAAAGACCGTGTTCTGGAAACCATCAAAGCCGCGTTGCGGGCTGCATACCGAAAAGATTACGGTAATCGGGACCAAAATATTGAAGTCGAACTCAACGATAGCGCTGAAGGAACAGTAGTCTATCTTTTGAAAGAGGTCGTAAAGAAAGTTGAAAGTCCAGAACAGGAAATGACTGTTGCGGAGGCAAAAAAGTATAAAAAAACTCCAAAAGTAGGTGACACTATTAAGATTGATGTTACCCCTTTGGAGTATGGACGAATTGCAGCACAGTCAGCAAAACAGGTTATCATTCAGCGAATCCAGGAAGCAGAAAGAGACATCATGTACGATACCTTTAAAGATCGTGAAAACGAGTTGATCAACGCACTCGTACACCGTGTTGAGGGGAATAATGTGTATGTAAACCTGGATAACAAGATCACAACCATGCTGACCCGGGACCAACAAATCCCACGAGAACGGTACTATGGAGGACAACGACTCAAACTTTACCTGGATAAGGTCATTAAAACGACCAAAGGACCACAACTTCTCATCTCCCGAACACACGAAAACCTTGTGCGGAAATTGATGGAGCTGGAAATCCCGGAAATCAAACAGGAACTGGTTGAAATTAAGGGAATCGCCCGAGAACCAGGAGTCCGGTCAAAGGTTTCAGTGAACTCCAACGACCCAAAGATCGATCCAATTGGATCTTGTGTCGGACAAAAGGGTGTTCGTGTAACCAATGTTATGGACGAGTTGAACGGAGAACGTATCGACATTATTCAATGGAGCGAAAACGTTGAAGAGTATATTAAGGCTGCACTTGCCCCGGCAAAGGTAGCCCACCTGGACATCGACGAAGAAGGAAAGCGTGTAAGTGTTTACGTTCAGCCAGATCAACGACCACTCGCGATCGGTAAAGAAGGGCAAAACGTCCGCCTGGCATCACGCCTTACCGGCTACGAACTCGACATCATGGATATTGGCGAACTCAGCGAAGAAGATGCAGCCAAGCTCAAACCAGAAGTGGAAAACGTTGCTGAACTCGCCGAGACCACAGGGCTCGCGCCGGAAATTATCGAAAAACTTGAAGCAGCCAACCTTACACAGGTAGCCCAGCTCAAAGGACTTTCTGCCAAAGACCTCACCGGTCTGGAAGACCTCACCGAAGAAGAGGCCGAAGCCATTGTGGAAGCTGTTAAAGGGGTTGCTTAATTAGGACAGCAAACGCTTCAAATTATCAAACGCTTCCGATGCACGGGCGATGAGCTCTTGGCGCTCATCATCGGTTGGATAGTGCATGTTGTCATAGAATGGGACTTGAAATGTACAGGCTTCTTGCACCTCTGTAGGGAGAAGTTTGTAGTAGTAGCCTGGGTCAGGAGTATAGCCATAGGTTAGACCTTTCGAAGTCACATAAAGTTGATAAAATTCAACAGTTGGTTCGTTCAGTGAAAGCTTGGGAACAAGAGCAAAAAAGAGTCTCTGTCCGGTTGGATATCGCCTTGTGAGATTTTTGTTGTCTGCGTTCTGAATAGAATTAATAATTGATTGCTTAAGATTCTCAGAAAGAATTTCATCAGCTTCGGCTTCGCGACATGCCTGTTTATATGCAGTAAGATTCATTGGTACATCCTGTTCGGGATCAGGTTCTGGGCGTTCAGAGTCAGGAACACGCTGAAAAGTGCGCTTTTCACACGCCTCAAACTTCTCAATTGCATCAGCTAAATAGCTTTCAGGGCGATCGTTCGATTCGGGCATATCTCCGTATGAACTCATTGTATTAACCATAGTATTTATATTATACAATAATTTTTATTAGTCGTGAATTGCCATTACATCGCGAAGACGCTGTGCAGCAACATTAATATCTGATCGTGGTTTCTTAAGATATGCAATAATGTCACGTATCTTTTGGGTTTGCTCTTTATTTGCCCATTTTGGTTTTCCCGCTTCAGCTTGGGTATTCAAAATCTCTTCCAATGATCGAGCCATAGCAAACCGATCCGAACCACCAAAATTAACCTTTGGCTTACCATCAGCATCAATAGTTCCCTTTGATTCATGATACGAAATACTACCATCATAATAGTGGAGAGTAATTCCTCCTTCATAAGGATAATAGTATTCAGAGCGCCCCTCAGTATGATCAAGATGGTATGGATCGCTCGGCAATTCCAAATAATCAACCTTACCCATTGAGGCTTTGGTTTTAACAGAACCAGCATCAATCAAACGTATTTTGCCATCAGGCCCAATACCAAAATTCTCCGGTTTAATATCACGGTGAACAAATCCAAGCGCATGCGCTTCGCCAATAGAATCCATAATGTCAGCCAACCCACCCCAGAATTTCTTCTGCGAAATAGGCTTTTTACCATCCAAAGATGTAACATCACCAGCCATAATTTTTTCATAATCACAAACTTGATAGTTCGCACGCGGCACAGCAATTGATTCCATAAAGATGGCATTACTGTCTGTCACATAATGGAATTTAGTGAAAGAAGTCAGTTCCCCCTTCGCTTGGTGTTCCATAATCAATTTCACATTTTGCGCTTCATTGTGAGCTGCCTGCAAACGACTCAGGTAACTATTAAGTTCTTGAAAATGATGACTGTCGAGCGGTAACTCTTTCGCTCTTTTTAGAGCAAGGTTCAATCCTCCTTCTGTCTTGATTCCAACCTTAACAAAATTATCAACCAGATCATCAATGTCATAACGCACGTCTCGATCCAAATTCATAAAGTCAGTCATTGCCTCATCAACGTGTGGTGGAACTTTTGACTTCTTCATAACCATCTCATGCGGAGTCTTTGCTCCAGCCTCAAAAGCAGCAACAGACCACGCTTCACCAAGACCACCGACCCCCAGCAACCGACCCTCAACATACATAACTTTTCGCTTGCCACTACCAGTACCAACCTCCTGATACTTCATCTTTCCATCAAGCATAGCGACCATGAAATCAACATTCAGTTTGTCGGCATTGCCCATCAAAAGCTCAGTCAATTTTGGCATCTCTTCAAATCCAGGAGGGTGTCCATCAGTATCCATTTTCTCAAAAGCTTTCTGAAAATCTTCTTTGCTCATGCGACTGAGCTTTTCATAAGCTTTAAGTCGAGCTTCCATATCATCAATCTTTCTTTGCCCACCATCATCATCAATTTCACCGGCATCAATCTTTTCTTTCGTTTTTGTAATTTTTTCCTTGAGTGATTCCATTCCTTTTTTTACACGATAGAGTGAGCGATCATGTGCTTCGCTCACCAGCTTTTGCTTCACTGGCTCAGGAAGTGTTGCAAAACTTTCCAGGTGGCCATGGCGAAGTCCATATCGGATAAAGGCAATACCTTCTGGAGTTGCAGAAAGATGCCGCAGAGCAAGAGGGCTCAGCTCAATTGTTCCAAAATCAATATTCTGCTTCAGTCGCTGCATGTCAGCAGCCATCTCTTGAGGGCTTTTAGGAGTGCCATCTGGATGATTATGCGATGTAAGATCGCTCACGAGTTTAGCTTCATTTACTAACTGCTTGGAAAGAATACGATCAAAAACATTCATGCCACCTTGGGATTCCAAAACAGCAAGCTCTTTAAGACCTTCTGGTGTTGTCATTTTTTTACCAAGTCGATCAACGCTCGATTGATAACCACTCTCAAACTGATCTAGTACCTTTCTATCAATAAAAGCACTATTATTATCTTTAAACATCTCAATCTGAGCTTTATCGCCCGTTCGAAGGACAGACATAAAGTCACCCATAAGCTGCTCAGCAATCTTATAGTTGGAATGTTCAGTTTTTTCACTTTTCATGGCCGATCCAAGATCCTCCATGCTACCAATTTTTTTCCAAGGCTCTCCAACATGATCAGCAGCAATATGCGTTCGCGCAAATGCCTCTTTTGGTTTGGTTGCAAGCATTTTGGTAGAGATTTGTCGAGCCCGAGAAAATTTAAATCCTGGTATCTGTCGTGCCAAAACTCGTTCAAAATGTTGCATCAGCTCGGGTGGAACCTTAATACTTCCATCACCCACGTGACATAAATATTCTTGAACATTCTGCCAGGTTGGTTCCATTGGATTACCATTATGGTCAACCAATGGTATTTTCCCTTCTGGAATACGACCATCAACGTCTGGTCGTGCAAACATATCTTTAACAGAATTTGTTTTCGATGAATCTTCAATCGGTATACCTTTTTCCATTTTTGAATAAGCAGATTCAATAGCTTGGTGAGTCGCTTCATGGTTTTTAATCCGTTTCATTTCATCCATGATTGATGATTGCTTTCCTTCTGGAGTCTTCAAGAAATCACGCAGCCCCATATCTTTTCCATTCGGCCCCGCAATAACAAGGTCACCTTTCTTATTCACTTTGGCAGTGTAGCCTTCAGGGAGAATTTTTTTCCCTCGATAAGGGCCTCCTTCAGAAGTCCCAGCATTCAGGTGATCAAGGTTGTAGTGAATCTTTCCATCCTTATCAATCCACCCATGAATCTCATTTGCACGAGCTGGATCTCCATCTGGAAGGAGTTCTTTTGGAACTTCAGTGCTAAATTTTGATTTAAAGTGTGTATCAAGGGCGCTATTAGGATTAAGATCAAGAACCTTTTGCCTCGCCTCTTTCGGCAGATGTGCTAATGCATGCACATCAAAGTCTTTCATGGTTCTACCATTAATGATGACTTCTCCGTCTGCAGTAACTCTGGCTGTTTTAATAGTTTCTGGTTTGCTGGCATCAAATCCCAGTTTACTAGGAGCCTCCTCTGCAACCTGCTTGGAGTAGGCTTCCTCAATCTTATTCCGGCCTTTCCTTGCGCCACCTTCAAGTTTGCCATGAGCCCAGTGCATACCAGTAGAGGTAATAGCATTTTCAAGCAAAGAACGAAGCACAAAACCTGTATCCAAAGAATCTCCATGTCCTTTGGCATAGAGACTTGCCGCCTCAATTCCGGTACCGGCAAGACCCGACATAGATTCCATTGCAATCAATGCCTTCATTCCACGGCTTCCTCCAGCCTTAATAGCATTTCCAAAAATCTTGTTCCCAGCTGTTCCAATTCCCCGGAACGCCAGCGCTTTAAAAATGCTCTCCACCAAATTTGCCGAAGTAATAGGCGTTGATTGACCGGTAATAATCCCTTCAGCAACAGTACTTCCTCCCAAGAGAAGCGTTCCTTCTACCGTGACACTTAAGGCACCAGCTCCAACTCGGGACAGAATAATGGCACGTTGCATCTGCGGGGTAAGAGCCTTCCAGGCCTGAGATCCAAACCGGATTGCCTGCACACCACCCTCCTCAATAGCAAGAATTGCTGCTTCGGCTCCAGCAGCACCTGTTCGTATTAACAAACGCGTTGCCAACGAACGAAAAGCCACTTTCCCAATCTGCGCACCAACGGCACCCGCACCAAATCCAATAGGGAGTGTCGCAATCGTCAACGCCAGATTCTCTTTGGCAGCATCTTTAAACTGATCATATTCCTCCGCACTCATGTACTCATAATTCCACGGTTTGTACCATGAAGTATCTTTATCCTCTTCATACGGCGACCAATTATTATAAAGACTTAAAGCTTCAGTAGAATCAGCAAGCCCCTGCCCGGTCATATGATGTCGCAATTCACGGGAATAACGCTTTTGGAGCCACATATTAAAAACAATCTGTTCAGCCTGTTTCCTCAATTGATCTTCCGGAATATCAGGATTATCTTTTTTAAATTCAGTCAGATAGGCAGATGCCGCTTTCCGGACATTATCCATAATCATCTTATCGCCCAACATTTCCCGCATAATTTTTTCCTGACTCACATCTTTGGCCGCCTCACGGTACTCATCTGCGAGAGCTTTATCCAAATACTCACGGGCTTTATCATATCCCCGGAGATCACGAAGTTCTTTGGCAAATTTAATACATGTTTTTTTTCGGACCTCTGGATCCGTCGAATTCATCCCTTCATAAAGTTCCGAAAATTTATCAATTACATTATTTTTCGGATCAAAAGCATTCTTCTGCAAATATAAATGAACACTGGCTTTCAACTTGGCAAACTCTTCATCATAATCAATCAGTTCACCTTTTTGAACCTTGGATTTCAACCCACGAATACCATCAACAATCACATCCACTTCCGGCCCTGTAATTCTGAAATCGATTTTTTCACCATTCTTACCATATCGATCCTGAAGATCTTTTTTCTTCCAGTATTTCACGTCTTCAAGCAGATTATCCAGCTGTTTCACCTTGGTTAAACCAATCAAATGAAGCACTTCACGGGCCTGATTAATCTGTTCTTTGTGGAGCTCTTTATCGCCGCTGCCTTCCGCCCACTTAACATAGCCGGCAAGGCTTTTCGAAGCTGCATTAATATCCCCAGCTCCATACTGTTTTAATCCTTCATAAAAATCTCCAGAATATTTTATAAGTCGGATCTTTTCCTGCGCATCAGCAAGAGCAGCAGAGTTCAGTTCGCGTTCTTCGGCAGAAAACGTTTGACCAACATAAGCTTCGAAAGCGGCCACTGCTTCTGTATGTTTTCCGGATGCCAAAAGCTGTAAACCTTCAGCATACTTTTTAGATTTCTCTCCCAGGACTTCAGAAATTTGATCAAAATTACCGGTAGATTTTGAAAGTTCCACCATAGCTTTTTGAGTTTCAGCCTTCACTTCAGCCTGGTCTCTCGCAATAATGCTCTCAACAGCCATACGCACCTCCTGTTTTTTTTCATCTGAAAGAGCATCATAGGCCGCGTTGAAAGTATAAATCTTGCCATCCTTTTCTTCTCCCAAAAAAGTGACGTAACTAAAAACATTAGCCCCAACCTCACCAAGTGAGGCCATACTCTTTCGTGTCTGACGATTCACCTCAATCTGCCGAACCCGATCATCAATCTCCTTAATCTTGGCCTGAACTTTTCCATAAATATCTCCCTGAAGCTTGTACTGTGTTTCCTTATTCACAAAAGGGGAAACAGTCATTTTGAGCGTTAAATAAGCTGAAAGGAGCGCCTTTTCATTTTTCTCATAATCCTCCAGCTCCTTACCATTTAAATCAGTACGCCTTGATAAAGGTTCATATTTATCCCATAAAGGTCCGACAGTCTCTTTTTCAGCAGAGGCAATATCGGCAATCATTTTTTCCGCAGCCTTGGTCAAAGCCTCTTTCTCTGCCTCTTCAAAACTATCTTTCAAACCTTCATAACTGGATTTGGATTTTTCAAATTCAGTCTCAAGGTGTTTATACATGTTATTGATGTAGGCGTACGAACCTTCTTCCTTTTCATCAAAAATTTCTGCATGGGCTTTTACAGGATCAATTTTCTCCGCCTGCGCCTCAGCTGCCCGAAGAGTTTCCATTGAAGGATTACTCTCAACAGCTTTTACAAGCGTTTCATAGGTGCTCACAGACTTAAAGAAATCATTGGCAATAATATGTCGGGCTGTAGGGCCAAGTGCCAGTTCATCTTTTTCCTCGCCAATTTTTTTGGCCAGATCCTGATATTTTTTAACAACCTTCTTTGAATATTCACGCGAGCCAGGAGTGCTTATAAACTTTGGACTTAAACGATTCAGATCGCCCAACAATTTCTCTTTTGCAGAAAAAATCGTGAGTGGATCTTTTGAACCCTCACTGCTATTCAATTTCCCATTTGCTTTTTCAACCTTTGGAAGATCATCATTTTCAATCTCCTCCAAAACTTTAAATGCATCGATAGATTTTTTAAGCTGCCCCAGTTTTTTACTCAGATCACCACTCAATTGGTCCATACTCGGAACCTTTTCAGGTTTTCCCTCTTTGGTATCTTCATGAGCTTTAATAATCTCCCGTCCCCGATCCGCCATGGATCCAAGCTGGCCGGCAATCTCTCCAGAAGCTTTTTTTAAATAGGCCTTGGCTTCAGGGGATTTCAATTTTCCCGCAGCCGTTAACATCTCTGTTTGGCCTGAATCAACAGCATTAACATAGGTACTCCGATACCTTGAAATTTCAGTCTTCGCCGCTGCAGGCCCCTTAAGACTTTCAATCTCTTGTTGCTTCACATCTATCTGTCCGCCAAGTTTTTCGGTCATGAAAGATCTTCAAGTTGTTGTTCCAGGATTTCTTCAACACTCTCTTCCTCACTCTTTTCCTCCATTGCAAAAGCTTCAGTTTTCATTTTTTTAATCTTGGCTTTCAGTTCCGAGAGATATTTTCGATCTTTATCCTCGGCAAGCGCCGCTTCAATGTATCGATCCACCGTTTCATTTTTTTCTTGAACAATGCGGAACACTTCATCCAGCATTGCATTTGGTAGAATCGCAGCATTTTCAATCCAGAATTTCTTCTCATCAGGAGGGAGCAAAATGCATCGCTCCATCTCATCACGGAGAAGTTGTTCTTTTTTTTCGCGTTGAGACATCAAAATTTAAATTCAATAATATCCAGAAATTATACCATTTTTGAGCCATTTTTTCCAGGTTGAGTATCCAGAAAAATCTTCACAGAAAGCCTTAAAAAAAAGACGATTTTATGGTAAAATAAACGGATATAGTTCTCTTTCTGCGTCTATGGACGACAACACACAAAACAATCAGGGATCGCAGCAAATAGCGCAACAAGGGCAGGCGATAAAGGCTCCATCGGCACCATCCGAACCGGTTCATCAAACACAGCCAACGGTCTCTCCAGAAGAAAAACTGGCGAAAATTAACCGTGAAGCCAAAGAAAAAGCAGCAGCTCAGCGGGCCCGGGAGCTTGGCATGTCATACATCAACATTGGAACAACGCCAATCAACCCGGATCTGCTTCATATGGTCGATCCACAAATAGCGCAAAAAGCACTCATTCTTCCCTTCTACAAACTTGGGAAAAAAGTGCGTGTTGCTGTTGCCGATCCTCAAAATCCAGAAACACTCAAAGTAATTGAACAGCTAAAGCAGCAAGGATACGCCATCAATGTAAACCTTTCATCAGACGATGGTCTGCGTGAAGCCATGAAACTTTATGAATCTGAGCAGTACGTGGTCAAAAAAGAGATCGAAACCAAGCTTGATGAAGAGAAAATTAAAGCATACGAAAAAGAGATTCAGGACCTTCAGTCACTCGAAACAAAACTCCCAACACTCACGTCCGAAGAAGCCGTTTACCTCATTAACATTGGCGCACTCAAAACCGGAGCATCAGATATCCACTTTGAACCGGAAGAAGAAGATGTTGAAATGCGCTTTCGTATTGATGGATTGCTTCATAGTATTTTCCGTATCGACAAAACCACTTTCACGAACATTGCCAACCAGATTAAGTACCAGTGTAAAATGAAGCTCAACATTACCAATGAGCCACAAGATGGACGGTACAGTTTTTTGGTCAACGAGCGAAAAGTGGATCTTCGTGTATCCGTTTTGCCAACCCAGTTTGGAGAAACATTTGTATGCCGGCTTTTGGATAGCCAACGCCATGTGGCCAGCTTTGAAGACATGGGATTCACCGGGAAAGCGCTGGCTCACACCAGACAGATGCTCAATATAAAACACGGAATGATCCTTATTACCGGTCCAACCGGATCTGGTAAAACCACCACGCTCTACCAACTTCTTGAAAAATTCAGCAACGAAAGCAACAAAACCATCACCCTTGAAGATCCAATTGAATACCATCTAAAAGGGATTTCTCAAAGTCAGATCAATGAAAAACGTGGCTACGACTTTGCAAATGGACTGCGCGCCATTCTCCGTCAGGATCCGGACGTCGTGATGATTGGAGAAATTCGTGACCTGGACACAGCCGAAACCGCTGCTCAGGCAGCCCTTACCGGACATGTCCTTCTGAGTACTCTCCACACCAACAGCGCAATCGAAGCTATTCCCCGACTCATCAATATTGGCCTTCCACCATTCATGGTGGCGCCGGCACTCGACACAATCATCGCTCAGCGCCTCGTCCGAAAATTCTGTCCGGCATGTTCATATTCAGAAAAAATTTCGGCGGCCAAAAAAGAGGAGCTCCAAAAAAAGCTGGACCTCATTAAAAATATGCAACCAAGTCTTGAGCTGGAAATACCGGATGAACTCCCAACGGCTCCCGGATGTCCTGTTTGCAGCCACACAGGATATAAAGGTCGTATTGCCGTGGTAGAGGTTTTGGATGTCGACAACGAAATCAAACGGCTTATCCTTGAAAAAGCCAGTTCCACAAAGCTCATTGAAGCAGCCCGAAAGAAGGGGATGATGACCATGTACGAAGACGGAGTTATCAAAGTAATCCAGGGTCTCACCAGTCTGGCAGAAGTCCACCGCGTCACAGCAATTTCTGTGTAGTCATTTTCATCCACTTGCCCTGATTCCGGACAACAGCACCAGCTATTTCAAGCTGCATGAGAGCACTGGCAACCTCTGCTGATGACATCTTCAAAACGGCGCACAAATCATTCATGCTCATAAGTTTATTCTCCAGAGTTGTCACAATAGTACGACTCAGATCATCCTGTGGAAGATTTTTTTGCAGCCCTAAATCCTGTAAAAGTCTCTCAAGAGAAGTAATAGGCTTAGCCATATCACGCTCAACCAAATCCAGGCAGCCGCGGGACTGCGCCCGATCAATATCTCCCACCAAAGCATACACCTCCCGATCCTGCTCAAATGCATGCCGGGCCGTAATTAAAGCCCCAGATTTTGCCTTGGCTTCAACAACAATCGTTGCACGGCAAAGACCGGAAATAAGACGATTCCTCTCCAGAAAACGATACTTGTGAGCACTATCAAAGCTTTCATATTCAGAAAGAATCGAACCTCCGGATTCAACAATTTCCTTTGCAAACACCGCATGGCTGGCTGGTGTTACCCGCTCAACCCCGGAAGCCAAAAATGCAACAGTCGGCTTACCCAAATCTACAGCCGCTTTATGTGCCAAAAAATCAACACCAAAAGCCAATCCACTCACGACAACAACCCCACATTCCACCAAACTCTTCGCAATTTCATAAGCCATCCGCCTCCCATATGGAGAGGGGACACGCGTTCCCACAATAGCCACATAGTCAGCATCATGCTGTAGCGGCGCACCACGTAAAAACATCTTTTCAGGAATTTGAGTGATCTGTCGCAAAAACAACGGGAAATCCTTTTCTTGAAGCGTATCCATAATCAAAAAAGAGCTACTACGAAACAATCGTAGCAGCTCCACATGATCGGAACATAAATTCTACAATTCTGGATCACTAACCCGGGCATGCTCCAAAATTTTCAAAAGCCGGTCACCAATTTCAGCAGCTATTCTTTTGCATTCAATCCGGTCAGTAGTTCGAATCCGCAACTCCTCAACTTCTGCACTACTCATTGTTCCGCTCATAGCAATCTCCTCAAATGCAGCAATTTTATCTTCAAGCGGAATCGAATCCGGAACCTGGCACCCTTCACTAGCCCAATCATCCTTCAATTGGGCAAGAAAACCCTGCGGCATACGCGGAGCCGTATTAACCGGTCGCTCATCCGGCGATGTAATTTGCAAACGTTCAGCGGCCATAAAAAGGAAGGTTAAAGAAAGGGAGGCATTATAATCCTGACTACCCAAAATGCAACATCTTCCCACCTTCAAAATGTCCTTTACTCTTCAGTCGGATACCGGACTCCTTCGTGACTTCACCAATAACCTGCATTGGAATCTTATGCTTCTTCATGGCTTTCTCAAACACGGCAATATCGTTCGAGATAACCAGCATTCCCATACCCATATTCCACGTTTTATATGCCTCGGCATCTTTCACTTTCCCCATCTCCTGCAAATCGAGCATAAAAGCATGAGGAGTCATTAAGTTATCTAAAGTTGCTCCATACTTTCCAAGAACTCTCTTCAAGTTTCCCGGAATACCACCACCAGTCACGTGGGCAAGTGCCTTTACTTTTGCCTGCCGTGGCTTTTTATATCGACCAAGAACATCAAGCAAAGCATCCGAATAAATCAGCGAAGGCGTTAAAACCACTTCCCCCCATGTTTTTACTCCACGCTTCTTCTTTTCCCACCCTGCGCCAAACTTTTTCTTTAAAATATATCGCACAAGGCTAAACCCATTTGACCGGAACCCTTTGCTCTTGAGAGCAATAATTTTGTCGCCAGGTTTCACATCTTTTCCGGTAATAAACTTCTTTTTCTCAACAATTCCCACCGCGGTCGAGTTCCACGAATTCCCTTTCATCAAATCCGGCAATTCAGCAATCTCACCTCCAGGAATTACTACTTTTTGTTCCTTACACGCCTTTAAAAGCCCTTTCATCATCGGCTCAATCGCGGCCGCAGTCACCTTATTAGTATCAACAGTATTCGTCACAGAAACGGTCTCCGCCCCAACACACACCGCATCATCAACCACCATCGCCAACAAATCATAGCCAAGCGTATCATACTTCTTCAAAGCATCCGCCACAGCAATCTTTGACCCAACACCATCACAATTCTGAATCAAATAAAAATCCCCAAAATCCAAAGCGCCACTAAAACCACCATCCTGAATAACCGGCTTACCAAAAAGCCCCTTGCGCGCATCAAACGTCTTTTTCGCGGCAGCATAAGCCAACGCACTGCACTTATCACCCTCGGCAATATCCACACCAGACTGTTTGTACGTAGCCATTTCCAATCGTTAAGAACGGTATCCAGCAGATTTTTTATCACTCACAATCTTTCCATCATCCAGTTTCACCACTCTCTTCTGAATCGAATCCACAAGCTGCGTATTGTGCGTGGTTAAAAGGATCGTTGTCCCGCTATCATTAATCTTCATCAAGAGATCGATAATATCCTGAGCCGTATCCGGATCCAAATTCCCAGTCGGCTCATCTGCCACAATCAAACTTGGATAGTGCACCAGTGCACGCGCAATTGCTGTTCGCTGTTTTTCCCCTCCAGAAAGCTGATGAGGAAACTGTTTCTGTTTCTTCGAAAGTCCCACAATCTCCAACACCTCTTTCACTCTTTGTTTAATGTCTGATCGATCAAACCCGCAAACTTCAAGCGCAAAGGCCACATTTTCATACACATTCTTCTGCGCCAGCAATTTATAATCCTGAAAAACTACACCAATTCTTCGCCGAAAATACTGAAGCGGACGTCCTTGCAGCCGATTCACCTCATATCCATCAATCTTAATACTCCCACTCGCAATCGGTTCCGCCCCAATCAATGAATAAACCAGAGTCGATTTCCCTGCTCCGGAAGGACCAATAAAAGTTACAAATTCGCCCTTTTTAATCGTAAGGCTGATCTTATCCAGGACTTTCGCCCGGCCATATTTTTTCGAAACGTGTGAAAACTCAATCATGCGGCAAAATAATGACAATCAAACTATAGTCCAAAAATCCGTTCGTGCAAAGCAACAATCCTATTGATGAAATTTCTCATGAACCTCCTTTAAGCGCTTATTCGTAAGATGCGTATAAATTTGAGTAGTCGTAATCGATGCATGTCCCAGCATCTCCTGAACACTCCGAATGTCCGCACCATTAATCAGGAGTTCAGTCGCGAAGGAATGGCGCAAAACGTGCGGCGTCACTTTCTTAATAATCCCGGCCTTTCGAGCATAGTTTCGAACCAGATACTGCACCATCACCGTGCTCAGCCGTCTCTTTTCCCCCATCGTAATATTTTCGCTCTGTTTTCCGCGCCGATAATTCAAAAAAAGAGGATCAAAATTGTCATCCCGAATCGCCAAATAGGACTCAATCGCTTCCGCAGCCCGATCGGACAAAAACACAATCCGTGCTTTTCTCCCCTTACCTCGGACCATAAACTCCCGTCGTTCCAGATCCACCTGATCACAATTTAAACTCACCAACTCACTCACACGCAAACCGGTTGAATAGAGCGTTTCCAGAATCGCCCGATCCCGCCGTCCCCGAACAGACTCCGCATCCACAGCATCAAAAAGCCGCTCCAGTTCCTCCCGGCTCAAATACTCAACGGTCCTGTCCTCCACTTTTCCCAAATCAATCTTTTCCGGTGACAAGGTATCAATATCGTTCTTCATGCACCACTTCAGGAAAGCCCGCAGCGCAATAACATGATAATTCTGCGTCTTCATCATCAGCAGTTTTTTCCCTTTTTCATCCTTCAAACGATTCAAATACAGCCGATACTCCTGAACTTTTTTTAAAGAGATCGATCCAACAGAAATGTCTCCAGTCCAAGCCAAAAATCTGCCCAAATAATGGCCATAATTCTCGATAGTTTTTTCCGATTGGTTGCGACCAATTTCTGCATGCTGCAAAAACTGGCCGATAGCATCTTCAAGTTTCATGACACCATTATAGATCCGACCACCTAAAGGAGTAATTGAAAAAATCTCAAAATATGTTATAATTAATAGATATTTTTGGGTTCACAAAAACAAAAATGAATATATTCGATTTCATCAAAACCAATCGCACAATCGCACTCTACATTGTACTTGGAATCATAGGGACAGTAGTCGCGATTGCAGCTATCTATCTGGGAGGAAATTTGTACCAGGGAAGTTTGATCAGTTCAACGCAGCTGAATCAATCACTTCAAAACGTAACGACCAATCAGCCAAGCCAGATTCAGGTCCAGACAACACCATCCACAGGCGGGCCAATAACCTGTTCCGGTACACCAAACCCGGCAGATCCAAACCAATCTGTCACATGGACAATGGTCGTGAATGAAGCCATGCTGCAGGAGGAGGATCCATACATTGATATAGAATCATATTTCTGGAGCGGGGATACATCGGGAGGAACAGCAAATTCAGAAAAAACATTCACTGTTTCATATCCAAACGGTAAAACGACAGCAACAGTAACACCAATTGTAAGCGTTCTTACTGGTCCGGACAATTATGAAGATATAGCCGGAACACCATGCTCAATCACTATCAATTCAACAACACCATCCAACACCGAAAACCAGACACAAACAGAAAATTCGGCATCACAGGCCACAATCTCTTGTACAGGATCTCCAAATCCTGGAACCACGGGACAAATTGTTACCTGGACCATCTTCGTCGATGAAGCCAAGCTTATGGAAGAGCAGCCACATAATGGGATAACCAGTTACTTCTTTTTAGATGAAGATGGCAAAGCCCCTGGCCAGGAATCAGAAAACGGAAAAGTTTTAAAAACTGTCTACCCGGCAGGCACAACATCGGCCACGCTCACTCCAGTTGTGAACATTCTGACAGGACCAAATTTCGACACTGGAATTGAAGGAGAGGATTGCTCAATCACACTTGAAGATCCAGTTCCAGAAAACGAAAACCAGGAAGAGGAAACCGAAACACAAACAACAGAAGAAACAGAAACCACTACCGAACTGGTCGACACGGAAGAAGAGACAACAGAAACACAAACCGGAACACTCCCGGCAAAAGACATTCTCACCTGCGCTTTTACACCAAAACCAATCATTCAGGAAAAGAACGAAAGCGCATTGGCAATTTGTGGATTGAACGAAAGCGCTCTTGTGGAAGCTTACATTATGCCGGCATCATTCACGCCGAGCGAAACAATCGACACTTCAGCAGCAATCACAACCATCCTGCCAAAAACATCAAAACAGGCAGCACCATTTAATCTGTCCTGGAATGCCCAAAAAGATAAATTCGATCAGCCGGTTGCGGAGGGAACATACACATTCGTTGTCGCAGCCAGACCAAATAATCAATACTTACCAGATCTATCAATTCGTGAGTTTACTGTCCTGGCAAAGGAGCCGGAAGTAGAAGAGCCAGAGCCAACTCCACAGCAGGAGCAGACTCCGACAGAAACAACACAAACAGAAAGCACAACGCAAACAAGCGCATGTGAAGGAGTTGACTACCCAAGTGACATTGCCGGACACTGGGCTGAATCAATCATCAAATCAGCCTACGATGCTTGCCTCATCCAGGGCTACGAAGATGGGACCTTCCGTCCAGATCAGGCAATTTCCAGAGCAGAAGCTGTAAAACTTGTCCTTTCACTGGCCGGAATCAGTCCACACCAGGGTTGCTACAGCGCTAACTGTGGAGCCGGTTATCCAAATAACTTTTTCAACGATATTACCGCAACATGGCAGGGGCCATGGGTTCGCGCGGCATGGGATGAAGGAATTGTCGAAGGATACGGGGCAAACGAATTTGGTCCGCAATTCGCCATAACACGTGCAGAAGCGACTGCTCTCACTGCACGAACATTCAAGGTCCCGGCACACCAGGGCTGCTACACAGCCAACTGTGGAGCCGGACATCCGGACAATCTTTTTAACGACATCACAGACGCATGGCAGGGACCATGGGTTCGCACAGCCTGGGATAACGGATGGATCAGCGGCATATCAGCCAATCGGTTCGAACCAAACCGACCAATCACCCGAGCCGAACTCTTAAAAATGGCAAAACTCGCCGCAACCAACTAACATGGGAGAAACAGAAAAACATAATCCAAACCAGGAGCGTCCGCCCCACAATGAGACGGCAATCGAAAAAGCCGAACGTCTTCAAAGAGAGGCTGAAGAGGTTGGCAAAAAGAAAATTATCAGTAAGTCCAAGCGTGAACGGCTCAAGCAACAGATTGAAAACGTGGACATTCGCGAAGATCACCACTACGAACTGGGCGAATATGATGGCGCAAAACTAGAAAAAAAATTCAATGTGGTTGAGGGAAGCGTGGACGCCACTCCATACGGGGCGCGCGCGATCACCGAAAAAGTCTATAAAGACAAGTCCGAAGCGGCAGCACTCCTGGTCAAAATTTATGAAAAAGAGCAGGGAAAGGATCGTTTCACGTCCGCCACGCAGAAACTGATCGAGCAGCATCTGGACATGCTTAAAAAACTAGGGAGTCAAAAAAAATCTGTTTTTGAAAAAGGAAAAACATCAGAACAACTCTTTAGCTCCGTTGGAATCTATAACTTTGTTCTCGCATTTCAGCGTGCCATGGACGCTTTCCCTTCTACAGAGGCCCTGGAAAAAAGCGAGTGCATTTTCCATTTAAGTATTGGAGAAACGGTCACAAACAAAGATGAACGATACGTTCGCACTTTTTCCCGCAAAGAAAAAAAGCCAGAGCCAGGAGAAAAGCCCGACAAGCCAGAAGTACAGCCAGGGAAAAAAGCTGAAACACCAGATGAAGACTACCCGGACGTGAAAATCGTCAACGGGGATTACATGATTGCCCACACCGTCTCTTCAAACATCCTTCCAACCACAAACAAGTTTGGTGAAACCATTAATATCGACCTCGACAAAGAGTCGACAAACGTCATCGACAGCTATGCCAGACTTGGCATCATCGCTATGGTTGAAGGACTCAATCGTCTACCCGAGCAGGCGCGTGGTCCGGTTCTTGAAAGGGTTTTTCAAAGCATTGGAGAAAAAGATCCAGAAAAAGGATTCCAGTTGATGCAGGAGATCATCAAGAATCAAAAAGCCACTCAGGAAGAGCAGCTTTTAGAAGGATTAAAAAACAAGATCGAAAACTCACCGGAAAACGAGAAAAAATACTGGCAGGCACAGCTGGCCCTTTACGAAATGGGTCAACTCGACGAAAACGGCTATCCAAAACTGGAAGCGTATGAGTCACAACAAAAAATGCGGGAAGCACTGTCTCTACTCGCTGACATCAATGTCGACTCACTCCCGGAAAGCCTGCAGGAAATGGCAAAAGAGCAGAAGAAATACCTGGAACTTTCTATGCGCCACAGCATCGCCACTGACATGATTGCCAGCATGAACGTGTCTATCGACATGATGATGAAAGAGATGGAAGACTTTGTTGAACTCAAAGCAGAGCGTCGTGCGGACATCAAGGACGACCTGGACAATATGTGGGACAGCGACGAAGAGGTCTACATGGCAGCAAAACATGTCATGGAAGGACTCCGTCTCCTTATTAGATACCAATATCCAATCGACGCAGAAACCCAGGACATCACCAATCCGGTGAAGTACTACTACGACAAACTCATGAAGGGAGAGATCACGTCTATCGACATCCCGGAAGGCCAAACAGCAGTCATGACAGACGTTTTGAAAGATCATCCCACAACCATCAAAGGTCCGGGAAAAATTGATCTCAACGAACTCTTTGTCGATAGACAGGAAGAAGCGCGCCTTTTTGAAGAGTATCAGAGCGGAAAAGAGCGCCTTGGGGAAAAAGGTATTTGGGCTTTGGCAAAAGACACTCGGGACAGTGTCTACGATACCATTGTTCCAGAAAGTATTCGTGAATATTCAAACTGGATTATTGGTGGAGTCGCGGGTGCATCAATGCCATGGATGATTCCAAGCGTTATTGCCGGAGGAGCTTTGCCGGAATACTTCGGTGGAGAACGCAGCAGCTTTATGGAAAAGCAGTCCAAAGGCGGGATACTGCAACGATCATCAGAAATTTTCCCAGAAAACGGTGACCTTGCCGCATTCCTCAATGAAAATCCAGGTGGAAACGCAAAAGATGTTGAAAATCTTGGCGCCGTCGAAAAAATGCAGATCGAAAAAATACGACATATGTTTATAAGCGGACAGTTCTACGAAGCCCGCGCACTTTGCATCCAGATTCTCCAAAAAAGATTAGATGAGAAAAAGAAATTCCGTATGGAAAAAGTGGATACCACAACGCCGGAATTCCGCGAACTCATAGAAGATCATGGTGAACAAATTAAGGCACAGGCCAAGCTCCAGCTTTTAGAACAAGGAATCGACGAGTCCAACTTTGCCGAACAGAACATTCCAAAACCAGGCGGAGGATCGTACGCAAATCTGGACGAATTTATTGAAGAAAAAATGATGGATGCTCTGAAAGGGCGAGCTTACATCGACGAACAAGGCGTTAACGCAAGCCACTTCACCGATGAAGAAGTTTCAAATTTCAGCGGCTATGAAAAAAAAGCACTCGAACTTCTCAACGATTTGAACGGAGAAGGAGCCTTTGATCTAACCGAGGAAAATGCGATCATCGCCAAAGAGATTACGCAGCTTGTGGTTGAAATCGCCATCATTGAACTCGCGACCTGGGGTGCCGGAACGTATGCCGCGGCCGCTCTTGCCGCCGCCCGCCTTGGGCAAATGGGTGTACGCGCTATGGAAGTTGCCAACATGGTCGCCAGAGCATCAGAATATGCGGCCAAAGTTCCACGTATTGCATCAGCCGGAAAGACCATTGCTCACGCAACACTTTTTGTACAGGCACAAGCCACTATGCATGGCAATGCAGGAATATTGGGAACAGCAGAAGGATGGAGACAAGTCGGATACACTGCCGCAACGTTTGGCATGATGAAAGGCGTACAAGGCCTCGCACGGGGGACAGCAGAAGGAATGGTCCGCACAGTAGAAGAAGGAGCGACTGGATTTCAACGACTCCGTCACCCACTTCAACAATTGCAATACCTTAACCGTACTGCCCGCGCGAGCGGAAAATTAGGAACTGCCGGAGCCGAAGTAGCAGAAGGATTCGTAGAAATCGGAGCACTCCAGGGAATGTCTCAGCTGGAACAGAAAATGGCTATCATCTACAACCAATGGACTGGTGACAAAAAAGGAGAACTGGCTGCGCGTGCCCGCGATACCAAATTTTGGGATTGGAAAGAGCTTGCCCATACTGCAGCCGTCGTAATATCTCTTCGTGGTGGACGTCTTGGAGGCGAAATGATAGGAGGAACAAAACATACACCAACCATAACTATCGGCAACAAACAATTTTTGGCTGGTGAAAAAATCATCTTCAAGCAGGGGAACAAAATCAAGAGTGGAATAGCTGTAGGTGTAAAAGAAATCCCAATGGAAGCAGGAAAAATACTACGTTTGGAAATAAAAACCCCAGATGGAAAAGTAGTTGAAACAAGCTATGGAGACATTATCACTGAATCTACAGGTCTACCAGGAGAACCAAATAAAATGATTACAATAGACAAAATGCATTTCTTCCCTGGTGAAAGGGTCAACTTTAAAGAAGGAAACTCAGTTAAAAGTGGGAAAGTGCTTGGGTTGGCAGAAATTCCAATAGAAGGAGGAAAAATCATTCGCCTGAAGGTTAAAATGCCGAATGGCGAAATCATGACAACAAGTAGCGCCGACGTCGTTGCACCTCCAAAAGAAGGGCCAGGGAAAATTCGCCAATACTTATCGGAAAGGGCTGATAGATTAGGACAAAAAATTAGCAGTGCAAAAGAGACAATTGGAGAAAAATCCAAAAGTGCCAAGCAAAGAGTAGTCGAACAATACGGAAAATTGAAAGAAATAGTACAAAAACGATCGTTCCTCAAAAATGTGAAGGAAGAATTAAAAATATCAGAAAAGGCGCAAAAAGGAGCAGAAAAAGAGTTACAAGAGCTCAAAGATGCTATCCAAAATGAGCAAAAAATTGATGTGGCCAAACAGGTAGAATCAATTCGCCAAAAAGCTGAAGATGCAAAGATGTCAGCGGATGCAGCAAAAGTTATGTCAGATTTAGCGCTTGCAAAAGGTGTTGCTGAGTTTAAAGGTGTTGAACTCACCGAAGCATTCCAGCCATCAATGAGCGATGCGAAAGCGGCACTTAAAGCAGAAAAAGCTGGAGAACTAAAAGGAGTTCACATGAAAGAAACATCGGATCGATATAAACAAGCCAGAAAAGCTGCAGAAAAAGCAGAAAAAGCTGCTCAAGAAGCAGAGCAAATCGGCTTAAGGTCAGTTGTGTCCGAAGTTGGTGATGCCGCTCTCAAAAAAGCTGACAGGGTTGGAAAAATCCGCACAGAAATCGAGGAGGCTATAAAAGAAAAAGATTTAGAAACAGCGAAATCAAAGCTCGAAGAAATGAAAGAAATTCATGATCAGGTCAAAGAAGATACTCTCGATGTCATGTATGCGGCTGACCAGGTGCCAACATCAGATGCCTTCAAAAAGATAAAAAAACAGGTTGTGAATGCCCGGGCTCAAGCGACCCTGGACGTGGAAGCTGCGGAAAAAGCCATAAATGGCAATCAGCCAAGTCGGTTAAGAATTGCAACCGACTAAGTTCTTTCAATCACAGGAACAAACACGCTATAATCAGTGCACTTTACCGTGCACATGCTCAAAACCCGAGAACAACTCCTGGCAGAAGAGGATCAAAAACTGGCGCCCTACGCCACTCACAGCAAAGATTCCCAGGGCCGCATCCATTCAGAACACCACGACGACTATCGCCTTCCTTTTCAAAGGGATCGTGATCGGATTATCCATTCACGGGCTTTTCGCCGGCTCCAGGCTAAAACGCAAGTGTTCGTCAGTTACTACGGCGACCACTATCGTGATCGCCTGACTCATTCAATCGAAGTCGCACAAATCGCCCGCGACATCGCCCGCCGGCTCGGCCTCAACGAAGACCTGGCCGAATGCATCGCCCTCGCGCACGATTTAGGCCATCCACCCTTTGGTCATGGAGGTGAAGAAGCCCTTGATGAAGCACTGAGAGAGCATGGGCTTTCTTTTGAGCACAACGAGCAAAGTCGCCGTATTGTTCAAGCTCTTGAGCACATTTACCCCACGTTCAACGGACTGAACCTTTCTGTTGAAGTGGTCGATGGACTCATTAAGCACAGTCCCGAAAAGTATAAAACCTCAATCCAGTTTCAAACCTACGCTCATTTGGAAACCCAGGTCGCTGACCATGCCGACGAAATCGCGTACACCAATCACGACATCGATGACGCCCTCCGCAGTGAAACTATTTCCGCAGACCAACTCGACCAGTTTAAACTCTGGACAGAAGCAAAAGAGCACGTCTTCAATGAATATGGATCAGAAAACATAACTCAGGACCCCGAGAGCCAGCGTCGCTTCCAGAGCAGAGTGATTAGTCGGATGATTAGCCGAATGATTCAGGATCTTCAGGAAACAACCGAGTTACAACTACAGAAAAACAATATCGATTCAGTTGAAAAAGTGCGCTCTCATAAAGGAAAAATAGTAAATTTCAGCCCTGCCCTTAATCCTCACATTCAGGAGCTCCGTCAATTTCTTCGTGAAAAGTTTTACTTCCACCCAAAAGTCCATAAGCAAATAGAAAACGGCCAAAACATTGTCAAAAAACTTTTTCAGTACTATCGTAGCTATCCACAAGAGCTTCCATCGGCTTATCAAAATGCGATCGCACTTGGCGAGCAGCTGGAAATCGTGGTAAAAGATTATATAGCCGGCATGACTGACCATTATGCCGAAGAACAGTTTCAAAAAATCACTGCATGATCTGTCCAAAATGTAAAAAATCAAGCACTCGGGTTCTGGATTCACGGGACACCAACGAATCACGTGAAATCCGCCGCCGTCGTAAATGCGAGGAGTGCGATTTCCGTTTTACCACATTTGAACGCGTGGAAACGAGCAATTTTATTGTGGTCAAAAAAGACAACTCCCGGGAAGCCTATAATCGACAAAAATTGGAAGCCGGTATCTGGAAAGCCTGTGAAAAACGTCCAGTTACGGAAGAGCAGGTAACACAACTTCTCAATCAACTGGAAGAACGCTGGTCCGGACAGGGCAAAGAGGTCAAAGCCGACTACATTGGTGAATGCATTATGGAAAAACTCAAAGAGCTGGATGAGGTTGCTTACATCCGTTTTGCTTCCGTTTATCGCCATTTCAAAGACATCGAAACCTTCCGAAAAGAGCTCCAGAAGCTCATGGAGCCACAGCGAACAACACGCTTGTCTTAAGGATAAAGCAGTTTTTCATTACGGGGTATTGTTTGTAATGCTTATTCAAAAAGTGCTAAATTGACGCAAATTTTATTATATGGTATAATATGAAGATTGAAAAAGTACAAACCCAAAACAAAAATGAAAAAATTACTTTTGAAAGGGATCACACTCTCACTCTTTGCAGCTTTTTTGATCCCGGCCTCTGTTCAGGCGCAGGAACTAACCCCTTCATGCGACTACACAAAGCCAGAAAAAGAGCAGCATAAAGCCGCATTCATCGCAGTCCGAAAACCCGGAGTTGTTGAAAAAGGGGAGCTTTTTGAAACAAAAGTCTATATCCGAAATATGGGAAACACACCATGGTTTTCAGTAGCAAGCGGATGCGCAGGCCCACACCTAAGCCTTGGAACCGATAAAGATCGTGACCGCTCAAGCCCGTTTTATCCCGGAGCTGCTTTTGCAGACAGTGGATGGGCCGCTTCAAACCGTATCACTATGACCAGCGATCGTGTTGATCCAGGTTACCTCGCGGAGTTCGTTTTCCAAAGTCGTGCTCCTCAGGAAGATGGATATTTCCGGGAGGTTTATACTCCGGTCGTTGAAGGACTTGGATGGCTGGATGCATCGCTCTTTACATCCGACATCCGTGTCGGCAATGGAAACATCCCCATCGAAAACAAGGACCTTCTGCAATATATTAAGGTCAGCGCAAATCTTTCAAACTATGACCTGGAAGGAGAAAAATGGATCCAGGTAGATATCTCTGAACAGAAAATGAAACTCCATGTTGGAGACTACGTGGTTCGGGAATTCCCTGTTAGTACAGGAAAATCCAGTACGCCAACACCAGTTGGAACAACTCACATCTTCCAAAAACAGGAAGTGCGTGTTGGAGCTGCATGGCCGCACTACATCATGCCAAAGTGGATGTACTTCCGTGCTGGCGGATATGGAATTCATGCGCTTCCTAGCCTTGGAAACGATGGCGGAATCTTCTGGACAGAAGCGCTAAACCACATAGGTTCAGCAAGAAGCCACGGCTGCATCCGTCTGCTCCCACAAGACGCTGCATTCGCGTACGACTTTGCCCCAATTGGAACAAAAGTGGTGGTACAGTACTAAAAAATCTACTACTACTTCTCTCTGAATCTGCGCCCTTTCCCCTTAGGGGCATTATGGGCGGGTTGTCGCTTATTGGAGATAGTATCTCGTTTATAGTTCTCAAGCATTCGAGTAAGAGGGCCAATCTTCATATCCATATCTGGGTTACGCACAAGCGTGGCAAGATTCGCAACTCTTTCATCATTCAGATGAAATCGCGAACGGTTACCACTAAACATTTGATACAAGAGTCGGGCAACAGGCATGAAAACCTCCTCATCGGTGCTAAGGAGAAATTTATCAGTAAATATCTGATCACCCTCTTCCAGCGCTAAGTCATCATCCCGAAGAGCCAGAAGTTTTCGCGCAACCTCTTCAACAGAAAGAGACTCTTCGACTGTATCCATCCCACTAACAGCTTTTTCAAAGAGTGTAGCTCCAAGCATATCAGCAAAAACCCCTTCATCCTGTGCGACAGTAACCTTCTTTACACCTCGTTTCCCCTTCTGAATAGATGGAATTTCTGGTGAAAATTCAAGTTCTGTTAAGCCATTAAAGTTAGAATTTTTTTCTGGTGCCGGCCTTCTGCGGCGTACACGTGACTTTTTTTCAGGTTCTACAGGAATTGGCTTTCGTCTATTAGCAATACCCTCACGAATTTCAGCAACATTCGTCAGATCATTATGGATGTCGGTCCGACGTCGTTGAAGTTCCGGGTTTGGTTTGTCACCACCTTCTTTCTTCGGTGGAGAAAGGGCAATAACATTACTGCGCT
The DNA here is from genome assembly GCA_020429235.1 of Candidatus Peregrinibacteria bacterium. Lineage (GTDB taxonomy): Bacteria > Patescibacteriota > Gracilibacteria > UBA1369 > UBA1369 > JAGQLQ01. The sequence continues at coordinate 19,149 of JAGQLQ010000025.1, read as the reverse complement.
CCTTAGGATTATTTGGCGGAATTGATGATTTTGACATGTGATATACTGGGCAAGCTAAATGAAGGGAGAATGATAACTAAATATCACCAATTTGTCAAATTTATGGTATAGTCAAAACCTATGATCGACCTGATTCAACAACTCAACGACAAGCAGAAAGAGGCTGTCCTCTGCGTAAAAGGGCCACTTCTAGTAGTGGCTGGAGCCGGTTCAGGAAAAACCAAAGCGCTCACTCACAGAATCGCCTATTTAATGAAAGAAAAACATGTAAGTCCTTGGAATATTTTGGCCGTGACCTTTACCAACAAAGCTGCCAACGAAATGAAAGAGCGAATCATTCATCTTCTTGGAAGCAATGAAGAGCGTGATCTTCCTTCAATTGGCACATTCCACGCAACATGCGTGAGGATGCTTCGCAAACATATTCATCTTCTTAATTATGAAAACGGCTTCACTATTTACGATACAGCCGACCAAAGAATCCTCATGAAAAATGTCATGGCCGATTTGGGAATCAGCGAAAAGCAGATGAATCCCAGGGCTATTCTACGCAACATTTCCAATGCGAAAAACCAGCTTATCACTCCCGCGAACTACCAGACATATGTCACGAACTACTTCACCGAAAAAGTACACGAAGCCTACACACACTATCAAAAATCTCTTCAAAAAAACAATGCACTCGACTTCGATGACATCATCATGAAGACAGTAGAACTCCTTCAACAGGAGGCAAAAGTACTCGATCAATATCAGGAAAAATTCAAATACATTTCTATCGACGAGTATCAGGACACCAACCACGCTCAGTACGTTTTGACCAATTTATTGGCAGAAAAGTATCGTAATTTGTGTGTGATTGGTGATTCCGATCAGAGTATTTATTCTTTTAGAGGAGCCGATATTCAGAACATTTTGGATTTTGAAAAGGACTACCCGGATGCCAAGGTAGTTTTGCTGGAGCAAAACTATCGATCAACACAGAATATTTTGGACGGCGCGCACGCGATCATCACCAAAAACGCGCGCCGCAAAGAAAAGAAACTCTGGACCGAACAAGAAGGCGGCGAAAAAATCACCGTGCGCGCCTTAGAAAACGAACGTGCCGAAGCCGATTTCATCGCATCGACTATCCAAGAAAAAATGACCCGACACGAAACACCTTCATACAAGGATTTCGTCGTCCTCTATCGCACCAATGCCCAATCCCGCGTCCTCGAAGAAACATTTCTCCGCTACGGTATGCCCTACAAAATCGTTGGCGGCATCAAGTTCTACGAACGCAAAGAGGTCAAAGACATGGTGGCATACCTCCGCGTCATCCAAAACCCCAACGACTCGGTCAGCCTTTTCCGCATCATCAATACCCCTTCCAGAAAGATTGGTGCAAAAACTATCGAACAGGTCCAAAGCTACGCACTCCAAAAAGGCATCACCTTTTTCCAGGCACTCGAAGATGCAGAAAAGATTCCAGGCTTTTCGGCCTCCAAAGCAGAAGCCCTTACCAACTTCGCAGACCTTATCAAACAACTCCAAAGAATTAACCTCGAATTCCCGGCATCCGGAGTCATAAAACACGTCCTGGACCTGAGCGGCTACAAAAAATTCATCGACGACGGAACCATTGAAGGAGAAAGCCGCCTCGAAAACATTTACGAACTTATTAACGTCGCCACCAAGTACGACAACCTGGAAGCCGGTATCTCCCTTAGCATTTTCCTCGAAGAAATATCGCTGATCGCTGACGTTGATTCACTCGACAACGAAGACAACGCCATCACACTCATGACTATTCATTCAGCCAAAGGGCTCGAATTCGACACAGTCTTCATCATCGGTCTCGAAGAAGGATTATTGCCACACTCCCAAAGCCTGCTCGAACGCGACGAGCTGGAAGAAGAACGCCGCCTCATGTACGTAGCCATGACCCGCGCCAAACAACAGCTCTTTCTCCTTCGCGCCAAAAGCCGCATGCTCTATGGCGAAGTCCAATCCAGCGCCCCATCGCAATTCCTGGCGGAAATCCCGGCAGAAATCGTTCAGGGCGACACAGAACCAGAACGCGACCACCAAACCATCGACACACAGGAACTGGGCTACACCCCAATCCCATACGAAGAGTACGAGCAAGAAGGCGTCACACTCAACGGTGGCGACCGTGTTGCCCACACCTCATTCGGGGAAGGCGTCGTCCAGGAAGTCACCGGAGGAGTCGCCACCATCAAATTCAACAACCCGCGCTACGGAACCAAAAAGCTGGCCCTCTCCATCGCGCCCCTCAAGAAAATTAGCGAATAAAGCAATAAGGAATTTTTTTATCAAGAGAAAAGTGTCAGGATAATCTTGATTAATCAAGATTATCCTGAATAATCATATGTGAACTCCCAACACTCCCATGAAAAAAATTCTTGCAAAAGGCCTAATTTTTGCTATGTCGTTCACGACATTTGCTGCTTTTCCAGTAGACGTCCAAATTGCACAAGCTGCACCAGCAGCATCCTGTTCCTATAATTCAGTATCGAACCCAGCAAATCCATTTATAGGAGAGCAGCTTGTCTATTCAGTAGAAATATCCAATTCAGGGGCAGATCCTGGATTCCGACCTATTGTCGAAACGATTCTCCCTCCAGAATTCACGTACAGTGGACCCTCAACGTTCAGCGTGGGAGGATTGAGCATATCACCGACAAGTCCAACTCCTTATACAGTCATAGATAATGATGGAGGCGATCCAGCAACCGGCGATGCAACCAATCCAATAACAGGCGAAATCGTCCAAGATATTGCCATCAACTCAACGTACCTCGTCTTTGAACTTCCTGTTGGAAGTATGGTCCCAAGCCAACTCCCGGTCTCTATCGAAATTACAGCCGACGTGGCGAATGGATTAACTCCAGGGGTGCCACTCGCGAACGATATTGCGTCACAATGTACATTTGCATTCGGAGAAGATCCCTTTAATAACCCCAGCATTGATCCGCCTGTCACGAGCGGATTTATAGATCTCACTGATATTCCAACCGTAGTTCGAGTAAGCAAGGCCACTATAAACACTAACGGCGACGAAGATGAAGTGCCAACCGGACCAAACTTCCCATTCGATTATAGGATTGAAACAGACATTGCAGATGGAGAAACTATTGCTCCTTTCACCATTTCAGAAACAATCCCAGCGGAAATTCAGTTGCTAGAAATAACATCCGCCGATGATGATGGGAATGGATGTACGATAACCTTTACCCCTAGCGTCGGGGCACCACAAGTTACATCCTGCGCCGCGCTTCCTTATACTCCAACCGGATCACCACCCCCCGGAGGAACACTTTCAGTTGAGTACAATAGTTTAACTGGAACAGCAGCCGGATTAGACGCAGATGTTCAATTTGAAGTATATATCCCAGATACCGACAGCAGCGCATCAGACATTTTGGATCCAGCAACAGGATCACAGAACAGCATCAACAACAGTGCGAGTGGATCGGGTACGCATTCAAGTGGAATTGTAAGTGACACCACAGATTCAGATAGTATCGTTTCAGCGGAGTCCATTACCATCCAAAAAGGAGTCAGCATTTTTACCGATGTCGGACCTACCGGGGCCCAAGCATTTTCCCCAGGTGACACGCTTGAATATACAGTTAATTTTCAGGTGTCAGACTATTTTTCATTTGATCAGCTGGTCGTAAACGACGTCATACCTGATGGGCAAACATTTGTCAGCAGCTCCGCTTCAATGAGCATCACCGAAAATGGAGTGACCACCTCAGGTATAACTTTCTCGGAATCTGCCGTGGCCGAAGGAAGCATCATAACTGGACCCCCTTACAATTTTGCCACATGTGGAGGATGTACACTTGCCATAACCACAGACTCAACCGATGACGATGACGCCATTGATCCACCTGGAGATGGGGAAACTCTTCTTCTCTTTGATATATCTCAAGCTATGGTAGATGCCACCCTCAATGGAGAATTAGAAGGAGGTCTTGTTGGAGGCGCATCCATCGGAGAACCAACAAGCGGCACACTCACTTTTCAAACCACAATAAACGAGTCATTTGTCGATGCTCAAGCAAACGACACGAGTATCGATGCGCTCGACACAATGACCAACAATATAAATATAAATGGTTCCATAACAACGACACCACCTGGCAATTTTGTTACAAATGCTTCAAGCGCGGAGATTGCTATTATCGGGCCAAACTTCGATAAATCAATTGTGGCTTATGATGATGGAACGATTGGGGCTCCTTATACAACAATTCCAAGCCCACTCATGGTGAGCCCTGGGGATGAAATTATTTTTGCACTAACAGTAGAAATTCCATCGGGAGATATGGAAGATTTGGTCATAACCGACTTCCTGCCTATACCACTCTTAGATGCCGGTCAGTTCACAGGAGGAGGCTGCGGATTTGATACAGCAACCCTCACAACACAGTACAATCCAACCACTGCCATGCCCGCAAGCATTCCAGCCCCTTGTATGATTGGATATGGAGACAATACAACTGGATTTCCAGGCCCATTGCCAACGCCCACAATCACTGTAGACGGTGATATTAATAGCGGTAATAACGCTATTATTATCGACTTTGCTGACGATACAACTTTCGAAGAAACACCATCAGATGGGATAACACTAGAACTACTCTTGAACGTTGAAGTGACCGATAGTCCTTTTGATGATGGCCTGACCATGGTGAACTTTAGTGTTTATGAAACAGATAACAGTAATGTCTCTCAAGTCATTCAGGAACCGGTAATTATTGGCGTGGAAACATCTGTGCCACAGTTGGAAATCACAAAAGGAGCAGTGGCCACATCAAAGGCAGGAGCAACATTTGATCCTGCTACAGTTGGCCCAAGTCAGATAACCTACAATTCCCCAGGAAGTGTTCCGTCAATTCTCATTGTCCCATCATTCAGCAGTAGTGATCTTGACTCCGAACCAGTGGAAAGCACAATTGAGGATGTGGATGCGGGGGACTTAATAACCTTTATGCTCGTCATCGAAAATGCCGGATCGCAAGACGCATTCGACATTGAGTTCGATGATACTCTTCCAGCTGGATTTGTTGTTCCTGGAGGTGGACTAAACCTCCAAATTTACGAAGCAAACGGCTCAATACTCCTCCCAGTTGTAAACTACACGGGTGGACTCTTTGGATCTGGAGGAACATCGGTATCTATGGATGGAGCTTACACTTTGGACGGATTAGACGCGGCAACCGAAGACGGCGGACTCAACGAGGGAGGAAATATCCTTATTGCAACCTACGATCTTGAAGTCGACACAGACGTAGAGCCACTCGAAACAATTACAAATGACGCATCAGTGCTTTCATTCGCGGCACAATCAGGAGGCGTCAACTTTGTAACAAATCAAGAAGAACAGTTTGAAGCTTCAAGCGATGCAACAATCGCTGATCTGAGCTATGACAAAACAGTATTTACGACTGATCAAGCACATACGCCAGGAACTGCAGTTGTTCCCGGTGAGGGTGTCACTATCGGTGAAGTTGTCACATACAGCGTGCCAGTAACTATTCCAGAAGGGACAACCCCGAATATCATATTGAATGACAACATACCTGGTCGACTCGGTTACTTTATAGACAACGGAGTCACGGTTTCTGGAGCTGCGGATTGCGCTAGCCCTGGTGTGCCAGCTAATATATTTGCAGGGACATTACCAACACCAACGGTTACCACGCCACTTGGAGCTGGAATCGCGAGCTCAGGTGCAGATCTGCAGATTACATTCACTGACGCTATAGCATCAGAGGACAACGACGAAACGAACAACACTTTCTGCGTTCAATATGATGTTGTTGTCCTCAATGTTGGTGGAAATGTTTCAGGAACAAACCGTCAAAACAGTGTAGTTCTTACATATGGAACTGCTGCCAACACACAAACCTCCGAGAACGCCCGTATCGACGTATTAGAGCCAGACGTGACCATTACAAAAGCAGTATTGGATCCCGGAACAAATTTACCACCAGCAGCCGGTATCGATGCAAACGATCTACTCAAATATCGAATAACAGCCGAACATAGCGGGTCAAGTGATGTCGATGCCTTTGACCTTGAAATTACTGATGATCTAACCGGATTGAAAATAACAGTGAACGATCAATTTTCATCAGACGGTCTCGATAATGATGGAGACGGATTAGTAGACGGAGCAGACGCGGATGAAATCGATGGTGTTGCTGCGCCTTTCTGGAATGGGACTCAATTCACCTTTAATAATTCAACAACAAATGGAGCTGATTATACGCAGCTACCTCTTGCCAACACCATAGAAATTGAATTTGGATTTACAGTCGATACAGATGTCCTCCCAAATGAAACTATTTCAAATGCTGCAAATCTTCAATACACAGGCCAGCCCGGAACTCCAGGAGCTCCACTTTTCGAGCGAACATATAACGACAGTGATAATGGAGATTTTACGATCCAAGACATTATCGTGAGCAAGGCCATTACAGCGACATCTGAAACATTTACAGGTGTGGCTGAACATGATGGGGCGGTAGAAGATCTAGCAATCGGCGAGTCGGTAACATACGTTATTGATTTTACCATTCCAGAATCTTCTCTAAGCAACATAGAAATTCAAGACATGATGCCAGACTTCATTCGTGCTGACGCCGTCACCGTCCTTAGTGATGGTGCGGGAACTGCGGGTGCCAGAACAGAACAGATTACAGATGACAACGCCGACACTATCGATGACCTTGTAACGGTTACCTATGCTACCTATGACTACGACAACGGTACCGATGGCGTGGACACAACAACTATACAGATCCAAATCGACGGAACCTTGGTTGACCATCCAACTGGAAATAATAATGGAGATCAGCTCTCCAATAGTGCCACTATTGACTACGACAGCCGTTCGGGTGCTCTCCCGACAGACTCGGTCACAATTGATGTCGTTGAAGCGGACCTCAATCTTACAAAACAGGTCGATACGAATTCGGGTGATGCTGGCGATATCCGAAGATACACCATTACAGTTGACCACGATGCCACAACCGCTTCAGATGCATTTGATCTAGAAATCACTGATACCCTCCCAGCCGGTGTTACAGCCGTTGGAGATTTTGATACAGATGGATTAGATAATGACGGCGATGGTTTAGTAGATGGAGCAGACGCGGATGAGCTTGCCGGCGGAGCAGCACCTTTCTACAATGCCGGTCTGGACGCATTTACATGGAATGCTTCAACCACAAACAACAGCGACTTCGATCAACTGATCCAAGCCGGAACAATCACGTTGAGCTTTGATGTCCAGCTCGATGCGGGGGTCTCTCCGGGTCAAGTTATTACAAACACAGCACAAGTTAATTGGAACTCCTTACCAGCAGATGCAGATCCAGATGAGCGATCAGATAACGATACAGGGTTTGTCCAAATCACAGTCGATAACATTGCACTATCAAAATCAGTCTTTAGTACCGACTTTACAGAAACAGGAACATCCCAATTCGACGGTGGCTTAGAAGACCTTGCCATAGGGGAAGAGGTTCGTTACAGAATCACCGTTGCCATCCCTGAAGGCTCAACCACAGGATTCGAAATAGAAGATGTCCAGTTGCCAGGAATAGAAATTCAAAGCGGCTCGCTCATCTCGGACGATGGTGTTGTTCACACCCTCTCGCCAAATATATCTATTTCGGATGCAAATGTAGTTGATGGCATTAATGATACCATCAGTTTCGATTTTGGAGATCTGACGAACGCCCCAGACGCTGATACAGAGGCCATAACAGTCGAAGTCGTAGCGCTTGTAATAGACGATCCGACCAATAGTCCAACCAATAATCCTTTTGCCAATACGGCGAGTTCAATCATTGACAGTATGGTTGTGGATTTTCAAAATGCAGAAGTGGAAGTGGTAGAACCATCCATCAATTTTACAAAAACAGTCGCGCCGACCACAGGTGACTCAGGAGATGATTTGGTTTACACCATCACGATTGATAATGTTGGATCCGGACCAGCATTTGACATTGAAATAAACGACACAGTCCCGGCCAACATGACAGTCACAACTGGCTTTGACAGCGATGGACTTGATAATAATGGAGACGGAGCCGATGGCGATGCTAATGAATCAGCTGGAACATTCTTTTCAGGACCAAGTGACTTTACCTGGAATGCAGCGACTACGGGAAACCCACTCTTTAGCCAACTTAATCCTGGAGCAAGTTTTACTCTTGAGTACAAAGTAACACTTGGCGCGGGAGTATCAGCAGGGAACACACTCGTAAACAACGCAACAATTGACTATGACAGTGCTCCAGGTACCAATGCTGAACAACGTGCCTTCAATGACAGCGATGACGCAACAGTTACCGTTCCATTTACAGGGGACATGGTCAAAGAACTCCGTGATGCAGACACTGACAAAACGATCGCCGATACAATTCCATATAGAATCACTCTCGATATCCCAGAAGGGACTGTGGACCCACTCACTGTGACCGATACACTCCCTGCGGGGCTCGCGTACATCCCAGGCAGCGCAACCATCATTGAAAGCAACGAACCAGCACTCAGCTTTTCTGGATCCCCAGCAACTCCGACCCAGGTCCCAACGTCTGCAACTATTGGCGCAGGAACATCACAAACGCTCACATTCAATTTTGGAACAGTTGTAAACACCGACGTTAACAACGCCACCACAGAACAAATTTCTATAGAGTACGATGTTGTTGTCTTAAACACCTCTGACAACGCTGCAGGAGGATCACAAGTAAACAGTGCATCAGCAGACTTTGACGGCACCGTCATAGGACCACTTGGCGCCCCATCTATAGACATCGTGGAGCCAGACATGCAAATAAGCAAGACATCAACATATGTAAACGGAAATACCATTACATATTTCATAAGTGTTAGTCATCAAAGTGCAGGAGAGCCATCGGCGCATGATGTTATCCTGACAGATACCCTTCCAGCTGGAGTTACATACAATGGAAATATCACAAGCACCAACGGACCAGTGCCAACCGTAAACACTACGAACTTTCCAGTCATAATGTTCGATATCGACGAAATCAATGGAACTTTCACGGGAGGAAACCCTGTAACCTTCTCATTTGATGTCGAAGTAGATTTGGGCGTTGCATCGGGAACCATCCTCACCAATAACATCGACATGGAATACACGGGCCAAGATGGAACTATGAGTGATGTAATTCCAGGTAATGATCTTTCAAACGAGAGAACTGGTGATACAGGAGACCCGGGTGGAACCGAAAACGACTACACAAGATCAGACAATCTCGATGTAACGGTTACCAGGTCTGATCTCAGCACTTCCACCAAGGTTGCTGATGATCTCAATGGTGGAGATCTGGAAATTAACGACATAATTGAATATACAATCAATATCATCAATACGGGAAACTCTGCAGCAACAGGTGTCCGCGTTACAGATGACATTCCGGAACATGTAAATAGTTTCACTGTAATCTCAACGCCGCCAGGATCAACAGACGCTTCAGTGTCCGCACCAGCAGGGACAAACGGTAATGGATTCTTGGACATTACAGGTATTAACTTGGACGCATCAGGAGGAGCAAACGACACTGCGCAAGTTGTATTCCAAGTAGCCGTTGACCTTTCATTACCGACTGGAACACCAATCACCAATACAGCCACTTGTCTGCCTGGAATGCAAGGTGGAAATGGATGCACCGCCAATTCAGTCATTGGTGTCCTTGCGCCAGTGCTGGATATAACCAAAGAGGCATTGCCTCTCGGGGTTAAGAAACTGGGAGATACTGTTGAATTTACAATAACCGTCAACAATACAGGTGATGCTCCATCAACAAACACGACCATTACGGACGCAATCCCAGCAGGGTTATCCTATACTGCAGGATCACTCATACTTGATGGAAATCCACTAACAGACATACTCGATGCAGATGAAGGTGACTATAATGACACAACTCCAGATACAATAACTGTTGTTGTTCCATCGATCCCAAACCCAGGTACATCAGAAATCAAATTCTCAACGACTGTTGCAGTCGATACAGATACCTCCATTACAAATATTGCCAACGTTGTAGATGATCAAGGATCTACCCTTAGTGATGATGAACAAATTGTTATAGAAGAAGATGATGGAACCCGGGGTGGAGGAGGAAGACCAGGGGCTTATCACCCAGGGACTGAAGGCCTATTTTCTGACGATGAGGGTAATGTCCGGGACGATGCGCTTGCATGCGAAACGGAGTTTTTACCAGATTTTAGCTCAAATGCCTGCCTTGAGTTAGATGCTGATCGCGAGATTCAGTTCAATGACCTCCCGGCAGATGACGATGCAAGCCGCTTTATAACAACATTAAAGAATACACGAATTATTGAAACTGGCGACTATGTCTTTAGTGGTACTGGCAATCACTCTACCGGAAAACAGCAAAGCAAATTCCAGTCTGGAACGTGGGAATTCCAACCAGATAGGAATGCTACACGTTTCGAAGTAGTTAAAACAGTGCTCGTATCAAACTGTATTCCGATTGAAGACACAATTCCCGTACCAACAAACGGATTCAGATTCGCCGATATCCCAGTAGATATTCCGCCATCAGATGAGGTCAATAACTTCATAGCTCGTGTATTCTATACAGCATACAAACATGGGGTAGTAACCGGTTACGCTGACGGATTTGCAAGACCGGATTCAGTTGCAACCGTAGCCGAAACAACAGCTTTAGGTCTACGCGCAGGCCATGCAATTCCTGCTGGTTATAACCTGGAAAGCGACCCATGGTACGAAACATACATGGATTTTGCTCGACTAAATGGAATCTTTAATGGTCTTGAGTTCGGACCAAACGACAAACTCATTCGAAAAGATTTTGCAAAAATTCTCACGAGAATCATGGCATACAACCCAAATCCACAAATTCACGGTTACATCGAGCGAGTAGATATGGAAAACCAAGAATTCATCAGCGATATTCCAGCTGAAAAACCGATTCCAGACATGTCCATATTCGAATATGATCCTCTGACCTGTCGTGTTCAAAATGCATGCTTGGAACATGTGCCAGATAGGCCACTTTCATTTACAGATATACCAGAAATCGACTGGGCATATCCTTATATCGAAACACTTCGAACCACTAGGATTATTGAAGACGGAGATTTCATCGCAAGCGGAAATGGTAACCACTCAACCGGCGTACAGCAGAGCAAATTTAGAAGTGGAAGTTGGAATTACCAGCCAGATAGGGCTACCACCCGACTTGAACTCATCAAGGTCGCTCTTGTGTCCAATTGTATATCAATCCCTGATAAAGTTCCGGCTCCTGTAGACGGATTCGAATTCACGGATCTTCCAATTAAAAACAATGGTACTAACGAACTGGAAAATTTCACGGAGCGCGTTTTCTACACAGCATACAATGAGGGCTTGTTTGGTGGTGATGCCAACGGACTCGCGTCACCACAAGATCCTATCACCTATGAAGAAGCACTTTCCATCCTCACCAAGGCTTCCTTTGATACGCAAGAATCCTATAACGGACCAAATCTCCCATTCCAAAATCCAATCACCGAAACTTTGAAAGAACAGATTGAATATGTCTATGGCTACGGGGGAATTGGAGGATTCGGTGATCAAATATTCCGCGGTTCAAGGCCACTCAAGCGGAACGAAATGGCAGAAGTAGTTGTTGAATTTATGATCAACAACAAAGATCCGCGCATCCGACAGTACGCTCACGACGTCCTCGATATATATGGACTCTAGGACAGTAACAGTCGACGATATTTCTGTGCAGGTTCAATTGTGACACTCTTTTTTTCATCACAAGAGTAAAAAGCCGCTCCTATGGCTCCTTCCTGGATTTCTGTTCGGTATTCTCCTTCTTCACTTCAGACTCCTCTTTCACACGATAAAAATCACGCAAAGCTTTCTCCGTTCCAAAAGCCACATTTTTTGTCCCACACCGCGCGCACTTATACACAAATTTCCGCCCAATCGGTCGCCCTTCCACAATCAATTCGCAATCCTTACAAAAGAATGCAATCGGATCAGTCAGCACATTAGAAATTCTTGGGGCACGCGGTCCGCGCGGTGATTTGGGAAAACTCTTTTTCATTACAGATCCATTCTATAAGGTTGTGGTTTCGATTGTTGCTCCTGCTGCTGTTGCTGAGCAGACTGTTCAGCAAATCCAGTTTGCTGTTGTACTTGTTGCTGAACCTCTTCCGGGCTTTGCGCCGGCTCAGAATTTCTGAGGTTTGCAGTAGATTTTTCCTGTTTTGGAAGATGAATAAACTCATCCTCTTCCATTTCCTCCTGGAACTCTCGCAAAAGTGTCGCTTTGTCTCGTCCGGCCAGATATCCACCAATAGTGATAAAAGATGCAGCAATAAAAGCAAAAAACATTCCAAACTGAGACTGCTTTAACGTAATATTAATTCCAAACTTTGGATGAAAATACACAGAGTTCACCAAAAGAAGCATAAAAAAGGCAAAAATACCCGAAACAAAATAAAAGTTCGAAGGCTTAATGTTCACATAAGGAAGCTTTCGACCGGTTTTTTCAAAAAAGAGCAGAGCCACATTCATCACGCTCATCACCAGCAAACTAACCCCGGCAATATACAGCGGTCCGGTAATCCCCAAAAACATATCCCCGGTCTTAAACGAATCCAAATCCTGATACCACGGCAAAAATACGCTCACAATCATCAAAAGAGATCCAATCCCAAGAAGTTTCTTCTCAAATGGCAGCTCCTGAAAAATTTGCGACAGTTGTTTGGAAGGCATAAGCAAAAGGCTAAGACTTACTCACATCATAGAAGATCAAACCGGCTTTTGTAAAGAACACAATTTGACTACACAAAATGTCAATAATTCAGTAGAATGGCTGCGCTTTCAACCAACCAACATGAAGATTGCCATCGACATTCGAGACGCCGGACGTGCTAGAGCCGGCAAGGGATGGTACACATACAATATCATTACAGAGCTGCTCAAACTGGATACCCGGAATGAGTACATTCTCTACAGCAATACTAAGAAGAACCCTTTTAAGGGATCTAAAAATGCTGAAATACGGTGCATAGAGGAAAAGATGCCAAAATGGCACTTTAAAGTTATTCAGGATCTGAAGAAGAACCCGGTCGATCTCTTTTTTGCCCCAACAAGCTTTATTATTCCAGCTTTTGCGCCCAGATCGCTCAGGGTTATTATCACTGTCCATGATCTGGTGGCCTTTCTTTTCCCGGGAACGCACAGCGTGAAAGCGACCCTCATTGAACGATTGACGCTCAAAAAAGCACTTAAAAAAGCGGAAAAAGTCTTTGTCGTATCAGAAAACACAAAAAAAGACCTGCTCGACAAATTCGACTATCCATCATCAGAAATCATTGAAACACCATGCGCTCCTGCCGATTTTTACCGTGAAGCAGTCAGTGATGAAGAGCTTCTGAAATTCAAAGAACAGAAGAAGCTGCCGGACAACTTTATTCTCGCAGTTGGAACGCTGGAACCACGCAAAAACTTCGCAACGCTTATCAAAGGATTTGTAACATTCAAAAAGCGTCATCCCGATTTCAAGCTTGTTATTGTTGGGAAACAGGGATGGAAATTCAAGCAGATCGAAGAATCTTTGGAAAAATATAACATGAAGGAAGAGGTGATTTTCCCTGGATACATCGAAGGCGAAAGCCTCCATAAAATGTACAAACTGGCACGAGCATTCGTTTTTCCATCACTGTACGAAGGGTTCGGAATTCCACCTCTCGAAGCCATGGCAAGCGGATGTCCGGTCGTTAGCTCAAATGTTGCATCATTGCCTGAAGTTGTAGGCGATGCAGGGCTGCTCATCGATCCAAAAAACTCATACAAAATGGCGGAAGCTGTTGCAGACCTTATCGACCACGATAACGTGCGTATAATGATGATTGAAAGAGGTCTAAGGCAGGCCGAAAAGTTTACATGGCAAAAAACAGCACAAATTGCCCTCGAAACCTTTAACAGTCTTGCATGACGCTCACTCCTCCTCCCAAAAAGGCTATCAAAAAAGTTGGATTGATTGCCAAGAGCGAGGTCATGAAAAAGGTAAAAGATCTTGATAAGCTGGCTCGACTACTCAAACAAAACAAAGTAGAGATTTTTTGTGATGAAAATATTGCCAGAAAGCTCAAAACAAAAGATTCATACACGAACAAAAAAATGTTCGATCTGTGTGATCTCATTATTGTTTTTGGTGGAGATGGAACAATTCTGAAAGCATCGAGCGCGACAAGCAAAACTCGCACACTCGTTTTGCCGGTCAATTACGGTAATCTTGGATTCCTTGCAGAGTCAGAACCAAAAGATCTTATCGCCAATGTCAAAAGAGTTCTGAAGAATGATTATATGGTCGATAATAGAGCCCTTTTACGCATTGATCATTACCGTAATGAAAAGAAAATAAACAGTGGATTAGCGCTCAATGACACGGTCATAAATCAAGGCCTCTTCACAAGGCTGATGACCTTTAAAGTTGAGATAGAAGATGAACCAATGGTTGATTTTCGTGCCGATGGATTAATTGTTGCAACACCAACAGGTTCAACCGCCTATTCACTTTCTGCTGGTGGGCCGATTGTATACCCAACATTGAATGCGCTTATCCTTACGCCAATCTGTGCGGCCTCGCTCACCCTCCGCCCAATCGTCATCCCCGACACACAAACCCTCACAATCAGCGTAGCCTCGCACCCCCACGACAACCACTCGCTCGGCCTGACCATCGATGGGCAGGAGCCCATCGAACTTGTCTATGGAGACACCATCAAAGCGCGCCGCTCCAGCCGTACCTTTCACATCGTGCGTTTCCCAGCAAGCAAATCGTCCGCCGCCTCCGGCGCCCGACATTACAAAACCCTCCGCGAAAAAATAGGATGGGGGAAATAAATCCGCTCGCCAAAGCCAGCTTACCTTTGGAAAAGCTTATTTCCGATTCTTCAGCGCTGCCTGGGCCGCTGCAACACGTGCAATAGGCACCCGATACGGACTCAGACTAATGTAATCAAGGCCGATTTTATCGCAGAAAACAACACTGTCCGGCTCTCCACCCTGTTCACCGCAAATACCAATTTCGATATCAGATTTCGCACCTTTTCCAAGTTCAATACATCGCTCCATCAAAAATCCAACACCCTTTTGATCAATCGATGAGCTCGGATCACGTTCCAAAATACCGTTTTCCAAATAAAAGTTCATAAATTTTCCTGCGTCATCACGGGAAATTCCCCATGTCGCCTGCGTCAAATCGTTCGTTCCAAAAGAAAAGAAATCCGCATATTCTGCCAATTCATCAGCCGTCAAACATGCTCGCGGCAATTCAATCATCGTCCCAATCTTATACTCAAACGTCACACTTTCCCCATACTCCGCAATCACAGCCTCAACAGCCGCTCGCCCCGCTTTCAACTCATCAATATTGGTAATAAACGGTAGCTCAATTTCCGGAATCACTTTCACGCCCTCCTTAGAAACCAGAATAGCAGCCTGAATAATGGCCTTCACCTGCATTTCATAAATCTCAGGATTGGTTAGTCCCAAACGTGAGCCGCGGTGTCCAAGCATTGGATTCACTTCGTGCAAATTATCAATAACACGTTCCAGTTTTGCCACTTCCATCCCCATTTCATCAGCCAGCTGTTGTACCATTTCCGGCTTTTGTGGCAAAAATTCGTGCAACGGTGGATCCAGCAGACGGATCGTCACTGGCATGCCGTCCATGGCCTTAAAAAGGCCTTCAAAATCCTTCTGCTGCATTGGCAGAATCGTCTCCAGCGCATTGCGCCGTTCCTCAAGACTTGTTGATAAAATCATTTTTCGCACAGCCTTAATCCGGTCTTCATCAAAGAACATATGTTCTGTTCGGCACAGCCCAATACCTTCAGCACCAAACTCTTTTCCAACAAGCGCGTCCTCGGGCGTATCGGCATTAACACGAACATGGAGCCGCTTCACCTCATTTGACCAGTCGAGAATCTTTTGGAAATTGTCAGTCAATTCCGGCTCAACCATCGGCACTTCACCAATCATTACTTCACCAGTTGAACCATTAAGCGTAATAAAATCACCTTCCCGGACCTCAACATTTCCAACTCTAAAGACTTTATTCACAACATCCACACTTAAATCGCTACAGCCGGCCACACAACATTTCCCCATTCCACGGGCCACAACAGCCGCATGAGAGGTCATTCCACCAGTTGACGTCAAAATTCCAACCGCCGCGTGCATTCCATGAATATCCTCAGGGCTTGTCTCTTTTCGAACCAAAATCACTTTCTCATCACGATTAAACTTCCAGTCCGCTGCATCGTTGGCCGTAAATACGACCTTCCCACACGCCGCTCCAGGAGAGGCAGGCAACCCTTTTGCAATAACATTTTTAGGCGCATCTGGATCCAAATCCGGATGTAAAAGCTGATTCAAAGAGGTGGCATCAATTCTTAAAAGTGCTTCATCCCGACGAATCAAACCTTCATCAACCATGTCCACAGCAATGTTCACTGCCGCTTTTGCCGTTCGTTTTCCAGTCCGTGTTTGAAGCATAAACAACTTTCTTTCCTGAATCGTAAACTCAATATCCTGCATATCTTTATAGTGCTTCTCCAGCTTTTCACGAACTGCCTCCAATTCAGCAAAAACCTCGGGTAAAACCTCTTTCAATTCCTCCAGTTTCCGGGGCGTCCGGATTCCGGCAACCACATCTTCACCCTGGGCATTCAACAAAAATTCACCATAAAACTCCTTTTCTCCAGTCGACGGGTTCCGTGTAAAAGCAACACCGGTTCCACTCGTATCCCCCATATTCCCAAACACCATCGCCTGTACATTTACAGCCGTTCCCTTTAAGCCGGTAATATCATTAATCCGCCTATACGTTTTTGCCCTTTCATTATTCCAGGACTCAAAAACTGCTCGAATAGCCAACTCGAGCTGCTCACTTGGATCATGCGGAAAATCACGTCCGGCCTTTTCTTTTACAACTGCTTTAAATCGGCTAACCAACTCCTTCAAGTCAGCAGCATCCAATTCTGTATCCAGTTTCACGCCTTTCTCTTCCTTCAACTTATCCATTTCCAGTTCAAAATTTTCATGAGAAATACCCATCACAACATTCCCAAACATATTCACAAAACGCCGATACGCATCGTAACAAAAGCGTTCATTACCGGTTTTTTCTTTCAACCCTTCAACCGTTTCATCGTTCAAACCAAGATTCAAAATAGTATCCATCATCCCCGGCATAGAAACAGCCGCTCCACTCCGGACACTCACAAGCAAAGGATTATTGGCATCTCCAAACTTCATCCCCAGCTCTTTCTCCACATCAGCCAAATGCGCTAACACATCATTAAAAAAGCCTTCCGGATAGTCATCTTTATGCAGGAAGTACGCGCAAGTCTCTGTTGAAATCACAAACCCGGGAGGAACAGGTAGCCCCAAAGACGTCATCTCCGAGAGATTTGCTCCCTTACCACCTAACAGCTCCTTCATATCTTTCCCTCCCTCACGGAACGCGTAGATGTATTGAGTCATGATGACGGTGAATTATTCGGTTAACAGTATAGAGACTAAACAGTGCCCCGCAAGACTAAAATATCCTGAAGTCGTCTTAAAGCAACGATAAAAGCGGCCATTCGGTACGTTGTTTTATACTTTTCCTTCGCCTCAGCAACATTATTCCATGACTTCCCCATGTTCTTTTTAAGTTTCTCCTCAATCTCTTCAGCCTCCCAATAAAAATTCTGCTTATTTTGGACCATTTCAAAGTAACTAACCGTTACGCCACCAGCATTCGCCAAAACATCCGGGACAACAATAACCCCATTCTTCTCCAGAATATGATCTCCATCGGCAGAAACAGGCCCATTCGCAAGTTCCAGCACAATCTTTGCTTTCACTTTATCAGCATTCTCTTTGGTAATCTGATTTTCAAGCGCGGCCAAAACCAGGACATCACATTCCAGTTCCAAAAGTTCCTCATTCGAAATCTTCTCACATGTATCGCCATCCGTTGGCTGATACTCACTTCCTCCACAGTTTTCAACGCTCCCTTCCTTGATTTTACACTCCATAGTAGCAAGAGCATCCAATCCATGAGGGCAATGCAAGCCTCCATGTGAATCAGAAACGGCAACCACTTTAAAGCCATCTGCGGCCATTAAATTGGCCATATTACTCCCGGCATTTCCATATCCCTGAATTGCTACAGTAAGTCCTTTTGGATCCTTACCAAGTTTTTTCAAAAGCTCTTCCAGAACAAACAGTCCACCCTTACTGGTCGCATCAAATCGGCCCTGGCTTCCACCATATAAAATTGGCTTACCGGTAACCACTCCAACAACATTTTTTTCACTCAATTTTGAATACTCATCCGCAATCCATGCCATCACCTTTTCATCTGTATTCACATCTGGCGCCGGGACATCAGTATCCGGTCCAATAAATGGCTCAATCATCTGAACAAAAGTCCGTGTAATCCGCTCAAGTTCATCTTTTGAGTAGTCATGAGGATTCATGGTGATCCCACCTTTTGCTCCACCAAGCGGCAAATCCACTACAGCACACTTCAAAGTCATTAAAGACGCCAGCGCTTTTACCTCATCAATATTCACATCCTGGTGATATCGGATCCCGCCTTTATACGGCCCGGCTGCATTATTGTGTTGGATTCGAAATCCGGTAAAAATTTTAATTTCTCCATTATCAAGCTTCACTGGAAAATTCACCTGAACAATCCTTTGCGGCTGACTTAAAACCATTTCAGCATTTTTATTTAAATCCATAATCTCTCCTGCCCGCTGAATTTGCTGAAGCGTATTTTCGTAAAAGGTCGCCATAAAAAGAAATGTAAAAATTTAAGAAGTGAGATATTCACGCGTGATTTTTGCAGCCCTCTGAACCCTTTCCGCGGTAGTATTCACCACAGAAGCGCGCACCATATTCAGTTTACTATTATCCAGCCGCTCATTTTCAGAGAAAAACAGGTTGGCAGGAATGTACACCACACCCCGCTTTGCCAAATCAACCATTTTCTGCTCTGGAGGAATATCGCCTTTTGTGCAACCATCAACACTATTTAA
>JAGQLQ010000024.1 GCA_020429235.1 Candidatus Peregrinibacteria bacterium | reverse complement strand
GCGAAAGAGGTGAAAGAAGGACAAACTGTTATCATTTCTTAGTATGGATGATATGGATGAGCAGCAAAAAAATAGCTTCGATTCAGTGAACAGCCCGAAGGGTCACGTCGCGGAAAGCTCTGATTCGCTTTATCTTCAAAAGCTCAAATTTCGAAAAGAGGATGGTAAATCGATGATTTCGTTTTTCATTCATCGGTTTCGGGTTGTTTTAATGCTGATTTTTGCGATGTTTTTGTGGGGAGGAATGTCGCTTGTTTCATTGCCATTGGAGTCAGATCCGGAAGTGGAGATTCCTGTTGGAGTTGTAACGATTGGACTTCCAGGCGCGTCGCCGTCTGATGTTGAAGAACTGGTTATTAAAAGAGTGGAAGCCCGACTCGCGAACTTGAGCGGATTGAGCACCATTACTTCCAGTGCCCGAAACTCTTTTGCTACGATTTCACTGGAATTTAATGCGAATGAAGATATTGATGATGCGATTCGACGTTTGCGTGATGCGGTGGAGTCAGCAAAGGGAGAGTTGCCGGAAGATGCTACAGAACCTGTTGTAACACAGGTTGCTTTTGAAGATACACCCGTGTGGACCATGGTTTTGACCGGTCCTTATGATAATTTCACCCTTCGTGAGTATGCAGAAATTGTTCAGGATGAGCTGGAAAATCTTCCTGGAACCAACCGCGTAGCTATTAGTGGTGGGGACATCCGACAAATCCGAATTAGTTATGATGTTGATAAACTTCAACAGCACAACCTTTCAATTGATCAGGTAAACGGGATTGTGAGTGCCACCAATTTGGGACTCCCACTGGGAACCATTGATGTATCAAACTTTAATTATACTGTTCGGGCTGAAGGAAAGTTTTTTACTGCTGCTGAATTGCGACGTCTGCCAATCAGCACTGCAGATGGCCAGATTCTACGGCTTCAGGATGTTGCCAATGTTTTTGACCGGGCTCAAAAAACTGAATCTTCGAGCAAGTTTTCTATTGAAGGTGGTGAACTCCAAAACGCACTGACTTTGAGTGTGGTGAAAAAGGTTGGATCGAACATTGTTCAATTGATTGATGATGGTAAGGCTACTCTTGATGAGCTGAGCGGGACAAAAATTCCTGCTGATGTAAAAATCGAAACCACGCTCGACTTCTCACAGGACATTCGCGATAACATTTCTGATCTTTCTAAGAATGGTATCGCAACGATTGTTTTGGTTGTGATGATGCTGTTCTTGTTTGTTGGATTTAAAGAGGCTTTTCTGGCAGGTTTGGCTATTCCAATGGTGTTTGCCATTAGTTTTGGAATTATGAGTATGCTGGGTGTGACGCTCAACTTTTTGTCACTTTTCTCACTCATTCTTTCTTTGGGGATGCTTGTAGACAACGCGATTGTTGTATTGCAGGCTTCCAAACAGTACATTCGGACTGGGAAATTTACACCGGAGGAGGCGCTGCTTCTGGTGTTTAAGGATTTTAAATATATTCTGGTTGCTACAACATTGACGACTGTGTGGGCTTTTTTGCCGCTTCTTCTTTCTACTGGAATTATTGGTCAGTTTATTCGATCGATTCCGATTACGGTATCGGCAACGTTGATGGCTTCGCTTTTGGTCGCGTTCTTTGTGAATCATCCACTTGCTGTTGTCCTTGAACGATTGCGTCTCACCCGTCGTGGTTTTTGGTTCATTTTTGCCGGTATTCTGATTGCATTCCTGGTGACACTTTTGGGACTTTTCTCGCCAGGAGGAGAGATTGCCGAAATTATTATGGTTGTGATTTTGGGTGCACTTTTGGCTACTATGGTGATCCGTTATCAATCCAAATGGAAAGAACAGTTGATGATAAATGAGCAACTTTTGATTGAAGAAAAGGCGTTGCCAGAGCGAATTCGTGCACGTCTGCAAAAGAAATATCTGGATGAAGAGACGAAGCAGGGTTTTGGGCATCGTCTTTATACCGGTTTGGTAAAGATTGATAACTTTTTGCCGGTTTATGAGCGGATGTTGCGATTTTTGATGAAGAGTAAATTCCGAACCTTTATGGTTTTGATTGCTGTGTTTGTGGTTTTTGCCGGATCTATTGCTTTGCCGGCGACTGGAGTTTTAAAGCCTGAGTTTTTGCCACCGACAGACTTTGAGTTTATGTATGTGAATATTGAAGGAGCTCCCGGGCTTGTGACAGAAAGAACTCAAGCTGTAGCTGATGAGGTGGCAGATATTTTACGTGAACAGGATAATATTGAAAACTTCTCGATTGTGGTTGGATCTGCCGGATCGAACCTGAATAGTTTTAGTTCTGTCGCGAGTGGAGGAAACACGAATCAGGCACAGTTTTCTATCCTTTTGAAGCCGTTTGATGAGCGTCCGGTTGATCCGGAACTGGGGCGGCCGCAGAAATCTTTTGAGTTCGCACAAGATTTGCGTGAGGCGATTGCGCCAGTTGAAGGAGCAAAAGTAACAGTTCAGGAGATCTCTGGAGGACCACCATCCGGTGCGGATTTTGAAGCCCGGATTGCCGGGGAGGATTTACAGGAACTTGAACGTCTTGCCAATGAATATCTGGTTGCATTGGATGCTATTGAAGGAACTGTTGATGAAGAAACATCACTCGAACTGAATCCAGGTGAGTTTACACTGCGGTTTGATTATGATGCTTTACAGCAACGTGGTCTTACCACCGGACAGGTTGCGGCAACGTTGAGAACAGCTTTAAGTGGTTCTGAAGTGACGAAGATTTATGGTGATGGTGAAGACACCAGTGTCATTGCTGAGTTCCAGGACAAGAATGTTGATTCGATTGAAGATCTTTTGGATTTAACACTTTCAAATGGCCGGGGACAACTGTTCCGCGTGCGTGATGTTGCCGATGTTGAACTTGGCGCATCCTTGACAGGAATTACCCGTATTGATCAAAAACGTGTGATTTCTTTGAGTGCGAAGGTTCAGGCCCCAAGCATTCCGGCCGTTGTTCAGGAAGAGTTCCTTGCCTACACTGAAGAGCATCCACTCCCAAGTGGTTATGAGTTCCAGTTTGGTGGAGCGAATGAAACAACGACTGAATCGATCCTTTCGATTTTTAATGCGATGATTGTAGCTCTTATTTTGATTATTGGAACGCTGATTGTTCAGCTGAACTCCTTCCGAAAGACTTTTATTGTCTTGGTAACAATTCCTTTTGCAGCGACTGGAGTTTTCTATGGACTCCTTCTGCTTGGATGGAACCTTACTTTTCCTGTTTTGATTGGAGTCTTAGCGTTGTTTGGAATCGTGATCAATAATGCGATTATTATGGTGGATAAGATTACGCAAAATATTGAAGTTGGAATTCCTTTTACCGAATCTGTTGTTGATGGTGCAAAATCCCGTCTGGAAGCAATTTTTCTTACTTCTGTCGCCACTATTATTGGTATGATTCCATTGACTATTTCTGATGAAATTTGGGGTGGCCTTGGAGCTGCTTTGATTTTTGGACTTTCATCTTCGCTTGTTCTTACTTTGATTATCATCCCAATCCTCTACAATCTGCTCATGAAAAAAACTGGTGAGCAAGAGGAGAAAATACGTCAATTGCGTGAACAATATCCTTCTTCATGAAATTCCGATACGTACCATCTTTAGCTTTGCCACTTGCCTGTGCTCCACAGCAGGAGCTTATTGATTCACGACATCCGGAGAAACCACCTATTGCCTGTCCATCAAAGCTGGAAGAACGTATTACTTGTATTAAAAAAGCGATTGCCCAAACCGGAACTTTAGAAGATGCTCAATCTTTTTGTGAAGGGAAGCCTCTGATTTTATGCCAAATTGATGTTATGCAAAAACATGGCAATGATTTTTCAGTTCAGGAGGATCCTGTTTCTGCATGCACCTCTTCGGTGAATGATTCTGGAAAGCGGACGGTGGAACTCCAATGCCTTCTTGGTAATTTTTCTCTCATGCTGCAGGCTCAATCAGATATTCACTCTGATTTGCAAGCCTGTGATGAAGGTGTACTCACCTGCTATGAGCAGGCTTATTCGCAGCTTCCGTAGTGAAGGTTTGGTAAAAATAGTATCTCTGCCTGGGGTGTTTACTTTTAGGCGGTTTTTTGATAAAATATTTTGATAAAATAAACATCAAAACAAACATCCTATGGCTGAATCTGAAAATATCCAGGGCAATCAGCAAACTCCTGCGCCTTCTGTTGAGAAAGGGGCAGACCTTTCTGTTAAGCCACAAACAACAACTCCACCAGCGCCAGCGACCCCAACAACCCCGACACCAGCGCCTGTTCAGCCAACGACTCCGCCAGCGCCTGCTGCAACCATAAAACCTGCTACTCCTCCGGCGCAACCAATGCCAAAACCAGCCGAAACTCCACAAAAAGAGGGTGGTATATCTTTTTCAAACATTTTTAATAAGCAAAAATCAAAGCGGCAGGACACAAAAGTCCTGACTGGAATTTTGAAAAAGAAAGATACAACTGAAACCAAACTGAAGCCAATCCTTGGAGATGCTCCTGTTCTTCAGAAAACCATCGCAGAGGAGCGGACTATTAAATTGAAAAAACAACTTCGTCTGGTTCAATCCGTTTTTGTGATTGTCTTCCTGGCAGCTGTTGGAAGCGCTTTTTATTTTTATAGTGAGCTTTCTCCGACTTTTGATCTGTTTGGACCAAATACAACTCAACGATTGAAAGACGTAAATGAAAATCTTCGAGGTGTTCAGACTCAATTGAATAAATATCGATATTTGGCCGCACAGCTGGATTTAAACCGATTCAGTTTTATTTCCAGTGACTTTTTGGATAAAACAGGACAGCTTGCCAATGGTGCTTCCGGGCAATCAGCGGCGTTAAGCAGAAGCGTGGGAGAGGCAGCACAATCATTGCCGATCCTTCTAACCAATGTTCGAACACAACTTTCACCAAATATTGTTGTGGACACTACCCGCTCCGCTGCTGAAGAAGAACTTACTCCTCAACAAATTCAAAAGCAGGCTGAGGATGATTTGCGTAATGCTCTCCTTGCGGATCGCCGTGAGATCACTAAAAATGCTGACCTCACGATTGCCAATGAGCAGGATCTCAAGCTTATCGACAACACTATGAAGCTGGTTGGCAACAAGAATCTTCTATCAACGGTTCGAAGTGCATCTTCGGAACAGTTTGAAGCTGATTTGAACACTTATGCTTCTTCTCTTGAAAGTGAATCGCGGAAAGAGTTGGCCGCCTTTATGTCTTCTATTCTTTCTTCAACCAAGAGTGATATTGCGACTATTAGTACCATTAAAGCCAATAAAATTGACTGGACCGGTATTATGAGCGGTATTGAAAATGTGACCCGGACCGTGGACCCAACCTTCGGAGCCGGACTGGCACAGTCTCTGGGTGATGGAATTTTCTATACCGGATACAGTTTTGATACATCGAATAACAAGATTCTTCTTTCTGGTGTAACCAAAACTACGACTGCCGATAACTTCACACTCATTAGTGATTTGATTGAGGCTCTTGAGCTTTCGTCTGACTTTATGGATGTGGATATGCGTTCATTTAGCAAGGCTGGAACTTTTGCAGCTGGATTTACATCAAACTTCAAGATCGATCTCCTTCTTGAAACAGAGGATGCTAAGAATCAAAACGCTCCGGTAGCACTTGAACCGAAAACGGTAGCAACCGCAACTGGCGTACAACGATCACAATAAATTTCTAAATTTGGTATTATGGCTCTCAAAACAAAAAAAATAGTAATTCCACGAAAGAATTATCAACGACAGATTCGGACCTATGTTGTGGTGACTGTTGTTATTGGTGTTGCCGCATTGATCTATGGATTTTTCCAGTTTCAGGATCTCTCCACTGCCCGCGCGGCATTGGAGGATGGGCAAACACGACTTTCTGAGATGACCAGTTTTGAAGCTCAAATTGCTGATCAATATGCAACGCTGAAAACTGCCTTTGATCAGGATTTTGAAAATGTACGAAACGCAGTTGATGGAGTTCTTCCATCTGAAGAAAACTATACTGCCCTGACCAAGACTCTTGATGACTTTGTTTTAACTCTGAACCGACAGAGTCCAAGCATTTTTATGAGTAATTTGAAGTTTAGTCAGCCACGTATGGATGCCGATGAAGAGTATGCCATTCTTCCATTTTCCATGACGCTCTCTACAACCCGGGCGAATCTGGAACGATTCCTCCAATATACTGAAAACTCTGGATCACTTGATGATGCTTCACGGCTTCTGGATGTTCGATCGATTACGATTAACTTTCCCGGGGAGACTGGCCTTGGACAAGAACAGGAACTTTTGACTGTTTCGCTTTCTTTGAATGCTTATTTTCAGACTCAACAAACTGAAGAGCAATAATATTTATGGCTGAACCAAATCAAAAATTACAGCAGCTGCAAGAGGCTATCCTTTCTGGAAATATTCCACAGATGGTTCTCAGCACTATCAGTTATGCGCTCGATTTGAGATCGAGTGACATCCATATTGAGCCCGAAGAAAATACTGTTCGGATTCGTTATCGTGTGGATGGTGTTTTACGACAGATTGTTGAATATCCGCATAATATTCATCCTGCTGTGGTTTCCCGTATTAAGATTATGTCCAATTTGAAGATTGATGAGCAGCGTATGCCGCAAGATGGACGAAGTACGGTGAGCACAAAAGATGGGCGAGAGATGGATCTTCGTATTTCTACTCTCCCAACTGTTAAGGGTGAAAAAGTGGTAATGCGTATTCAGGATAAATCCCGAAAAATTCCGGATCTGCCGGAACTTGGGCTTCAGGGAAACGCTTTGCGATTTTTTGAAGAGGCTTTGGGTCTTCCAAATGGAATTATTCTTACAACCGGTCCAACTGGTTCTGGTAAAACGACCACTATGTATTCCGCGTTGACCCGGTTGAATGAAGTGGAAGTGAATATTATGACGATTGAAGATCCTGTGGAAATTCAATTGGATGGACTCAACCAAAGTCAGGTGCATCCGGATATTGATTATACATTTGCGAATGGTTTGCGTACTGCGCTTCGTCAGGATCCTGACATCATTATGGTGGGGGAAATCCGTGACCGGGA
>JAGQLQ010000023.1 GCA_020429235.1 Candidatus Peregrinibacteria bacterium | reverse complement strand
AAAAATCTGGCCTTTGCACTGCTGGCACTTCTGATTCTGGTGGGAACAATTTTTATTGAAAATGGAGCCCAGCCAGAGGCGGCAACAGCTTTAGAGATGGAAGTTGTGGCTTTGGCAGGGGATCAGGGGGCGACGGCTGTTGTGGCTGGGAGCTCTGGTGCTTTTTCAGGAGAAAGGGCATTGCAACCAGGGGATACAATCCAGACAAGTAATGGCCAGAGCGCGGTTATCCGTTTTGATTCTCATGGAGTTTTGCGGCTTTCAAGCCTGACATCGGTAACATTTTTGAATCAGACTGAGGATGGCTATATTTTTGATTTGAGACAGGGATCGGTGTGGGGAAATAACAGCGCGACTTCAGCGGGAATGAATGTTGTTGCGGGAGGATCTTTGTTGATGCCGCAACGAAGTTCTTTTGATGTGTCGTTTAACGGTGAATCAAGTTTGGTCCGCGTGTTTTCCGGACAGGTAAACGTGGGATTGATTGATGGGGGATATATTGCCGATGAAGTGTTGTTTTCAAAATCGGAACGATTAGTGAATAGCTTTCTGGTTGCTGCCGGAAGTCAGGCGACGGTTTCAAAGACAAAGGTTTCTGATAATGTGCAGATTTTACGACAGTTGCTCTATTCAAAACTTATTAAGGAGTTTCAGTATGGTTTGATGAATCAAACATCATTGGCGAGTGATTCGTGGGTGACGCAAAATCTGGCGGCAGACCGCTCACTGAAAACTTCTATTGATACTGAAGAGCAGGCAAATATTACATCACGGGGTCTTCGGTATGGATCTTTGGATTCATTGTCGTACGATCTTGATAAATCGGTTCTTCGTCTTTCTGAAACGTTCACCTTTAGCAAAGAGAAACGTGTGGAACGACTGGTCGAAAATATTTTTGAACAGCTGCTTGATGCGAAGTATCTTTTTGTTTTTGGACGTGAAGCTGAAGGGCGTGAGCGAATTGTGCTTTTTGAGCAGCTTTTGCGTGCAGGAGTTGATGAAGGGCAGGATATTTTCAGCAATAAAGTTATGGATCGGCTCTGGGCTGAATATGCTGAACTCAATACGGTTTTGCCGACTGATGATTTGTACGATGTAAAAGTTGCTTTGAGTGACCTGCTTTTGGAACGGATTGATGGCGATGTGGAATCGATCTTTTTGAAACTTGGTCTTATTCGGGATTACATTAACTATGCTTATGCTCTGGCTGACACGAATCAGCTGGAGGCGCGATTGGCTTTGCAAAACTATTTTACCCGTTTCCAAAATTTTATAGAAAAGGAGGTTTCTGGACTTGCCACTTCCAGTTATCTTTTGGCTGAAGAGAATCAAATTATGGACAATCTTTTGCGGCAATATCCGCAGTTCTATCAGGACAGTTATTTCGCAATGAAGAGTTTTCTGGAGGATGAATGGCTTGGATTTTTGCCGGAAGGAGCTCTTAAGAATGAGGAGCGGCAGACTATTATTAGTACCAAGATTGATTTCTTGAAGCAGCTTCAGACGTTCTTCCTTAATGAGCGTGTTTCGCTGGAAGATGCTCGACTGGTTGCGTTCCGGCTTATTAATGAGATTAAAGATCTTCAACCTGGAACAGATGTTGGGGTAAGTAGCCTTTTTGCTCTTCGGTTGCAGGATTATGGTAACTTCTTGCGGTTTTTGAATGCGACGAATGTGGCGCAGCTTCGGGGATCCTCGCCGCAGGATGCTTATAACGACTTTATTCAGCTCCAGCAGCAACAGGTTTCAATCGAACAGGTGATTTCTGAGTTCCTTGGAGAGGAAACTGTTCCAACTATTACGCCGGAAGATATTCTGGCTCAAATTGCTGAAGATTTTGAAACGATAGGAGCGACAGATTTGCAGGTCGAAGAGATTACTGATGTGAATGCCCAATATATAAAGATCGTGAATGGAGTTGTTGATGGTGTTTCATTCTCTGGTGATTATGACTGGAATCGAAAGCTGATCTCGAATGTTATGAGTGGCAATGTCACGCTTTCCCGAAATGCTATCCGTTTGTCGAGCCTGTCACTTCTGTTCCAGCCAACCGAAACAGAAGAGCCTGGTGGATCGACGGAAACGCCAACGCAGGTAACTCCACCAGAAACGTCTCAGGCCGAACGGGTAGCGAAAGCTCTGCTTTTAAATAAGTTGAAAACCAATGGGGTGACAGCGTTAGAGGAAAATATTGTTGTTCGTGATCTGAATGCCGGTTCGTTTGTGGTGAACGGTGCACGGCTCGCTGATAATGAGGATGTGCAAATGGCTTTTGCCTTCCAGAACTCAACCAATGTGGCTTCATCAATCCTGGTGCGAACTCCAGATGGCGATAAGCAGGTTGCTGATCCATATGATATTTCTCAGCTGGCAGCGGTTGCCCGGCAGGTTTATGCTCAGGGGGAAGAAGCTGCTGCTGCGAATGAGGATCAAAATCCCCCTGCCTCATAAAAGGTGGTTTTAACCTGACAGTCGAAAAAAGTTGTGATATATTCCCGCTGGACTTGTTCCGCGTGGAACAAATTAACTTATTAGATTTTCTTGTTTTATGGCAGATAACGACAAAAAAGCGCAGGCAACTTCGTATAGTGCCGATAATATTCAGGTGTTGGAAGGGCTGGAGGCCGTGCGGAAAAGGCCTGGTATGTACATTGGTACAACCGATACTGCTGGTTTACACCATTTGATTTGGGAAATTGTTGATAACGCGATCGATGAAGCGATGGCTGGTTTTTGTAAGAATATTTTGGTGACTTTGCATAAGGATGGAGCTTGTAGCGTTGAGGATGATGGACGTGGTATTCCGGTTGGAAAGCAGAAACAAACAGGGAAATCGGCGCTGGAAACGGTTCTTACGATTCTTCATGCCGGAGGTAAGTTTGGTGGAGGAGGATATAAAGTGTCGGGAGGTTTGCATGGTGTGGGTGTTTCTGTAGTAAATGCGCTTTCAACAGACTTGAAGGCAACGGTTTGGACCGAAGGCAAAGAGCATGAACAAGAGTACAAGGATGGAGGTAAGCCTGTTTCGGAAATTAAGGTTGTTGGCGATGCCGGAGACAAGACTGGTACGCGAATCTGGTTTAAGCCTGATGAAACTATTTTTGAACACACGAATTTCGATTTTCAGATTATTTTGAATCGTTTGCGACAGCAGGCGTATTTGACCAAAGGTGTCACAATTCGAATTGTTGATGAGCGGGATGATAAGAAATACCAATTCTATTTTGAAGGAGGGGTAAAATCTTATGTTCAGCATTTGAATCAGCAGAAAGAGTCAATTGGTTCGATTGTGTATGTGGAAAAAGAGATGGATGAAGGACTTGTTGAGGTTGCTTTGCAATACAATCAGACCTTTAATGAACAGATTTTTACGTTTGCGAACAACATTCACACGATTGAAGGTGGTATGCACTTAACCGGTTTTAGAAGTGCTTTGACTCGAACTATCAATAACTACGCGCGAAAGAATAATCTGTTGAAAGAAAAGGAAGGAAATCTGACATCTGACGATGTGCGCGAAGGTTTAACGGCGATTATTTCTGTGAAACTTGGTGATCCTCAGTTTGAAGGGCAGACCAAGAGTAAGCTGGGGAATGCGGAGATGCGAACGGCTGTTGAAAAGGCTTTTGGAGATGCATTTGATCAGTTTTTGGAAGAGAATCCAAATGATGCGAAGGCGATTTTTGGGAAGTGTGCGTTGGCGGCGCGAGCGCGGCTTGCGGCGCGAGCGGCTCGGGATACTGTTATTCGTAAAGGCGCGCTGGAAGGGCTCACTCTTCCTGGTAAGCTTGCGGACTGTAGTTCCAAGAGACCTGAAGATTCCGAACTGTTTATTGTGGAGGGAGATTCTGCGGGTGGTAGCGCGAAGATGGGACGAAATCGTCAAACGCAGGCAATTTTGCCGCTTCGAGGTAAGATCTTAAATGTGGAACAGGCGCGAATGGATCGAATCCTTGCCAATAATGAAATTAAGAGTTTGATTATCGCTCTTGGAATTGGAATCGGTGATGTTTTGGACATCGAAAAAATCCGATACCACAAGATCGTAATCATGACGGATGCCGATGTGGATGGAGCGCATATCCGAACGCTTTTACTTACACTTTTCTATCGATATCTGCGACCGGTTATTGAGCAGGGATATCTCTATGTTGCACAACCACCGCTCTACAAACTGGGAACAGGGAAGAAATCTGAATATGCTTATAGCGATGAGCAAAAAGATCAGCTTATTGCGAAAAATCCAACCTGGTCCAATAAGGTGCAACGGTATAAAGGTTTGGGAGAAATGAATCCCGATCAACTATGGGAAACGACTATGGATCCAGAGGTTCGTCTGATGTACAAGATTCATATTGATGAAGCAGAAGAGGCGGATCGAACTTTTGAAACGCTTATGGGGAGCGAAGTCGCGCCTCGTAAAAAGTTCATCCAATCTCACGCGAAGAAGGTGAAGAATCTGGATATTTAATTGACTTTTACGAGCCTGGACCTATAATAATCCAGCTTTACTAACAAATTTGAAAGGAGGTGTTGCTTATGTCAGTACATGTAACAAAAAATTCGAAAGAGTCTGTGGATCGATTGATCTCTCGCTTCAATAAAAAAGTGCAGGGAAGCCGCGTGCTTTTGGAAGTAAAGGGACGACGTTATCACAAGAAGGCCAAGACCAAGCGTTTGGTCCGGCAAGCCGCAGTGATGCGAGATCATTATCGAGACAAGCGCAATAAGATGCAGTACTATTAGAACTTTGAAACCCCGTGCAATGTTGCGGGGTTTTTCTGTATGTGAAATTTTTTTATGACTATTAAAGAGGCTTTACAACAAGTGGATCATCATGACCGTATTGCGGTGGAGGTGCTTTTGGCCCGGACGATCAAGGCTCCAAAGGAGCAACTTTTTGCTTATCCGGAACGGGATTTGAGTCAGGATGATATAGAGCGGTTTCTTCATGATGTTGAACGCCTGAGGGCAGGGGAGCCGTTGGCCTATATTATTGGAGAGAAGGAGTTTTATGGACTTGAGTTTGAAGTGAATGAGCATGTGCTTATTCCACGGCCTGAAACAGAGCTAATGGTTGATAAAGTAAAAGATTTTGTTGGTGATAAGCCACTGAAAATTTTGGATGTTGGAACTGGGAGTGGTGCCATAGCAGTGTCTATTGCTCATGTTTTGGCACAGGTAGAGGTGGTGGCAACAGATGTTTCTGGAGATGCGCTGGAGGTGGCAAAAAGAAATGCTGTAAGGCATGAAGTTCAGGATCGGATTCGTTTTCTGGAGTCTGATTTGCTGAAAAATATTAATGAAGATTTTGATGTGATTGTTGCGAATTTGCCTTACATTGGGGAAGAGCGATTTCGCTTTGTGAGTAAAGAGACTGAGCAGTTTGAACCACATGTTGCTCTTTTTGGAGGTGCGGATGGGCTGCAGCTTTATCGGAAACTTTTTGAAGAGATCCATGAAAAGGGTTTAAAACCTGGCTTACTGATTGGGGAGTTTGGGTTCGCACAGGCTGAAGAGATGGAGTTAGTTTTGAGTAAATTTTTTGAACAAAATGAGTGGCATATAGAAAAGGATTACGCTTCAATTGAACGAATATTCGTGGTAAGCTTTGCCAACGCATGATTGAAAAACTTCAACAACTGGAACAGGAATTTGAGAATCTGGAAAAGCAAATGGCTGATCCGGAAATTATTCAAAATCAGGCAGAGTATGCCAAGCTGGGACAACGGTACAAAGAGATCACCAAGGTTGTGGAGCTGTATCGTACATACAAAGATGCCATGGCGGAGAAGAAGGATGCAGAAGATATTCTGGCCAATGAAAGTGATTCAGAAATGCAGGAGCTGGCAAAAGATCAGCTTGAAGGCGCTGAAAAAACGATTGAGGAACTTGAAGAGAAGTTGAAAATTGAGTTATTGCCAAAAGATCCGGACGATGCGAAAAACTGTATTGTGGAGATCCGTGCGGGGGCAGGTGGTGAAGAGGCTGCGCTTTTTGGGGCTGAGTTGGGGCGGGCTTATATGAGGTTTGCGGAAACCAAGGGTTATAAACCTGAGCTTATAAGCAAGAGTGAGGCGACGGCCGGTGGAATTAAGGAAATGATTTTTAAACTGGTCGGGGACGGTGCCTATGGACTTATGAAGTATGAAAGTGGCGTGCATCGCGTGCAGCGAATTCCAGTAACGGAAAGTCAGGGGCGTGTGCATACATCAACCATTACGGTCGCGGTTTTGCCGGAGGCGGAAGAGGTGGATATCGAAATTAAGGATGCTGATATTCGCGTAGATGTGTTCCGATCCAGCGGGCCGGGAGGGCAGAGCGTGAATACAACAGACTCTGCGGTGCGAATCACCCATATCCCAACCGGATTGGTGGTTGCCTGTCAGGATGAAAAATCTCAGCTTAAAAACAAAACCAAGGCGCTGCAGGTTTTGCGGACCCGTCTCTATGCGATTGAGCTAGAGAGGAAACAGAAGGAGAGGGGAGAGGAGCGTTTGGCTCAGATTGGATCTGGGGATCGAAGTGAAAAAATCCGAACCTATAACTTCCCACAGGATCGTGTAACGGATCATCGCATTAAGAAGAGTTGGAGTAATTTGCCGGCTATTATGGAAGGGGATTTGGAGGATATTGTTGACTCTCTTCGAACGGAGGATCAGATGAACATGATGAAGGCTTCAAACTCCCAGGGCTAAGGCTTGCAGAATAGCTTTGGATTTGGCGTTGATATCTTTTTTGAACCTGGTTGATTGAGAGCTGACGTCTATGACGATGTCGGCGGCCTGGTAGTAGCTTTGTTTGCGTTCTTTCCAGAGTTGTTCCAGTTCTTTTTTTGTTGAGGTCTGATTTGTGAGCGCTGGGCGGTTGGAATCGCCATGAATGCGTTTGGCAAGGATGGCTGGGGGAGCCTGAAGAAAGATGATGATGCCTGTTTTTTTGAAGTCTTCAATGTTTTGAGGCTGGATGAACATTCCGCCACCGGTTGAAATAACAGTTTTTGTTTTTTTAGAAAGATCTTTAGCGGCTTGAGCTTCCAGTTGCCGAAAATAGGGCCAACCCTTTTTTGCGACCATTTCCGGGATTGTCATTTTATGTTTTTTGACAATGTATTCGTCTGTGTCGATAAAGTCGTACTTGAGCTGCTTCGCGATAGCTTTTCCGACGGAACTTTTTCCACTTCCCCGGAGACCGGCAAGGACAATGTTTGAATGGGTTCTGGAGTTGATCTTTTTGGTGTTTATTCCCCAATGGCTCAGCTCTTTCCAGAATGTTGGATAAGTTTTTTGTACACAATCAGGATTGAGGATATGGATATTGGAAATTTTACTTCCAGCTACAGCAAAACACATGGCCATACGATGGTCATTGTATGTTTCAATAATGGCTCCATGAAGATTTTCGGGATCGCCATGTATGGTAAGGAAATCTTTTCCTTCCTCTACCCTGGCACCAATTTTGGTGAGCTCGGTGGCGAGTGCTTTGAGTCGGTCGGTTTCTTTGACCCGCAAATTGGCTAATCCTGTAAGTTCTGATTTTCCTTTTGCAAAAGCGCAAAGAATAGCGACAGTCATGGCTGCATCGGGAAGTTTGTTCAAATTAATTGTTCTTAATGGTGTGAGTTGCTTTGGTCCTTGAACACTTATGCTCTTTGTTGTTTTGCTTATACGGCATCCCATTTTTTCAAGAACATCCAGAAATTGAATATCTGCCTGTTTACTGGTTTTATTAATATTTTTGATGATGACTTTGTTTCCATGGAGTGCCGCAAGGGCAAGAGGATAGGTGGCCGATGAAGCATCACCCTCTATGTGGTAGGTTCTCCCTCTATATTTTTGTGGATGAATGGTAAATCGGTTTTTCTTTTCGCTAACAGCCACACCGAACTGATTCATGATGTGGAGGGTCATATCAACGTATGGTCGTGATGTAAGCTTTCCGGCAATATTGATGGTAAAAGTTTCTTGAGCCAGTGGTCCTGCCATGAGGAGTGCAGAAATATACTGACTGCTGACATCACCTTTTATTGAGGTTGATCCTCCTGGCAAAGGTCCATGAAGAGTCACAGGGGGACATCCTGTTTTACTCTCTATTTTGATTTGTGCTTTCTTAAGAGCATTGATGAGATCCTTGAGTGGTCTTTCCTGCATTCGTTTATTGCCACTTAGAGTTGATTCAAATGGTTGCGTTGCCAGAGCCGCAGTTAAGGATCGGACAGCGGTCCCGGCATTTTCTAAAAAGAGAGGTTGAGCGCTTTGTGTAAACTTTCCATCAGATCCGTGAATAATAATTTTGTTCTTTGATGATGTTATATGGACGCCAAGTTGCTTTAATGCCTTTTTCATAACCAAAGTATCCTCACTTTCCAGTGGATCAATAAGTGTACTTTTTCCTTTGGCAAGGGCTGCCAAAAGGAGTGCGCGGTTGGTGTAGCTTTTGGATCCGGGAACCTGGATGGATATATTGGGGAGCTTTTTGCTGGGAGGAATGATTCTAAGCATAGTTTTTGAGAGCTTGGGTGAAATCTTTTTGAGTAAAGCTGGTGGCTATCAGATGTTTGCCAATGGAGGTTGGAATGACAAACTGTATTGAACCGCTTTTTGCCTTCTTGTCGCTATTCATGAGATTCCACAGTTTGTGACTATTGCGGTGATGAATAGTCGCAATATTTTTTGGATGAATGATCTGATAACGATCGATCAAATTATTTATTCGGTCGTTATCTCCTTGGGAAAGCTGACTTTGTTGAACGGCCATGATATTAACAACTTTCATTCCAAGGGCAATGGCTTCGCCATGGGATATTTTATAGTTACTCATTTTTTCTAAAGCATGACCAAGGGTATGGCCGTAATTGAGAATTTTTCGTAATCCCTTTTCATTTACATCTTTTTGGATCACTGAAACTTTATTTTTTACAGATCGTTCAATTATTTTATTCAATATGTTGCGATTGCGTTTCTGAATTTGTGGATATGATTTTTCAAGAAGTTTGAATAGGCCACTATCCATTATTGCCCCATACTTCAGCACTTCTGCCATTCCTGTTATGAAATCGGATTCGGGTAAAGTTTTCAGAAGGGAAGGATCGATGAATACAGCCTCAGGTTGTTCAATTCGTCCAATCAAATTTTTGCCTCCTTCTAAATTAACTCCTGTTTTTCCGCCAATACTTGAATCGCACATTGCAACGACCGAGGTTGGAATGTGAATGTAGGAAATCCCGCGCATGTAGATAGAGGCTACAAAGCCTCCAAGATCTCCGGCAACGCCCCCGCCCAAAGTAATAACAGCATCATAACGGTCAAATTTTTTGCGAAGCATACGATTTGCTATTTTTTCAACGATTTCCAGGCGTTTTGATTGATCTCCCGAAGGGAAGGTTATGATTTCGGATTGAATTCCTTTAGCGGCCATTTTGGCGTTTAAAGTTTGTCCATAAAGCTTTCCAACGTTGGTGTCCGTAATAATGGCATACTTTTCACCATAGGCTCCTTTTTTCAAAAGATCAGGAATTTTTTGGAGGAGTCCATCTTCAATAAGAATTGGATAGCTTTGATCCTGTTGATTTTTTATACGGGCTTTAATGGTGATCATCATCCAGGATTAAAGAGTACGATTCACAGCCTGAGCCACAGGAGCAAGCTGTCCCATAAGTTCCACAAAGTGATCCGGTTTAATGGCCTGATCTCCGTCACACATAGCTTCTGCCGGATTTGGATGGACGTCGATCAAAATTCCATCGGCACCAGCGGCAATCGCAGCCAATGTTACTGGAGAGACGAGTGATGGCTTTCCGGTTGAGTGGCTTGGATCCACGATGATTGGTAAGTGGCTCAGCTCTTTTACCAGTGGAACGGTGGCAAGGGCGAGCGTGTTTCTGGTTTCGGTTTCAAAGGTGCGGATTCCACGTTCACAGAGCATGACGTTTTGATTCCCATTCGACATAATATGGTCCGCGGCAAGGAGTAATTCTTTCACCGTCGCGCTCATTCCACGTTTAAGGAGAACAGGTGTTTTTACCTTTCCGACCTCTTTGAGAAGGTTGAAGTTGGACATGTTTCGGGTTCCGATTTGCAGGATGTCTGCGTGCTGGGCAACGGCGTCGATGTCGCGGACATCGAGCACTTCTGTAATCACCTTCATGCCATGTCTTTTTGCTGCATCTGAAAGGAGTTTGAGTCCATCTGGCCCAAGGCCTTCGAATGAGTATGGACTGGTTCGTGGTTTGAAAGCTCCCCCACGAAGAATTTGGGCTCCGGCATCTTTCACTGCTTTTGTGGCAGCTTCCATTTGGGCTTCGCTTTCCACGGCGCACGGTCCGGCCATCATAGCGATTTTTTCTCCACCAATTGTTACACCGTCACCAAGATCAATGACAGTGGTTTCATGTTTGGTTTCCCGGCTTGAAAGTTTGTATGGATCCAGAACGTTCATGACGCGGTCGACTCCCGGCATGGCATGGATGCGGTGTTGGTCGATCGCTCTCTCATCACCAATAACGGCAATGACGGTTCTTTCTGTTCCAATCATTGGCATGGGTTTCAGGTCCAGCTTATGAATCATACTGACAACATTGTCGGCGAGGGCTTGGTCGGCACCTTTTTTCATTACGATAATCATGTTTTTGGAAGTTAGAAATTGAGGAGTTTTTGGCTTGCGGAAGTTGGCTTCAATAAAGACAAATCTTGTTTGGTCGGCTGAATTGAGACTTCTGTGATAATAGCATAAGAAGTGGGTAAGAGATTAAAAAAAACTCCTCTTGGTGAGGAGTGAAGGCAAACAGATTTCTTTTTCACAAACTCCTCACGATTGGTTGATCGCGTAGAAGAAGTAAAAAGTTGTTGTTGCGTTTGTTTGCATGTGTTTGAGTTGTCTGGAGCCAGCTTATATAATGCATGAGATTTCGTCAAATTTTATAAGCTGCGAAGGCCATGTTTACCGATACACACTCACATATTCATTTCGCCAAGGAGTTCCCGGATGTTGAGGATTTGATTGTCCGGGCGGAGGAGGCTGGAGTAACGAACCAGATTATTGTTGGGTGTACGGTGAAGGATTCTTTGCAGGCGCTGGAGTTTGTGAAGGCTCGGCCGGGAAAATGGTTTTGGTCGACCTTGGGGGTGCATCCTCATAATGCGGACCAGTTGACGGATGCGGTCCTGGCAGATTTTGAGCGGTTGGTTGGGGAGGAGGAAAAGGTGGTGGCTTTGGGGGAGATGGGGCTTGATTATTTCCGTGATTTTCAGCCGCATGACTTACAACAGGAGACATTTCGACGACAGTTGGAATTAGCGAAAAAGTTGAATGTACCAGTGGTGGTGCATATACGGGATGCGTGGGATGATGCCATGCGGATTCTGGGCGCAGTTGGGAATTCAAAAGTGATTCTCCACTGTTTTACCGGAACGATTGAATATGCTCGTGAGTGTTGGAGAAGGGGATATCATACTTCGTTTTCTGGTGTGGTGACGTATCCTAAGAATGATTATTTGCGAGAGGCTGCTGCTGAAGCGCCGGCTGAACTGTTGCTGATTGAAACGGATTGTCCGTATTTGACGCCTCAGCCGTACAGAGGGCAGCGGAATGAACCGGCGTTTGTCGTGGAGACAGCAAAGTGCCTCGCTGACCAGCGAGGTTTAACCACGGAAGAGATCGCGAACATTACGACGGAGAATGCGCTGAAGTTGTTTGGGATTTCTTAGCAGTTTTGCTCTTCTTAAGGCTTAACTCTTTGAGTGCCTGGCCGATTTCTTCAATGGCAACTGGCGTGAGTCCGGTGACTTTCTCTTTGGTTGGAGGAGTGTAGATTTTGCTGAAGCCGATTTTGCTGGCTTCCTGAATTCGCTTTTTGAGGTGAGGGACGGAGCGGAGTTCACCGGAGAGCCCGACTTCACCAATGAAGAGGCTTTCTTGTGGCAGCGCGGTTTTGTAGAGCGAGGAAATAATGGCCATGATGACTGCCAGATCTGTAGAGCGGTCGTTGACTTTGAAACCGCCGACCACGTTGACGTAGACGTCGTGTGAGCTCATGTCGATGCGGAGGTGTTTTTGGATGACTGCCAGCAGGAGTTGGAGGCGGTTGACGTCATATCCGCTGGCGGCCCGCTTGGGATAGCCAAAAGGAGTGGAGCTGGTAAGCGCCTGGACTTCCAAGAGGAGTGGGCGGGTTCCTTCCACGACTGCGGTGATGGCCGAGCCGAAGGCGTCTGCTTTGCGGCCTTCGAGGAAGAGTTTGGAGGCGCTCCTGACTTCGGCGAGGCCGGTGTCGGTCATTTCAAAGAGGCCAATCTCATTGGTTGATCCATAGCGATTTTTCACCGTTCTCAGCACGCGCAGGTTTTGGTATCGATCTCCTTCAATGAGGAGCACAGTGTCGACCAGGTGTTCCAAGACTTTTGGTCCGGCAAGATTTCCTTCTTTGTTCACATGCCCGATAATCAGGATTGGTACATTGTTCTGTTTTGCGAAGGTCATAAAAATTTCTGTACAGGCACGAATCTGACTCATACTTCCAGCAAGTGACGGGCTGGCGCCAGTATTCATGACTTGGATCGAATCGATCACTACAAAATCCGGCTTTTCCGCTTCAAGCGTTTCCATAATGTTCTCAACACTATTTTCACCCAGAATCCCCAAATTTTCTTTCTGGATGCCCATGCGTTTGGCGCGCAGGCTGATCTGCTGCACTGACTCCTCTCCAGAAACGTAGAGGACATTTTGCTTCACGTTGGCAATCTGTTCGCACAGTTTGAGCGTGAGTGTGGACTTTCCAATTCCTGGCTCACCACTCATCAAAACCAAACTTCCTTCAATAATTCCTCCTCCTAGAACTCGGTCCAGCTCACCAATATTGGTAGGAATCCGATTATCACTCTCTTTCACCTGATGGAGCGGTTGGACGGATTGAGCAACGCCCTTATGTTCGCGCTTGGGGTCTTTGGCAACCACATCTTCGTGGAAGGAGTTCCAGGCATCGCAGTCCGGGCATTTCCCCAGCCATTTTGGTGCTGTGTGTCCGCAGCTTTCGCAGATGTAGATGGTTTTCAGTTTCATTTGATCAATGTGTCATAAATATTTTCGGTCTTGCGGACCATTTCCGTAACATCAAAGGTTTTGACGCGATGGTGTCCCATATAAGCCAGTTTTTGCATCAGTGCGTTATTGCTCATGACGGCAAGGATCTTGTCAGCCAGGAGTTCATAATCTTGAGCTGGTACCAGCTCTCCAGATTTGTGGTTCTGGACGATTTCCGGGATGCCTCCAACTTCGGTGGCGATGATTGGCAGCTGTGCCGCCATCGCTTCCAGAAGGACCAGTCCAAAAGCCTCTTTCACACTTGGGAGCACAAACAGGTTTGCGCTCTTGAGGATTTGTGGAATGTCATCCTGATGTCCGGCAAGGACTACACTATCAGACAGTTCTAATTTTTTGATAAGTTTTTCGAGTTTGGCTTTTTGTGGGCCTTTCCCAACGATCACGAGTTTGGTTTTGGGTTTCTGCTCCTGAATGGTTTTGAAAGCTTCGATAAGGTAGTTGAGGCCTTTGCGGGGGTGAAGCTCCGCTATTGTAAGGATAATGAAGTCGTCGTGGTCAGCCTGAAAGATCTGTTCGCGGATTTTGTCTTTGGCCTGAGTGGAAAATCGAATAATGCTTTGATCGAACTGTTGCAGATCGATGCCGTTGTGAATGGTTGATATTTTTCCTTTTACTTCAGGATACATTTTGAGCATGAGCTGTTTGTTGGCATCGGAAACGGTAATGGTGTGATCCGTTTTTTTGAGAGCCGTTTTTTTGACGCTTTTTTTGAGGCCGGAAATTGGAAATGGGTCGTGTTCGGTGCTGACAATTTTTATTGATCGTTTATCGATTGCACCAAAAGCATAACGGCATCCGCCAGGATTCCATAAATGCAGATGGACCAGATCTGGTTCCGTCGATTTGAGAATTTTTTTAAATTGGAGGAGGGTCCGGGGATCGTGCTTGTGTGCCACTTTCAGGCGGTGGACTTTGAAGCCGGCAGCGATCCACTCTTTGCACCACTCATTGAGTTGTTTGTAATTGGAACAAGCAAGCTCAATGGTGTATTTGGCTTTTGGAAGATGTTTGGCGAGCTGGAGCATGTGGCGTTCAGCTCCGCCATGAATGGGGGTATCGGTATAGAAAAGGATTTTCTTCATTATCGGTTGAACAGGAGGTGATTCAATGATAAGTTATCCATCGCATTTTTCAAAGTGCAGAAAGGAAGGAGTATGGTGTGGGCGATTAGCTCAGTTGGCAGAGCAGACGGCTCTTAACCGTAAGGTCCTGGGTTCGACCCCCAGATCGCCCACCATGAATTTCTTCAGGCACCTTTCTTCTGTGTCATCAATTAAAAAAGAGAACCCATCCAGGCTCTCTTTCTTTTATTTAATTTTTATATCGTCGGGACCTCGTTTGCCGGCTTGACGGTGATTTTTCCGATCATGGCCGGGTGGAGGGTGCAGCTGTAGTTAAATAGGCCAAGGTCGTCGAATGTGTAGAGAAACTCTTCACCTGGCTCAATGGTTCCGCTGTCAAACGCTCCGCCATCGTCGGTGACGGTGTGGTCAACATCGTCTTCATTAATGAATCGTACTGTTGATCCTTGAGGAACAAGAAGGTTTGATGGTCCGTATTCAAAATCTGCAATGTGGACGGTAAGGATATATCCACTTGGTGTTGGCTGTTCGTTTTCTTTTGGTACCTCTTCCGGGTCAAAGCTTTCCATGTCGTTTTCAGTAACCATCAAATACCGATAAATGGTTTCGGCAAGAGATCCACGAGACATTCCCTGGGCCGGATAGATGTTGTTTTGGCTGTCAGCGTCCAGGAGGTTCATGTTTTTCGCAAGTTGAACATATGGTGTGTACCATTGACCAGTCATGGCATCAGCATATGGTTTGGTGGTGATGTTGGTTGGGAGTGTTTCTCCTGCTGTTTCAAAAAGAATCTTTAGATTTTCAACCAGATTCACAGTTTGTGCAGGTCGGAAGAATCCATCATCATATCCTTCAACAATTCCTAGAGAAAAAGCTTTTCGGAAATAATCAATATACCAGGCATTTTGGTCGATGT
This sequence comes from Candidatus Peregrinibacteria bacterium, assembly GCA_020429235.1. GTDB lineage: Bacteria > Patescibacteriota > Gracilibacteria > UBA1369 > UBA1369 > JAGQLQ01. The sequence continues at coordinate 6,681 of JAGQLQ010000023.1, read as the reverse complement.
CTGGAAAGTCACCGTAAATAAGCTCTTGAGGGTCTTCTACTTCAATTGCTCCAAAGATCATTTTAATGGCTTCAACTCTGTTTACTGCCTGTTCCGGTTTGAACGATCCATCTGGATATCCTTCAACCACACCGCGGTCGCTTAAGAACATAATGGCATCATAGTTTTTGTGTGCTTCTCCCAGGTCGGTATAGCTCTGCGCGGAGGCGGTGAGAGCAAATGAAAAGAGAGTGGCCAGGACTGCCAGGTTCCGCAAAATTTTCATGTTGAAAAGATTTAATGTATACATACGGGTGGAATTTAATTGTTATTCTACAAGATTTATGCCGGAATTGCCAGAAGTGGAGACGATTGTCCGTGAACTGCGGGAAACTGCAATCGGGAAAAAGTTTTGGGGACTGGAAGGACGGGTGAAATCGACATTCATTCCTTCTTTTGATGTGGTTAAAGATCAGCTTTTGGGTTTGAGGATTTTAAACGTGACGCGCCGCGGCAAGTTTATTGTTTTTGAACTGGATCGACATATGCGCCTGGTGATCCATCTGCGGATGAGTGGGCGTTTGCTTTGGAAAAAGCTGTACAGGAAGGAAAGTCATGTGCGGGCGGTGTTTGTTTTTTCGGATGCGACGGCTTTGTACTTTTGTGATGCCCGCAAGTTTGGGCGGATTTGGTTGGCGCATAAAGATGAGATTGATGCTTTGACGGGCATGGACCGTTTGGGGGTTGAACCTTTGCAAGATTTGGATGAAGATCTTTTTATGAAGATGCTTCGGGGGAAAAGAGGGATTTTGAAAAATACGTTATTGCGGCAGGACATGATTGCCGGAATTGGAAATATCTATGCGGATGAGTCCTGTTTCCGAAGTGGTCTCCATCCACAATCGCGACTTGAAGCTTTGAGAAAAGAGGATAAAGAACGTCTTTTTGAGGCGATTGTTCATTGTCTGAAAGAGGGGATTCAGCATTGTGGTGTTTCTATGACCGACTTTATTGGAACGCGCGGTGAACTGGGGAAACATCAGGACTATTTGAAGATTTATGGTCGCAAGGATGATCCTTGCTATACCTGTGGAACAACAATTGAAAAGATGGTGGTAGCAGGGCGTGGAACGTTTGTTTGTCCACAGTGTCAGAAGTTGCGGAAATAAAGTGTGGCCCGTACAATGGTTGGGATTTATGATTTTCCTATGAAAAAAGTTCTGTTTATTCACGGATTTGAGGCGTCGGCGAACTCTGTTTGGTTTCCGTGGTTAGAAGGTCAATTGAAGCAGTTTGGATATGAGGTTATCAATCAGACCTGGCCAAATTCAAAGCATCCGAACTTTGAGGATTCAATGGCTTTCTTGGAAGATCTTACCAAGGATTTTTTGCCGCATGATTCTATTGTGGGACATTCGCTTGGTGGATTTTTTGCGTTGAAGCTTGCGGAAAAAATGGAGCTTGATCGGATCTTTGTGGTAGCACCGGCTGTTGGTGTTTTGCCGTATGCCCGTTACCGAAAACTCTGGCCGAATTCGAATGTGGAAGCTGTTGAGCGGGTTTTGGAACATCCGGTGGATATGTCGAAAATACGCGCGACTCACAAGGTTGCAGTTTTTTCAGACGACGATCACCTTATCCCGATTGAGTCTGCGAATGAGTTTGATGACTCGTGGAATGTCCTCAAGCTTTCCGGGTTTGGACATTTTCAGGAAAAATCTTATCCGGATCTGTTTTACCGGTTGATGACGATGTAGTGGTGCCGAGGGCGGGGATCGAACCCGCACAGTATTGCTACTACAGGATTTTAAGTCCTGCGCGTCTGCCTGTTCCGCCACCTCGGCTGGGTGTTACCGAATCTGGAAGGATCGTACGATATTCTCAACAGTTTGAGAAGTGGTTTCCGTCTCCTGGAGTGATGTGGAACCGGTTATAATATATGCCGCATTTTCACGGGCAATGTAGGTTTGGTAGTAGCGGATCATTTGGTCATTACTTGTTTTTCGCGCCTGGAAAACTGTTAAATATGTTTGAATTTCGCCGTCCGGACCTTGAAGAGCAATTGTGTCTTTGCGGTTTTCACTATAGTCGACGAGTCCTGATTTTTCACGGTTGGCTACCAGGTTTGCGTATTCGAGTGAATCAACACTTTCCTGAAGCTCTCTTTTTACAATATTAACGTTGGCGGTGTAGGTTTCGTTTTTAACGTTGTTGCGGAAAACGACCAATGTCTCTGGTGGAACGTCAGCGGTGAAATCGTTTTGGTCAATTACTTCCCAGTCAGATGGAGTGGAAATGGAAAATTCGTTTGTTTCATAGCTGCTGGATGTGCCTGGAGCTAGATCTTGCGGTTGCTCTTCATCGGCAAAATTAAAACATCCGCTTAAGACAAATACTGAGGTGAGAATAAGATTGGCGGCTGCAATTTTTTTCAACATGGACTTCGAATTAGAAGATACTTTTTTTAAGGTATGAAAACAGCTTTCCTCCTTCGTAGAGACCGTTGAGCGCGTAGACCTTCAGTTCTTTTTTAATAAACGATACCCCAACGCTGTTGTCGGTGACTGGCCCGGAAATAACGTGCAATGGAGCACCGATTTTTTCACAAACTTCTTTGATTTTGGCGGCACTCATAGGATCTCCGGCACAACTTATATGTGCAGACATGTGTTCCTGAAGCTCTTTGTCTTCAAGGATTTGCATAACACCATATTCTCCAAAAATACCATCTCCAAGCTCCAGGATTATATAATCCGGTTTTTCTTTGGAGAGATAGTTGATGGCTCCTTTTGTAATACCAATGGTTTGAGATTTGTGATTTGCGGTGGATGCGTATCCGGCATCAATCATGGAAACGGCTTTTATAGCTCCATAGTCTTCCATGCGAAGTGTGTCTCTGAGTGCGGCCACACCAGCAACTTTTGCTCCGCAGATTTTAAATCCTTCACGAGTTGCGGACTTAATAATCTCACTGGCAACCGATGTTTTTCCAACATTCATGCAGCTTCCGCTGACGACAATAAGTGGAACATCGGAGCGGATCTTCTTGGCTGGTGAAAACATCTTGTAGTCTTTAATGTTGAGAGGTTCTCTTTTTTTACTGAGAACTACACCCAGAACTTCTGCTTTCAGTGGGCGTCCCACCTCTTTTAAGTTGGCACTGGTACATTGTCCGGCCACACCTCCAAGATTGAGAATGTTAATAATATCTCCGGCTTTTAAAGCGTCGGGAACCTTCCCAACGAATCCTTTTAAAGCCCGGCGGTTTCCGAGAGTGACAACAATGACATCTCCAAGGTGAATGGTTGAGAGCCGTCCGTTGCTGAGCTCAAGCTGATTGTAAATTTTTTTATCTTCCAGCACCCGCACCGCAACAACTGTCCCGTCAACGGACGGAATGCGTTTGCTAATATTCACCTCATGTTTTAGGGGAATATTTTTTGTACTTGAAGATATTTTATCGACGTGTATCCTCATTCGTGTTTTTAGTTCTGGAGTATAGTATCAGAAATACATTGGAATAGGAAGCCCTGGTGCTTCGGAATATTCTTCATGATATAATTCGATTGATATGAAAAAGAAAACTCAAAAAAAGACACTCCGTATTGGAATCTATGTGTCGAAACCAGCTGGGAGCTCTTCTGGAGAAACAACAAAGCAGACGGTTTATAAGAAAAAATCGTCGCTTGGATCCAAAATGCTTGCCAAAACTGTTCGGGAAAAAGGTTATAAACCTGTCTTTTATTATGGACAGGACTGTCAGCTTCTTTTTACAGGGAAGGACGCGAAGATTCTTTATAAAGGAAAACCGATTAAAGGGTGTGATGTTTTGATTTCAAGAATGGGAGGTAGTGTTGGGATGGAGGCCGATTTTGCGACCTTGAAACAGTTTGAGCTTATGAACATGCCGGTTGTGAATCGGTATCTGCCGGTTTCTCGGGCAAAAAATAAGCTGCGGACAATGCAGATTCTAACGAAAGGAAAAGTGCCCGTTCCGAATACGGTGGTGGTTCGTCACTTTGAATACTTGGATAAAGCCATCAAGCAGGTTGGGGGATACCCTATTATTGTGAAGTCGGCCTTCGGAGCGATGGGGAAGAGTGTGGCGATTATTGAAAGTCGGCGTTCGCTTTTTTCAGCGCTCGATATTTTGTGGCGATTTGGTCAGACCAACATATTACTCATTCAGGAGTATGTTGCTGAAAGTGACAACAGCGATTACCGTGCCTTTGTTATAGGTGATAAGGTGGTGGCAGCCATGAAGCGGACAGCCAAAAAGGGGGAGTTTCGATCAAATGTTCACCAGGGTGGAGATTTTGAAGAGGTGGAATTGACGCCCGAAGAAAAGAAGATTGCTATCCGATCCACAAAACTTTTGGGGCTGGACTATTCTGGAGTCGATATTATGCGAAGCTCAAAAGGCCCTGTGGTTATTGAGGTGAATTCGAATCCTGGTTTGGCGGGAATCAATTCTGTGTCATCGGTGGATGTTCCGACAGCTCTTTTGAAATACTCGATCGATAAATATAAAAAATCTCAATCATGAAAATAGGAATTCTCGATTTTAGCAAAGTTTTGGAAGGATACGGATATCGATCGTCTCAGAAAAAAGAGACAAAACTTTTAAAAGAGGCGATTGAAAAAGCCGGGCATGAGTGTTTGATGATCAATCCCAATGAGTATCAACTTTATTTTCATGGAAGAAAGTATGAGGTTTTTGAGCGGAACGAAAAGTTTGAAGGGTGTGATGTGATTATTCCCCGGGTTGGTCTTATTTATGGTTTGGATTTGGAGGTTTCGATTATTAAGCAGTTCCAGCTGAATAAAGTGCCTGTGATTAATAGATATATGCCAATTCTGAATGCCAAAAATAAGCTGCGAACAATGCAGATTCTGTCGAAGAAGGGGATTCCTGTCGTGAAAACGGTGGTTGTACGAAAGTTTGATTATCTGGACGCGGCGATTGACGCGATTGGCGGGTATCCGGTTATTTTGAAGACGCCATTTGGAACGTTTGGGTCTGGTGTGGTGATTGTGGAGAGTCGACGCTCTTTGCATTCGGCGCTTGGCATGTTGCTGGATAGCATTCAGTCAAATGTATTGATGATTCAGGAATATGTTCTTGAGGCTAAAGGTGTTGATTATAGAGCTTTGGTTGTTGGGGATGAAGTTGTGGCTGCCATGAAGCGAACAGCCAAAAAAGGAGAGTTCCGGTCAAATTTGAATCTTGGAGGAAAGGCGACGGCGGTGGAGCTGACTGATAAAGAAAAAAAGATGGCTGTAAAAGCAGTGAAAGCTTTACGTCTGGAAATAGGAGGGGTTGATATTCTAAGAACGGATAAAGGTCCGCTGGTAATGGAGGTGAATGCGAATCCCGGGTTCCGGGGATTGATGAAGGTTACAAAAGTGGATGTTCCCGGGAAGATTGTAGATTTTGCCGTTTCTTACGTAGAAAAAAAGCGCGCCAAGAAGAAATAGCGCGCTCCTTTCAGTTTTGGATTTTATTTGTGTTGAGCGATCACTTTGTCGATCAATCCATACTTCATGGCTTCTTCGGCTGACATGAAGTTGTCACGATCAGTATCTTTTTCAACAGTCTTCAGCGGTTTCTTTGAGTGGTCTGCCAAAATTTTATTGAGACGATATTTGGTCTTAATAATGTGATCGGCGTGGATTGAGATGTCAGAAGCCTGCCCCTGGATTCCTCCAAGTGGCTGGTGGATCATGACCTCTGCATTTGGGAGCGCAAAACGTTTTCCTTTTGCACCTCCAGCCAGGAGTACCGCACCCATAGAAGCCGCCAGTCCAACACAAACAGTTGAGACGTCAGGCTTAATCAGTTGCATGGTGTCATAGATAGCAAGTCCGGCTGTTACATGTCCACCTGGACTGTGAACGTAGAGGGTAATGTCTTTTTTTGGATCCTCACTTTCAAGGAAAAGCAGCTGGGCAATGATGTTGTTGGCTACGGTATCATTAATAGCTGTTCCCAAAAAAACGATTCGATCTTTTAAAAGTCGTGAATAGATGTCGTAAGCTCTTTCACCCGCGTGTGTTTTTTCAATAACAGTTGGAATGAGGATGCTATCTGTAATTGGATCGTGCTGAGAGCCTCCCTGTGTGTTCTTTGGAATCATGATATTTGTTTATGAAATTGCATTTCTCATTATATCATATTTTTTAAGAAAATGGTGTTGACTTTCCAAAGGTCAGCACCTAGAATTCATCTGCTATTTGTGCTGTATAGCCAAGTGGCTTCATTAACATGTGGTTGCTTACGAATTATTTGCATCACATTTGCGCGGTCCTTAAATTAATAATTTGATGACCGACATGATCCTTAACATCTAGTGTGTAATAGAGAAAGTGCCCTAGTATATTAACTTTGAAGTTAAAAATTTTCTTTTTCTATCCAAGAGAAAGAATCAAACACTTTTATTTGAAGAGTTTGATCCTAGCTCAGGATTAACGCTGGCGGTGTGCATAACACATGCAAGTCGAGCGCCCTTTTAGGGAGCGGCAGACGGGTGAGTAACACGTTGGGATCTACCCCAAAGTCAGGGATAAGCCTCAGAAATGAGGTCTAATACCGGATGGTCTCGTAAGAGTAAAGCTTTTGCGCTTTGGGAGGAACCTGCGGCCTATCAGCTTGTTGGTAAGGTAATGGCTTACCAAGGCTATGACGGGTAGCTGGTCTGAGAG
>JAGQLQ010000022.1 GCA_020429235.1 Candidatus Peregrinibacteria bacterium | reverse complement strand
ATACAATGACTTTTTCTTTCCCGAGGAGAGCGTTTACCAATGAGGATTTTCCGACGTTCGGCTTTCCGAGGAAGCAGACATTGATGGTATCCTGCTGCTTTTCCTGATCTGCTTTGCTTATAGGAGACCATCCCTGTTCTTTTAAAATCTCTTCGGCTGTGTCTATGAGCTCCTCAACATTGATATTGTGGTAGGCGGACATGGTGATTGGCTCACCGAATCCGAGCTTCATGGTTTCAGGAATGTTGTGAGTCGATTCTTTGTGGTCGATTTTATTGGCGACAAAGATAATTTTTTTCTTGGCTTTTCGTAAGATTTGCGCGGCTTTTTGATCTTCAATAGTGAGGCCATCTTTGACATCAACCAAAAAGAAAATAAGATCGGCTTCTTTAATGGCAACGTTTACCTGGGTTTGGACATCTGCTTCAATATTGAGTTTTTTCCCATATTCCAAACCACCTGTGTCGACCAGGACGACCGTGAGGTCGTTCAATTCGGCGCGATAGTAGATTCTATCCCGTGTTGTTCCGGCTACTGGCGATGTAATGGCATATCGCTTGTGAATAAGTCGATTAAAGAGACTCGACTTTCCAACATTGGGCCGTCCAACAATCGCAACTATTGGGAGTCCATCTTTTTTTGGGGCTTTGGCATTCATTTTTGAACTTTACAGCAGAGGCTATACTACTCTGCTATGGCGAAGAACACAATTCTGTTATAATGCAGTTAATATTTGTATTGCTTATGAAACGATCATTTTTTGCTGCGTTCATCCTTCTCTTGCTCACTGCGGGAGCTTCTCCAGCCAATGCTCAGTTTACGCTTTTACCTGATACAGCTGGGTGCAAGCAGAATGAGAAACCGAGTGACTGTGCTGAGAGGGTTGATGCACTTTGTGCTGATCTATTGAATAAATATGAGTTGAGTGGTGAAGTTCCAACTGCGAAAGATGTTGCTGTAAAGGAAGCTGATATACAGTTGCAAAAATCGACAAATGACTATAACTCTCTGCCGGATTTATGTAAGGGTGGCGGTTATGGTACTTCTGATGCCTGTAAGGATTTTTCTAAGGTAAATGCTGAAAAGGAACAGGCTGAAAAAAATGTTGAAGCTGCCAAGTCCGTTGGTGATGCTCCTAAGAGGGATCTTTTGCTTGGCTGCGCGATTAAGACCGGTCGCATTTCTCTCCAAATGATTCCCTATTTTATAACCTATCTGGCGAACTTTCTTTTGGCTATGTCGGGGATTGTTTCGGTTCTGTTTATTGTTATAGGTGGATATTTCTATATTTATGGTGGTTTGGTGGACCAGAAGGAGCGTGGGAAGAAGTATCTTGTGAATGCGTTGGTGGGTCTTTCTCTTGCGACTGTTTCGTGGTCGCTTGTGACCTTTATTATTAATGCTATAACCAGCTAAATGTATGGCTCGAAAGAAAAAAAGTAAGGTTGGAATGTGGTGGGAGGATGTGCAGAAACGCATGAAAAAGCTCAACAAAAAGAAAGCGATTTCATTTTTGAAGGCGGAGGTTCCGCATTTACATCATCAGGAAAAAAAACAGACTATAGAGGTTGAGTTTAATCACTCAAGTGTTGCGAAAGCCACGGCTATAGCGGCTCTGACGATTCTTTTTTTCGTTTTCCTTTATTATATTGGAGGGATTTTGCTTCTGTTTTTTATTGCTTTTCTTTTTGCGGCGGCATTGGATCCTTTGGTCGACTTTCTGGAAGCTCATAAAATTCCCCGATTTTTAGGAATGCTTTTGGTTTATCTTGTACTCTTCTTTTTTGTTGGTCTCTTTGTTTCAAAAGTGGCGGGATTGGTGGCGGATCAGGTTGTTGCCATTGCTCAGAATATTAATGGAGCTGTGATTAACGATAATGTGAATCTTGAAGGTATTCCTTTTGGGAAGCAATTGGAACCTTATATGCGTGAGTTTGTTGATGCTGTGGATATTCAGTCAGCGGCGGTTCAGGTTCAGAATGTTTTCAGCTTTTTGTCGGATCAGGTTGTGTCGATCTCCATTGGGCTCTTCAATACTCTTATTGTTTTGATTTTAGCTTTCTTTATGGTCGTGGAAGAGCGGTTTATTGATGATTTTTTCCTTACGATTTTTCCAAGTCGATATGGATCTTATGTTTCAACGCGGATGGCTGCTGTAAAAGATAATGTTGGTTTGTGGCTGCGCGGACAGTTTCTGGTTTCAGTGATCGCGACGATTTTAAGTTATATTGGGTTGGCGTTAATGGGAGTGAATTATGCTCTTACATTGGCGCTTATTTCTGGTGTGGGTATGACAATTCCTGTTGTTGGCCGATTCTTTGCATGGGTGCCAACGGTTTTGATCGTTGCGAGTCAGTCTCCGGAGTTGGCTTTTTGGATGAGTATTTACTATCTGATCATTCAGCAATTTGAAAACAACCTTATTGTTCCATATGTGATGAATAGGGCTGTTGGACTTAATCCAATTGTAATTATTTTTGCGCTTATGGTTGGAGGGCAATTTTTGCCTGTGCTTGGATGGGTTTTGGCTATTCCGGTAGCAACGACTATTGCGATTTTTGTGAAAGATTTTACGCGGAAAGGGAAAGAAGTTTAGCTGTTTGCTTGGCGCACTTTTCCCATGAAAACTTTTGGATTTGGTGATCCATTTTTTCCTGTAGTTCTTTCTTTATTGTGGGTTGAAGAATCTGGCTCATGGCTTCAGCGATCTCTTCGGGATTGTTTGGATTAATGAGGATTGCGCTATCCCCTACGACTTCAGGCATAGAGCTTGTATTTGAAGTAATGATTGGAGTTCCTACCTTCATGGCCTCCAGGAGTGGTAATCCGAATCCTTCAAAAAGGGATGGGTAAATGAATGCCTGGGCAGCAGCGTAAAGAGCCGGTTTATCAATTTCATCAACAAATCCTATAAATTGAATGTTCTTTTTCTGGCTTTGAGGGACAGCTGCAAAAATTTTGGGATTTGTTTTCCCGGCCAGAACTAATTTTATGTCATCATGATCCTCTTTTTGGGTGAATATTGAAAAGGCTTTGAGGAGATTTTGAATATTTTTGCGTGGTTCAATAGTGGCGAGGAAGAGGAAGTATTTAGGTGGAAGATTATATTTTGAAGTGATGTTTTGTTCTGTTTTGGTAGCAAATTCATTACTGATGCCTTCGTAGATAGTGGTGATTTTTTTGGTATCAAGGCCGTATGTTTTGATGAGATCCTGTTTTGTGAAGTTTGAGACAGTAATGATGTGATCGCTTTTTTGTAGCTCCTTTTTGGGGTTGAGGAGTTTGTACCAGAGACGCGTGCGAAGCGAAAAGTACTGTGGAAAGTGATGATAAGAGAGGTCATGAACCACCATGATTTTTTTGCAGTCTTTGCTGAGTGGGGTGAGGCGGAGATCCGGGCAGAAAAAGGTATTTACCTTAAGCCCTGTTTTTTTTCTTATGGTTTCGTCGATTTTTGGCCATCGAAACCAGGATAAAGAAAAGTTTAAGAGTTTATTGGGGAGTCTTGTGTGGACAATTTTGACATTGGGCTGGTTGAAGAGTTGATAAAGATGGTTCTGTTTTTTTGCGGCGTTGCAGTAAAGAATGAAAGTGGTTTTTGGGTACAGCTGAAAAAGCTGCAAAAGCAGCTCCTTGGTGTAGATTTCAACTCCGCTCATGTTGTTACCAATAAGCGGACGAACATCAATGCCAATAACCATTTAGTATTCTGTTACGAGTACATATTCTGGTGGCAAAAGTGGCTTAAGGTTTTTGAGATCCTGAATTTTGGATTTTCCAAGTCGGGCGATTACGATGACCTCTTTTTTTTCTTTGAGGATTTCCCGGGTATCAAGAGGGAAAGCCAGTGTATTTTTAGCAGCTTTCTTTGGCTTGCTCGAAATATAGATGATTGTGGGGTTTTTGTATTGGAGCTCCCCCACAAGTTTAGTGGTCGCTTCTTTTTGAAGAGTCTGTTCAACCTGCTTTGGAAAGCTGGTGAATCCAAAAAGGAATTCATAGACATATGTGAGGATTATTGCCGCTACAATTCCCAGAATGAGTCCCATTGCAATGAAGATCATTGTGCGATCAGGAATCGTGTCGACATAAGTGCTTGAGAGTGCAATAGTGAAAGATTTTCCTGTGTTAGCATTGTAGTCTTGAATCTCTTTATCTAAAGCTACAATTGTTTCTTCCCCTATTTTTTTGGCGGATTGTTCATCTTTTGCAACGTAGGTAAGGACAAGATTTTGCTTTTCCTGTTTTCGGGCAGAGATGCTCACCTTGTTCTGGTCCAGGTTTGCGGCAATTTTTGTGAGAAGATCAGGATTTCTAAACCATCCCTGAACTGATTCTGTGAATTGGTCGGCTGCCTGAAAATCGTCAAAGCTGGTGCTGTCTGTAGCGTTTTTTGTTCCAATGCTCAGGAAGATGGTTCCGGCATGTGTAGCTGTGCTTCTGCTGACTACCGCCTGCGTAAAGGCTGCTGTTACAACAAGAGTTATAAACAGTATTGAGAGCCAGTTTCGTTGATAGAGTTTGAGATGTGATTGTATTACAGTCATAGGAGTTTTTAGTTCGTGAAATGAGTGTAAGTTAGGTCATCTGTTTTTGCCAGTCTTTCCATTTTTTATCAATAAATTTTGTAATCTCTTTTTGGAAGTGTTCCTCGCTAAATGTTTTTGCATGTTCCTCTATTTTTTGATGATCAAAATCGATGGTTGTCCGTTTTCTAATAGCTTTTTTAAGAGCTTCCGGGGTTTGTTCATGGAAATAGACTCCGGTTTTTCCGTCGATTACTGTTTCAAGTGCCCCTCCCTCAGCATAAGCAATAACAGGACATCCTGATGCCATAGCTTCCAAAGGGATGATTCCAAAATCTTCAAGTTGAGGGAAGACCAAAGCTTTTGCTGTGCTGTAGAGTTTCTGGAGTTCTTCATCTGGAACAAATCCCAGGAATTGAATGTTGGATTTGGCTTGCTG
>JAGQLQ010000021.1 GCA_020429235.1 Candidatus Peregrinibacteria bacterium | reverse complement strand
GCTGATGTTGCAGCGCCAAAAAAGAAATCGGACATGCCTCAAGGTCATTAGTTTTTTCTATTATACCTTTTTTGACCTGTATTTGGGAGTGCAGTACTTGAGCGCGTGGTGAAGAAGATCTTCCCGACTAATGTTAAACCAGACACCATCAAGCAGATAGCTGTAGAGCTGCCTGTCTTCAATTAGTTTTGGCATGACGTCAGTTTCCAGGCTTTTGGTTTTGCTGTCGATGTATCCAAAGATTTCCGGTTTAAATGCGTAGATGCCAGCATGGATGAGATTGGTAAGGCGGTTTCGATCTTCAACATTATCTTTTGGTTTTTCATGAAACTCTATGACGCTGTTCCTTTTTACTTTTACAACACCCCATGGTTTTGGATCGGCAACGCTGGTAATAACAATTGTTCCAACTCCATGTGAGCTTTCATGGAAATCGAGGAAATCATAGATATCGAGTTCTGCCAGAATGTCTCCATAAAGGAGGAGAAAGTTTTCTGGATTGAGCTTGGATTTACATTTATAGAGGGCGGCAGCAGTCCCGTTTCCTTCGTTTTCGGTGTAGATGAAATCAAAATCTGCAAAAATTTTCTTTGAAAGAAATTCACGAAGTTGGTTTGCGCTTTTTTTACAACAAAGAATAATCCTTTTGATACCGGCTTTTTTGAGCATGTTGAGTGTTTTTTCAATAACGGTCTCGCCACAAATATCGGTAAGAACTTTGTTTTCATCCCCAATAAGGATTACAGCTTGTCCGGCTTTGGCAGCTAGCGCCTGCCTTAGGTAGGTTTCCACAGCATGAGACCGGTTACGAATTTTGGTCCCATCGACTTTGCTGTCCAGGAGGGCAACAATCTCTGGTCTGAGTGTGAGTGATATACGAACGCGGTCTTTCATGCTTTATTGTGAAAAGAAAGTATCGAAGATGACGGCTCCTATTGCTGACTGGTGAGGATGGTCGAGGAATGTGTATTCAACTTTTTCGCTCAGACCACGTCGTCCAACCTCTGAATCAATGGTGTCGATCATGGCTTCCCGGAATCGATATCCTTTTGAAAGGACACTTCCGGTTTCCATTATTATCAGATTGATCTTATCTTTTTCTAAAATTTTCGTTAATTCTGACATCATTCCTGCTAAAACCATAGCTCCAGTGGCACCGCCACGCTTATTGATTTCTCTCCATACAAACTCAACAACTGTCTTTTTCTCTTGTGGAGTGTTTGGATCGGCAATGAAATCTTCCAACTCTTTTGCCTGAACGGACATATGATCAATATTGTGGAGATCTTCTTTGGTGATGATTTTGTTTTCAAGAAGGTCGTTAATGATGACTCCAAAAACCTGACTGAGCCAGGCTCCTGACATCATTTTTTCAGTGAGATAGCGATCTGGCGTGTCGTTCAGCTCTTTGAATTTTTCATCGAATGTTGAAAGTTCAACACCTTTGAAATCTCCGCATTCGGTATTGATAACGCGCAAACCTTTGCATTCTTCCATGTTTTTTTCGTCATAGGCGGCAGAAACGTTCATGCCTGTTCCAACAATAATGTTCATAGAAGCATCAAATGATTCTCCACTCATAATTTCGTGTCCTTTTGCGGCAAGGCTGTAGATTGGCGTGTCGTTGGTGACAGAAACAGAAACGTTTGTATAGCCGTTTTCCCGCAGATGGTTCTGGAAAGCCTGACCTACCTGAAGTCCTACAATTCCTTCACTCTTACGTGTTTTTCCAAAGAATGTGCAAATAGCGTCAACATATCCGTCTTCTCTGGTCAGCTGTTCGATCGGAAAACTAAAGATAAAAACAATGCTCTTTAAATTGGCGCGTTCTTTTGAGGATGTGACGAATTTGTCGATCTCTTTCTGAAGGTCAGTGAAAAGGGCTTCTGGTGTGTAGATTTTATCTTCGTAAAAAGGAGTTGAATGTTTTCCTGTAACTTCGATCTCTTTTTCGTTTTTTACCTGCACTTTAAAGATATTCAGATTTGTTCCACCCAAATCGATGGCGATAATCTCTCTGGACTCTCCAAATGAATGAATTTCGGACCAGAATTTGTCGAGGCAGAGGTTTCTTTTGTTGGATGGAGAAGAGACCTCCTGATACTCCTTTAAGAGTTTTTCAGCTATTTGTGGTTGATGGAGCCGGTAGGCGTAGAAGTTGTTTTTGAGAAAGTGCTGCCTTATGATGTCGGTGATTGTTTGGTATTTCATAATTGTTGCTCATGTATAGATTAGACCACGACAAAGCTGAGTTTGCCGGTCCTTATAATGATTTTTTTGAAGAGATCTGTCAATTTAAGGGTTTTTCCACTGAAGATGAGTTTAATCTGTTTTGTAAAAAGGTTCTGGAAGCGTGGCCACAAGCCAATGAGCATGGTGTGAATAAATTTAATGAGTATCTGGAAGGAATTGAAGAAAAGAAAGAAAATACGATTTCGACACCGTGGGGAGGTGTTTTTATTACCAAACATGAGCATCCTTTGGTTGAAAAGTTTTTGGTTGTAAAGGGAGGGCATTATCTTTCTTTTGAAAAACATGATGAAAAAGAGGAGCATCTTGAAGTGTTTGAAGGAGAAGGGGTTTTGCTTCAAAGAAAAGGCGATGGCATTGCTGTCCGGCGGCTGTATCCCGGTGTGGAAGCTGACTTTGCTCCAGGAGAAGAGCATTGCATTATTGCGCCCAAAGATTTGCTTATCTTTGAAAAGTCCCTTGATCATAAAGGGATGGATAAGGATTTAGTCTTCCTTTTTAATCCGTCTTAAGCCCAAGGGCTTGTGGTGGTGATGTTGTTCATCAGCCATTTTACGTTTTCGAACTGATCAGCTCCTGGATTGATTTCCACTGGAGGTGTTGTTCCGTAATGTTCCGGATCTGACTGAAGTTGTCGGAGTTCTTCTGGGTTGAGGGTAACATTGGTGAAACCTCCCCGGAATTCATGACTTTTGGCAGAAAGAAGACCATAATCCATTCCGGTTGGACTGTCTCCAATACGAAGGATGTTTTCCGGGTCTATTCCTGTTCGTTTTGAAAAGTCTTCAAGGGCTTTTCGTTTTCCTGATCCTGGTGGAGTAATGTCGATTGATCGGTCTGTTGGTGATACAACAAGGTCGTCTGCTCCAAGTCGCGCCAGTTCAGCTTTGATCTTTTTCGCGATATCAAAACGGGTTGGATGAGCTGCTCCTCCGGCTTTTTCTAATGCCCGTAGTACATGAAGGGGCGCATTTGACTGGTGAATGTCATCTGGATCGATACGGAAACAGATTGTCGAAAGATCTTGTTGCCGATAATGTGAGGCTTCTGGATCTGGATTGAATCCAAATCGTCCACGTTGTTCTTCAATGATGTTATAGATTTCAACAAGAGCCTGAACCGCTTCTGATTGAGCGATTGTGTTGAGTTGTGAGTAGCTGAACTCTCGTTGTTCAATCAGGGCATTGCGGTCTCCAACATCAAGAAGATTTGATCCATTGTTGCAATAAATCATAAAATCTCCCGGCTTCAGCTCAATTCCGGCTTGTGCGATGGCAGCCCGGAAAGGATTTGCGATTTCTGTTACTGCGTCTGCGAACTCTTTTCCGGTGATAAAGGCTAATGGAAGGCCTTTAGCAAGGGATTGTTCAACAAAAAGTGGTCGAATTTCTTCTGCAACATCTTGTCGATCATGTCGTTCCACAACACCGTCATAATCGCTGGCAATACCATGGAATGGATCCCGAATGAGAGATTCCATAGAAGTTCGTCGAATGTATCGGACTTGTGAATGGCGGATTTCGTCTTGTTGTGGGGCTTCTAGTGTTGCAGAAAGTGGTCGCATACAAGATATAGTTAATTGAGTGATTTGATTTTATGTTTTTTTCATGAAAATTTCAAGAGAAAGTATGATGAAGTAATACCTTGGGGTGGAGAGGGGTTTAAAAACATTTTATAATTTTCTTTGGGTATTTGGTGTTGTCTTTGTATACTGTGAGATATGAAGAAAGTAAGTATTGGAGTATTGGCTGTTTCTCTTTTGGTCCTTGTTGGGGGTTATTATGCCTTTGGATACCTTGGTTTTTGGGCTGTGGATTATCTTGAGCCCGGGGAAGAGGTTATTTTGGATCGGGAAGGGCAGCCGGTGGAGGTGATTCATGAGGATGAAATAGTTGATTATGAGGTAGAGGTTTTTGCTGAAAATCTGTTTGTGCCCTGGAGTATTGTTTTTACTGATTCCAATCGGGTTTTGGTAACAGAGAGAAATGGGAGTTTGCGGATTATTCAGAATGGCATCCTTTTGGATGAGCCACTTCATACTTTTAGTGAAGTTTCTCTTGGTGGAGAGGAAGGACTTATGGGGTTGGCGTTGGATCCTCAATATCAGCAGAATAAGATGATTTATCTTTCTTATGCGTATACCCAGAATGGGAAAATGTGGGTAAAGGTGGTGCGATTTGTGGATGAAGGCGATCAATTGTCGAATGAAGAGGTTCTTTTGGATAAGATTCCAGCAGCGCAGTATCATGCCGGTTCGCGTTTGCGTTTTGGGCCGGATGGAAAACTGTATGTGACAACAGGTGATGCAACGCAAAAAGAGTTGGCTCAAAATATGGATTCTTTGGCAGGAAAGATTTTGAGAATGAACCGTGATGGATCGATTCCTGATGATAATCCTTTTGAAGACTCATATGTTTATAGCCTTGGGCATCGAAATCCTCAGGGGATTGACTGGTTTCCTGGCTCAGATGTTATGTATTCAACAGAACATGGGCCATCGGTCTTTGATGGGCCGGCTGGCGGGGATGAGGTCAATGTGATTGTTGCTGGAGGAAACTATGGCTGGCCGCGGGTTTCTCATGAACGAAATGAAGAAGGGCTGATTGCGCCGGAAATTGTTTATACGCCGGCAGTGGCACCGGGATCTGGAATGTTTTATACCAGTGAAGTGTTTCCGCAGTTTCAGGGTGATTTCTTTTTTGGAATGCTGAAAGGGGAGGGGATTATGCGTGTTCGTGTTCAAAATGATGATTTCTCAGAGGTTCTTTTGTATGAAGAGCTGGAAGGTATTAATTTTGGAAGGATTCGGGATGTGGCTCAAGGCCCTGATGGATTTATCTATTTTTCTACGAGTAATATGGATGGCCGGGGAAATGTGCAGTCTGGAGATGATAAGATTTTGAGGCTGATTCCAAAGAAATAGAAATAGGAAAAAAGCCCCACATATTTTGTGGGGCTTTTTGAAGTGTCCTTTTATTGCCAGGCACCAATGATCGTTCCCATAGCAAGAAACATTATAACAACGTATCCAGCATTAATGAGCATAAGTTGGCTCGATTTCATTTCGTAAATCATGTTGTTTATACCGGTCATAGCTCCAATTCCAAAGCCAAGGATTGCTCCTGTAGAAAGTCCTTCATACCATCCAACCGGACTAAAAAGGGCAAGGGTTGTAGCCATAATGAAGGTAACAAGGAAGGATTTTGCTAATACAGCCCCCATTCCCTTTTTCTCTTTTCCGGGTTTAATGCCAAGCTCTTTCATCCATGCTTTTCCAAAAAGCATTGGAGAGTACCAGACAGCGCCAACAACAAATGCTGCAATTGCTGCTACGAGTACGGCTAAATAGTTAAGGTTTTGTAGCATAGAAACAAAATCCATAATAATGTGGGTTATAAAATGGAGAGACTGAAAAGTCTTCGCCTATTATGACGCAATGTCCTTTAAAAGGAAACCAACGATGTAAGCGATGGTTGCTGCTACCCCACCAATGAGGGCTGTTTCACCACCAGAGATAGTCCAGTGGCGATCGGTGAAGCGTGATTTGATTGCTCCAACGATGAAGAGTGCCCCAAGCGTCGCGATGCTGGTGGCAAAAAAGGTCTGGCTGTCATCCGTGTTGAGAATTGGTTTAAGGAGATAGCCAAGAAGTGGAATAATCCCAATAACAAGGAAAGAGATGAATGTGTAGAATGCTCCTTTTTCCGGATGAATGTTCTCCTGGGTCATGTTGTATTCGTTGCGCATGATCAAATCCAGGAGTGCATCTGGGTTTGACTGAAAAACTTTTTTAGCGGCAATAAGCTCTTTTCCTTTAAATCCATAGCTGGAAATAATTCGATTAAGTTCCTGATCTTTATGGGAGGTGTTTTTTCCGATGTGTGCTTTTTCTCTTTTTCGGATCCGGTCATACTGCTCCTGGTCAGTTTTATCACTTAAATATTTACTGGTTGCCATGCTGAAACCATCGGCAAAGAGGTTGGCAAAACCAAGAATAAGGATAGTGGAAATAGAGAGCTTTGCACCTTCTACTCCGGCAACGACGGCAAAAGTTGTTACAGCGCCATCAATACCACCATAAACAAAATCGGAGATCCAGTTGTACGAATTTTTCTTTTTTTCTGGCATAGTGTTTGTAAATTTATATTATATTTTATGTGTTTTTTTGCTTTTTGCCAAGTTTTTGACTGTTTTACTTTGGCTGATGGAAGCGATACAATTGATTCCTATTCTTAAAAATGTTTTGTCTTCACCAATATTCGAAAAATTATTCATGTTGATATGGATGCGTTTTATGCGTCCGTTGAGCAACGGGATAATCCAGAACTGAGGGGGAAACCGGTTGCTGTTGGTGGTGGGGAGCAGCGTGGAGT
This sequence comes from Candidatus Peregrinibacteria bacterium, assembly GCA_020429235.1. Taxonomy (GTDB): domain Bacteria; phylum Patescibacteriota; class Gracilibacteria; order UBA1369; family UBA1369; genus JAGQLQ01. The sequence continues at coordinate 21,269 of JAGQLQ010000021.1, read as the reverse complement.
TGTTGCGGCAGCGAGTTATGAGGCGCGAAAGTTTGGTGTGCATTCTGCTATGTCTGGACGGATGGCTGCGCGGAAATGTCCGGAACTGATTTTTGTGCGTCCCCGTTTTGATATCTATAAAGAGGTGTCGGCTCAGATCCGACAAATTTTTCATTCGTATACCGATTTAGTGGAGCCGCTTTCTTTGGATGAGGCTTATTTGGATGTGACGGAAAATAAAAAGGGGATTGCCAGTGCAACGGAAGTTGCTGAACGTATTCGGGCTGAAATTTTTGAGCAGACGGGTTTGACGGCTTCAGCTGGTGTTTCCATGAATAAATTTTTAGCGAAAGTGGCATCGGATATTCATAAGCCGAATGGATTAACGGTGATCCGGCCGGAGCAGGCGGCTGAATTTATTGACCGGTTGCCGATTGAAAAATTCTATGGGATTGGTCGGGTAACGGCTGCAAAAATGAAAAGTCTGGGTATTTTTTCCGGGAAGGATTTAAAGAAATGGAGCTTTGAAGACCTTGTTGCGCGTTTTGGGAAGGCGGGTGCTCATTACTATAATATTGCCTGGAACCGATCGAGCCGGAGGGTGAATCCAAATCGGATCCGCAAGTCTCTGGGGGCGGAAAGGACTTTTCCTTATGATTTGAAGGATGTAAACGTGATGGTGGAAAAGCTTGAAGAGATTGCGGAAGAGGTGGCACGGCGGATGGATTCCCGTAAGAAGGTGAGCGGCAGAACGCTTACGTTAAAGGTGAAGTTTTCTAATTTTCAACGGATTACCCGGAGCAAAACGATTGATGGAATGTTTGAGACGGCTGAACAGTTGATGACCACGGGAGAACAGTTGCTGCGAGGGGTGGATTTTGGTGGAAGGGGAGTGCGGCTGTTGGGATTGACGGTTTCCGGATTTGGAGAAAAGGAAGCTGAAGAAAAAAAAGAGAAAGTGGAAAGATCTGAACAGAAGAATGCTCAGATGGTTTTTGACTTCCAGTAAGGGGAAAACTATTTGTTGGAACGCTTTCGTTCGTGTTCTTTCAGGTATTTTTTACGGAGGCGGATTTTGCTTGGCGTTACTTCCACATACTCTTCGTCCTGAACATATTCGATCGCTTTTTCGAGCGTCATTTCCAGTGGCGGAGTCAGGCGGATGGCGTCATCTGATCCTGAAGCACGAACATTAGTGAGTTTCTTTCCTTTGATTGGGTTTACGACCAAGTCGGTTCCCTGATTGTGTTCGCCAATAATCATACCTTCGTATACTTCTGTTTGTGGACCAATAAAGAGCGGTCCACGGTCCTGAAGATTGTAGAGTGCGAATCCCATGGCCTGGCCATCGTTTCCAGAGATCATGGATCCGACAGATCGTTTTTCGATCTTTCCACAGTGCGGGGCAAAGTGTGAGAACGAATGGTAGAGGGTTCCTTCACCTTTGGTTAAGAGGATGAAGGTTGAGCGGAATCCAAGGAGTCCGCGGGTTGGGATTTCGAATTCGAGTGTGGTTTGTCCATCTTTTGAAACAATGTTTTGCATGATTCCTTTTCGTTGTGAAAGGGTTTCGATGATCTTTCCAGACATATCGTCCGGGCAGTTGATAACCACGTTTTCGATTGGTTCGTGAACTTTTCCGTCGATTTCCTGTGTTACCACTTCCGGCTTTGAAACCTGGAGTTCGAATCCTTCACGGCGCATATTTTCGATGAGAACGGCGATGTGCATTTCTCCTCGTCCATAGACTTTAAAGTGGTCAGCATTGTTTTCCATTTCCACTTTGAGCCCAACGTTCGTTTCCAGCTCTTTGAGGAGTCGTTCGCGGATGTGCCGGCTTGATCCAAGCTTTCCTTCGCGTCCGGAAAGAGGGGAGTCGTTGACCATGAAATCCATGGCAAGTGCTGGTGGATCCACTTTAATTGCTGGTAAGAGTTCAGCTTTTTCGTCGGTGGTGATGGTTTCTCCTACAAAGATATCGTCGATTCCGGCGAGTGCCACAATGTCTCCGGCTTGAGCAACCTGGGCTTCAATTCTTTCCATTCCACGGAAAGTAAACAGTTTTGAAATTCGTCCAGGGCGTGTTTTCCCGTCTTCTGTTTTGACAAAAACATTTTGGTTGGCTTTTACCTCTCCTTCATAGACACGTCCGATTCCCATTCGTCCCAAGAAGTTATCGTAGGCCAGCGTTGCCGGCTGCATGCGGAATGGCTTTGTGGTGTCTGCTGGCGCAACAGGAACATGTTCCAGGAAGAAATCGAGGAGTGGAGTAATATCTTTCTTTTCGTCGTCCAAATTTTTGATGGCTACCCCATCTTTGGCGATGGCGTAGATGTATGGGAAATCGAGTTGCTGATCGCTGGCACCGAGTTTTGCGAAGAGGTCAAATGTTAGATCTACCACTTCGTCCGGTCGGGCGGTTGGCTTGTCGATTTTATTGATCACTACAAGTACTGGAAGTCCTACTTCCAATGATTTGCTTAATACAAACTTGGTTTGTGGCATCGGTCCTTCGTGGGCATCGATAACCAAAACTGCTGCATCAATGGTGCGGAGCATCCGTTCCACTTCCGATCCGAAATCGGCGTGACCCGGGGTATCCACAATGTTGATTTTGGTGTCTTTATAAAAGATTGATGCGTTTTTCGCGTAGATGGTAATTCCGCGCTCTTTTTCCTGATCATCGCTGTCCATAGCGCGCTCCTCGAGTTGTTTATGCTCAGCAATAACATCTCCTCCCTTGAGAAGTGCGTCAACCAGGGTGGTTTTCCCGTGGTCTACGTGGGCGATGATAGCAATGTTGCGGATTTCCATATATGCGAATTAAGCTGATGGATAGTAGCGATTTACACAAGAAAAAGCAAGTGGTATAAAGTGTTCATGAGTGAAGATCAAATTTGGATTATAGTTTCGGTGGTTGTCGTTATTCTCGTGTTGAGAGCTCTTACTGTAAAAAAGCTTGGGAGCTCGACCAATTTTGGTCAGATGCAACAGAATTCTACGAGGAAGCCGCTCGCAAAATCCGGTGCTGTTCGGATTAGTAGTCAGGCAGATGCCGCTACGATTGAAGCTGTCCGGCAAATGCTGGAAGGTGGACGCTTTATTGAAGCAGTGAAGTATGTTCGTGAAACAAAGAAGATTGGCTTGAAAGAGGCAAAGCTTTTTGTGGAGAGTGTTCAAAATAACCAGTCGCAGAGTGCTGTGAAGCAGGAAATGATGGGGTCAGCAGAGCTTGCTACCCGGGCAAAACATTTACGAGATGGTGGGCATAAAATTGAAGCGATCAAGTTTGTTCAAGATCAAGCCGGTATGGATTTAGCATCGGCGAAACGTTTTGTAGAAGGATTGTAGTGAAGCTTAAAGATCGGGATCCATAGATTCTTCCTCTCTTTTGGCGACCTTATATATAAGAAGGAGAATAATTCCAATAACTACTGCTGTTGGAATAGGGTTAGCAATGATCCAAGCCAGGACCGGACTTTGAATGAAAGTGTTTTCTTCGGCAGCTGGCCGGACTTCTGGTGTGGCGACAGATTCAGTGATTGATCCTTCTGTGGTCATATCAACGGGTTCCGCGTGAACAATGCGGAATGGAATGCGGACTTTTTCACTTACCGCTCCAGTGGTTGGATGCACGGCCTGAACGTAGACTTCGTGATTTCCGGTGCCAAATTTTTGTTGAGGTGTTATTTCAAATTCACCGGCTGTACTGTCGGCAATAAGGGCCGAGCTAAAGACCACACTTTGCCATGTCGCGATGACTTTGTGTTGGAAAACAGTGTTTCCTTTGAGGACGGGCTGATCGTTTTCGATTTCGATCCGAAGATTTTCCATTAAGACTTCGGGAGTGATCTCTTGATCGTCTAAAAGCTTTGGACTTGGAGTCGAAACGTCACTTGAGGTATCAATAACAATGGTTACCGGCTCTGATATCAACTGTTTTTCTTCTTGTTCCTCTTGTGCGTGGGCAGGAATGAAAAGTTCATCAATGATGTCCGGTTCTTCAATTTGCTCGACGAGCACGGTATAGGTTCCGTCTTCAAGATGAGGGGAGACGAAACTGAAGATGCCATTTTCATGAGTTTGGGTTTGTCCAAGAATAGTTGTTTCTTCCTGTTCATTGATCGCGCTTATCTGAATGTATGAAGAGATTGGAGCGAATCCTTTTATAAATGGTTCTGGATCCGCGACGATTTGTCCTTTTTCAAAGCTGGTGATCCGAATACCCAGATCGCTCATTCTTTGTGGGCTGTTGGGATCAAGTGGATCGGTTTTAAAATCAATGAGCTCTTCACTGTCGGTGAGTTGGTCACCATCGGTGTCTGGATTGAGGGGATCAGTCTTTTCCAGGAATTCAATATTGTTGGAAAGTCCGTCGTGGTCATCGTCGGCTGTACCGTTTGGGATGGCAGCAATGGCTTCCCATTGGTCAATAATCTCTCCGGATTCCTGTTCAGGTTCTGGTTCAATTTGTATGACTGGAACAGATACTGAGGTTGTGGGTTGGTAAACCGGCTGGGGGTAAGTTCGGGTTGGGGGAGTGGAGGTGGTTGGTGCAGGGCTTGGGGCTGCTGCAGTTTCTGGTTCGGGAGTTGGAGTGGCGGCTGGAGTTGGTTCCGGCTCTGGGGTTGGTTCGGGAGTTGATGTTGGCTCAGGTTCTGGTTCTGAAACAGAAACCGGTTCGACTGGTGGAGTTGGCTCGGTGGTGGTTACGGGTCTTGCTTCAGTAACTGGTTCAGGTTCCGGTTCTGAGGGGGTTACAACTGTTGTCGATTCTGGTGTTGTTGTTTCCCGTGGGGGAGTTGGAGCAGGTTCTGATTCAGCGGTGGTTGGAGTTGATGTATCGGTTGTTACAACTGTTGCTGATGGACTGGTTGTGGGTTCAGCTGTTGGGCGAGTTGTTGTTGTGCTCTCAGTGGGGGTAACCGTTGTTAAGCGGGTATCGGTTGTCGTTGTAGTGAGTGATCGTGAAGGAATGGTGGCGGTTGTTGCCGTTTTTCCTGTATCAGCAATAAGTTCCGCATTGTTACTGGTGAAAGCGGTTGCTCCAAGAAGAGCGATGAGAATAAAAAGAATGTGCTGTTTTCTGAACATGCTTTTGTTTTAGATTTCTCTTTATTATAGCATGTTTAACAGCTTTTTTTAAGGCAGAAAGATTAATTTCTGTAGCGATCCACGAAACGTTTTAAAATAGTTTGTGGGATGGTGATATTTTCATCCTTCACTTTTTCAATGAGTGGTTCGGCATCTTCTGGAGGGAAATATCCGGCATTTTTATAGATGTGAATTCGAACAATGAGTCCTTCGGCGTCGAGTTCCGGGTGAAACTGGGTGGCGTAAATATTGTTTTTGAGCCGGATCATTTGAATTGGACATGTAGCTGACTGAGCCAGAATTGTGGCTCCGTCCGGTGCATTTTGGCAAGCCTCTTTGTGTCCGCCAAGGGCACGGAAATGTTGCGGTAATCCCTGGGTAAGTGGGTCGTTTTCTGCTTCTTCGGTTAGCTGAATATCCAGTCCACCAACTGGTTCAGAATATTTCTCTTTTGAAACTGTGGCTCCACAGTTGTTGGCAATAGCTCCAAGACCGTAGCAGGCTCCCATATAAGGGATATCTTTTTCTACTACCTGCGCCAGTAGCTTTCTTAAATCGGATTCAAACCGTTTTTGTTCATCACTTTTTTTCTCTTCTGCATCGCTCACATTGCTTGGACCTCCACCAATAATCACGCCTGAATAGTCATCCAGGTTGAGCTCAGGAACACCAGCTTTTTCCATGCGGATTCGATGAGTTTCTTCTGGTTTGAGTCCTCCAAACTGAAGGAATGCATTGTATTCTCCATTGGAGGCTTCGTCGTTCGGGCGGAGCTGTAAAATCAGGAAAGGTTTCATGGTTGAAAGTTAAAGTCTGGCTTTGTTTATACCATTTTTGGGCTTTTAGTGCTATAATAAAAGGATATTTTCAAATCATTCTTGTGAAAAAGGATTATCGCAAAGATTTAGAGTATGGATCCAAGGTTGCGCTGCGATCGATTATTATGATTGCAACTCTGGCGATTGTGAAAGGTGTTTTGGGATCGGTAACAGGATTCGTGGTCTTGATTGCGGATGCGCTTTCCAGTTTTGCTGACTTTTTGAGTTTGTTCGCGGCGTATATTGGTTTGCGGCTCAGTCAGCGATCGGCAACGAAAAACTTTAAGTATGGATACTATAAAGCTGAAACGTTTGCGGCACTTGTGGCGGCTGTGGTGATTATTTATTTTGGGATCGATATTTTGCTCGAGAGCGTGGATCGGATTGTAAATCCAAAAGAGCCGGAACATCTGTTTTTGGTCTTCTTTTCTGTTGGATTGAGTATTCTGTTTTCTTTGTATGCGAGCAAGAATCTTATTGGGGCAGGAAAGAAGATTAATTCGCTGGCTCTGATTAATAATGGAAAAGATAAGAAGATGGATGTCCTGGTTGAGGTTGCTGTCTTGTTTGGTGCGGGGGCTCACTATTTGCATTTTCCGTATCTGGAAGGTGTGGTTGGTGTAGTTATCTCTTTTTTAACGTTAAAGCTGGGATTGGAGACGGCAAAGGAGGCGCTCTTTTTCCTGCTCGACTATTTTGACGATCAGGCTCTTATGAAGAAGGTTCGCGATATTATTGAATCCAAGGCTCATATTGTCCGGGATATTAAAGATATTCGGATGCGGCGGGCCGGGACGTTTGTTTTTGGAGAAGCATTTCTGGAAATTAATCCTTACGCGCAAACGAAAGACATCCGGAATGAGCTCAAGACTTTGAAGGAGGGGATTGAGGATGCGAGTCCTTATTTGAAAGATTTTTTAATTTTTGTGGATATTCCGTATCGGAAAAAGGTGAAAGTGGCGGTGCCGGTGAAGGAGGATAAAGGTTTGGAATCAGAACTGGCTCCCAATTTTGCCGAGACGAATGCTTATATTTTTGTGGAGGTAAAAGAGAAAGAGATCGTGGACAGTTATAGCCATGAGTTTAAGTTTGCGGAAACAGACATTAAGGGAATTACTGACTTTTTGCAGAGAGAAAAGGTGAATATTATTGTGAATAATGATATGCATTCACTCATGTTTTATGAGCTGCGTCGACTGAAGAATATTGATGTGTATCCGACTTTTGGAAATGTGAATAATGTTGAGAACATTGTGAAGTTACTTTTAATCGATACCTAAGCTGTGATATAACGGAGAGGAATTTTTTACTTTTCGTTATGGCTAAAAAACACAGCACAACCGCGTTAACAGCAGAAGATCATAAGATGCAGGATGAGCGTTATGCTCAGGGGCATGAATACGATTATGTTTTTGTTGGAACAGGGAATTCGGCTCTTGTAGCTGCGGCTCTTTTGGCGAATGCGGGGAAGAAGATTTGCATGCTGGAAGCTCATGATATTCCGGGTGGATATGCTCAGACATTTGAGATGGGGAACTTTAAATTCTGCGCGCAGGTTCACTATATTTGGGGTTGTGCGCCGGGAGGATTAATTTATGAATTTTTGAAAAAGGTTGGGTTGGAGAAAGATATTACTTTCGAGGTGATGGGGCCGGAGTTTTATGACTTGATGGCCATGCCGGATGGTAAAAAAGTCGGAATTCCGTATGGGTTTGATAAGCTGGTGGAAAATATTGAAAAAGATTATCCGGGAGAGAAGGAGAAGGTTGAGAAGTTTTGTAAGACTATTGATGATTTGCGTGATGAGATGGCTCGGTTTCCGAATCGGCCTTTGACTTTATTGGACTATATAACTAAGTGGCCACAGTTTTTAAAGATGATTAAGTATAGAAAGAAGACGGTTCAGGATCTGTTTGATGAGTGTGGATTGAGTAAAGAGGCTCAGGCTATTTTGTGCGCGAATGCCGGAGATTTTATGCTTCCGCCGAATCGGCTTTCACTCTTTTCTTATGCAGGGCTTTTTGGAGGGTACAACACTGGTTCGTACTATCCAACCAAGCATTTTAAGTATTACGTTGATCGCTTAGGGAGTTTTATTACCGATCATGAAGGCTGCCATATTTACTATGAAACAAAAGTGACGAAGTTTGATGTAAAGAATGGAAAGATTGCTGGTGTGGAAACAGAGGATGGGAAGCGGTTTGAGGCAAAGGAAAATTTTGTGTGTAATATGGATCCACAATCGGCGGCAAAGATGATTGGTTGGGAGTACTTTAGTGCCAAGCAGAAAGAGCAGCTTTCGTATGAGTATTCACAGTCCGGGGTGGTGATTTATCTGGGGCTGAAGAAGGGATTTGATCTGCGTGAACATGGGTTTGGCAGCTTTAATATCTGGCATCTGGAGCAGTGGGATATGAATAAGATGTGGGACGAGATGGCTGTTGGAGATTTTTCGAATCCGTGGGTGTTTCTTTCAACTCCAACGTTGCATACGCACGAAGGTGGTAACTCTCCGGATGATCAGCAGATTTTGGAACTGGCCAGCTATATTGAATACAAGCCGTTTAAGGAACGGGCTGATAAATCGTACAAAGATTATGTTGAACTGAAGATGAAGATTGCGGATCGGATGATTGATCTGGTGGAAGAGAAATATATTCCGAACTTGAGAGATAATGTTGAAGTGAAGGTGGTTGGATCGCCGATGACGAGTGAGGATTTTGTGATGGCTCCGGTTGGAAATGCGTACGGAAGTGCGATGACGGTTCAGAATGTTTCTGCCGGACGTTTAAAAGCAGAGACACCGTTTTCAAATCTTTGGTGGTGTAACGCTTCCAGTGGTTATGCTGGAATGTATGGAACGGCTGCGACAGGTGTTAACCTTTATATGCAGCTTACCGGTGACGAATACTATACCGGCGATGTTCCGGCAAGTGATGATAAGCTGCTCAAGGATTTGCACGCAAAGCTGGCCTAGTAGAGCTTATTAATTTCGATTATTTGTCTGGCGACTCTCTGTCCTGAACGGAGAGCGCCTTCAGTCCATGGACTGTTGAGGTAATCACCACAGAAGAAAAGGTTGTGGTCACCGTTTTTCTCGAGGAATTTTGCAACTCTGGCAAGATGTCCATGCGAGAATTTTGGCATGGCTTCCGGCCATCGTTGGATGTCGAAAGGTTGGAGCTGATCTGGAGATTCAACCCATGGGCAGACGTCGATAAGTTCCTCTGTAATATTGTTGTAGATTTTTTCGTCACTATCATTGATGAGCTCTTTAGCTGCGGATTCGTGAATCCAGGTGCACAAAAGTGTGTGGTTTTGGTCAGTCGTATCTTCAGATTTTATTTTTTCATTCACAAAGCCGGAGATGGTTTGATTTTCAACTTTTGGAACCCAGACAATTGAATAGTCATTGGGGAGGAGGTCTTTCTTTACTTTGAATGCGACGCTGATAGAGGTCGCGTATTTGGTGTTTTCAAACAGATCTTGTTGTTCTGAAGTTGGGCTCTTAAGGATTTTTTGAACAGCGCTGGCCTGACAGGCGAAAACAACCATGTCGTACTCTTTTGTTCCATCTTTTTCGGTGGTGACGTTGCTGACTCCATCTTGGTTCCATTCAACGCTCAGGACTGGAGTATTGAGGTGAACGTCTACTTTCTTTGCAAGTGCTTCCGGCAATGCGCTCATACCCCCTTTCATACGGTGGAGCTTCCATCCTTCCTGTTGATACTTAACAGATTGAAGAATTGCCAAAAGGGCGCCGTAGCTGATCTCTTCACTGGTATGAAACTGGTAGGTGGATGTAAATGGATCAACAAGGTAATGAACCCCTTCTTTGCCGATTTCTCTCATCATGGCTTCATAGGCGGTTTCTGTATCGTGCTGGACTGCAGTAGTGAGATCCAAAAAATTTGTGGTGTGCTCTTTAATCTTTTTGTACTGTTTCGCGAGTTTTAATCCAGTCATCAGTCCAACAGCTTTTTCCATTGGAATGAGTTTGCCTTTTTTGATGATGCCATATTTTTCAAATTCCATTTTTTTCCATTCTATTCCAAGCTCTTTGCAGTATTGCTGCATTGATTCATAGAGATTGCACAGATGATCGGCTCCAATATCGAAAGTGAGGCCATCTTTGGTGCGGCTGGCCATTCTTCCTCCAACATAGTTTTCTTTTTCAAAGATGGTCACTTCTAATCCGGCTTTTTGAAGTTCATAGGCGCAGGAAAGTCCGGCGATTCCGGCACCGATTACGGCGATCTTGGTCATGATGTGATGTTAGATAGTTCCATTATACTGATTCAACAAAAAAGAGCACCCCAATCGGGGCGCCCTTTCTGTTTTTTTTTGAGTGAATTACTCAGCAGATTCTTCCATAGAATCGTCTTCAGCTGGTGCAGTTGGCTCTTCAGCAGGAGCTTCACTTCCTCCTTCTGCTACCTTTACCTGAACAGCTCGAGGACCCTTTGGAGAGTCTTCCATTTCGTAAGTAACGGTCATTCCTTCACGAACATCGTCAAAGCTGATGCCCTGAAGGTCATTAGCGTGGAAGAAAATTTCGCTTCCTCCAGCTTCTGGAGCGATAAAACCAAAGCCTTTATCGGTGACTTTTTGGATAGTACCTTTCATTGTAAAAAAGGTTAAGATATACATTCCTTTCAGCGTCGTCTTGTCGGTGGAATCTATATGAGAACCCCTTACAACTCTACCTCCTGGATCTGGCATATAATACTGATTGTTTTTTTTAAGTCAACCTCCTGTTGAAAGATGGTTGACTTTATAATTAAAGTGTTGTAGATTTAGCGCTCGGAAAATATTAGATTATTATTTCAGCCATGAGACGTAGAAGATCGTTTGGCGGTAATCGAAGACCGTCAAATTTTAAGGGAAGGAAAAAAAACGCCGGAAAGCGTAGTGGTATTGACGTAAGTCAATTTGTGAAAAAGGCGGCGGAAGCTGAAGCTCCCGTTGTATATGAGTGTCAGCACACATTTGAAGATTTTGGACTCGATACCCGTTTAAAGCTGAATGTGGCGAAAAAGGGATATAAAGAGCCGACGCCAATTCAGGATCAGGCTATTCCGGTTGTTATGGAAGGCCGTGATGTGGTTGGTATTGCCAATACGGGGACCGGTAAAACCGCTACGTTCCTTTTGCCAATGCTTCATAAAGTTTTGCAAAATCGTGGAGAGCGGGTTTTGATCCTGGCTCCAACGCGCGAGCTGGCTTTTCAGATTGAAGACGAATTTAAGGGGTTTGCCATGGATATGGGAATCCGATCAGTTTTGTGTATTGGAGGGATGAATATTACCGGGCAAATTCGAAAATTGAAGAAGAAGCATAACTTTATTATTGGAACGCCAGGTCGTGTGAAAGATCTGCTCCAACGAAAACTCCTTCATCTTGATACTTTTGACAATGTGATTCTGGATGAGGCCGACCGGATGCTGGATATGGGATTTATTCATGATATTAAGTATCTTTTGAGCCATTTGCCGGAAAAGCGACATTCACTCTTTTTCTCGGCTACAATTTCCAAGCAGATTGAAGAGCTGATTCAAACCTTTTTGCATGAGCCGGTTACGATTTCTGTGAAAACCCGTGAAACGGCGGCTAATGTTGAGCAGGATGTTGTGCGGGTTCATCCAAATGAGAATAAGATTGATGTTTTGAAAGATCTTTTGCGAAAGCCGGACTTTCAGAAGGTTTTGGTGTTTGGACGAACCAAGCGGGGAGTGGATAAACTTTCCCGGATCCTGGATAAAAGTGGTTTGAAAGTTGAATCAATTCATGGAGACAAGACTCAGGGAAGACGACAGCGCGCTTTGGAAGCTTTTAAGAAGAATAAAGTGAATATTCTGGTGGCGACTGATGTTGCCGCGCGTGGACTGGATATTGATAATGTGAGTCATGTTATTAACTATGATCTTCCAGAGACCCAGGAAGATTATGTTCACCGAATTGGGCGAACCGGTCGTGGTACCAAAACGGGTATCGCATTGACGTTTGTGAATGCAAAATAGAGTACACGGCCTCTTACGGACGAAGTTTGACGCTCAGTCCGGTACCCTGAAACTCCTGGCACACAAAAGTGGGAATGTCTGGAGTGCTGAGTGTTTTGCTATATTGATAGCCAATCTTATTAAAGGTGTTGATCTTTTTGGGATCATTTTGTTCTGATTTTATAAGCCAGTTTGCAAAGGCTCCGCGTGCAATTTTTGCATGGACAACCACGAATTTTGGTTCGCCGTTCTTGGGGTTGATAGTCAGAAATTTTGGAGAGATGATCCGGTCTTTGTTCACAAACTTGGTAATGGTTTTTGAGTATTCGTCCGCGGCGAGGTTGATGATGGGTTCGTTTTTTGGAAGGCAGGAGGCGATGGAATCATTCCAAAACTCATACATGTTGGAGAATGGTTTTTGAGGAAATTTGTAGGCCATTTCAAGCCGGTAAGGATAAATGCCGTCCAGTGCTTTGAGCACACCATACAGTCCCGAAAGGATGTAGAGGGTTTTGTTGGCATACAATCTTTGGTCCGGAGTAAGGCTGTGCGCCTGGAGGCCGCTATAGATGTCTCCGCGGAAAGCATCTATTGCCGGAGTCTGTTGTTGAGGATCAATGTTCCACTCGTTCAGGAGCTCTTCTGTTTTTTGTGCCAGTGAAGCTGAAACTTTCATGGACTTTTGAATCTGCGTTGAAGAAAGTGTTTTGAGATATGAATTGATTTTTTTTGCCTGTTCAAGCAGTTGGGGAGCTTGATATTTTTCCGTTTTTGACGGATTGGCTTTCATGGATTTGGATGAGTGGAGAAGAATGATCATAGTGCTTCGGTAAGGGCTTTTTCTATGGTTGGATATTCAAATACAAAGTCTGCGGATTCCAGTTTTTTTGAAGATACTCGCTGGCTTGCCATAATGGCATTGGTGAAATCACCAAAAATTATGCGGAGCATCCATTTTCGGGTTCTCAACCATGATGGACGATGAAGCTTTTTTGCGAGCGCGGCTGAAAACTCTTCATTGGTTATTTTTTCTGGGGCGCAAACATTGATTGGTCCATCGATGCGGGTTTCAAGAATGAAGAGATAAGCTCGGGTAAGGTCGTTGATATGAACCCAGGGAAAGTACTGTTTTCCTGATCCAAGTGGTCCTCCTGCAAACCATTTAAAAAGTGGTTTGAGTGTTTGAACAATACCTCCGTGAGACCCTATGACAAGGGCTGTTCGGACTGCCGCCCAGCGCATACCCATTGGTATGGCTTTGGCTGACTCTTTTTCCCAGTCGGTGCAAACATGAGCCAGGAAATCTTTTCCCGGCTTATCGTTTTCCGTTAGAAGGTCATTTTTTCTGTCACCATAGTATCCAATGGCAGATGCTGAAATAAAAACTTTGGGTTTCTTTTTCACTTTTTGAAATGCATCCACAAGATTTCTGGTCCCTGTGATCCGGCTGTTATAAATTCCTTTTTTAAAACTGCTGGTCCATCGTCCAATAATGTTTTTCCCGGCCAGATGAATCACACCATAGAGACCTTCTAGAAGTGGATCATATGGTATTTCTTTTGAGAGATCGGCTTTTATGTGAAGGAGTTTTGGATCTTTTGGTTTATGTCGACTGAGGAGGATAACTTTGTAGCCTTTAAGCTGAAGAAGCCGGGTGAGTTTGTTCCCGATAAATCCGGTTCCGCCAGTTATGAGGACTTTTTTCATATTAAAGAGTATAACCCAAAATGTTTTATTGTATACTCGGGGAGTATTATAAAAAGAAAGCTATGAAACATTATTTTTGTTCTGGATGTATGGGTACTCTTCCTGATATTGGCGTCTGCGAAAAAGACGGATGTCCAAACCAATGGGAGATGATGGTTGAATGTGAATGTTCAGATGGACTTCATGGCCAGGAGGAGGAGAAGCCTGTGGCAAAGGATAGTAATGGGGCTGTTCTGGAAGATGGAGACAGTGTGGTTTTGATTAAAGATCTGACTCTGCGTGGGACCTCCCAGAAAATCAAGCAGGGGACGAAGGTTTCAAAAATCCGGCTTACCGATAATCCTGAAGAGGTTGATTGTAAGGTTGATGGAATGGCTATTGTTTTGCGGACTGAGTTCTTGAAAAAGGTGTAAAATAATCACTCATCATAAAAATGTCTCAAGATAGAACAACTGGTTTAACCCTTGGAGGTGGTGGAGCAAAGGCTTTTGGGTCGTTTGCTATTGTGGAGGAGCTTTTGGGGTTCGGAGTTTCTTTTGATGCTGTTTCGGGAGCGAGTGCCGGTGCTATTATTGGTGCTTATTTTGCGCTTTTTGGTGAGGTGGAAAGTTTGCGGAAAGAACTTGGAAGTTTTGGAAAGATTGACTGGCTTAAGTTTGCTGATTTTACGATCGGAAATCGGGAATCTCTTATAAAAGGACAGCGATATAAAGAGTATCTGCAGGAAAAATTTGAAGACGCAACGTTTGAGGATACAAAAATCCCTCTTTTTGTTGCGGTGACAGACCTTGTGACCGGAAAAATTGATTATATGAGAAAGGGAAAGATTGTTGATGCGTTACTTGCTTCCTCTGCTTATCCCGGAGTTTTTCCTCCTTTTCAAAAAGGCAATAAGGTTCTTGTTGATGGCGGGGTTTTGGATAACCTGCCATATGAGGTTCTTTTTGAGCATAAGATTGATAGGGTTGTTGCTGTTAATTTGAGTGTGGCTGGTGGAGATAAATCGGAACTGAATTCGTCGATTGCTATTGTTTCCAGATCTTTGGAACTGATGATGGATAACGCTTTCCATAGGATTTATGAGGAGGATGAGCGATTGTTTGTTTTTGATTTGGAATTTAAGAGCCGTTTTATGTCTCTTTGGAATATTACTGATTTGTCCAAGAGTTATGATTTTGGTAAAAAGCAGTTCCAGAAGCGAAAGAATGAACTGTTGGAGTGGTATGGGGGGTAGGTCTGGATTTTATATTTTTTGAATCTTTAGTAATGAAAAATAGGGTTTTACAATTTGCTTTTGTCTTGAGTGTTCTTTTTTCTTTAACTGCTTGCATGCCTTCTGAAAGTGGTAGAAACACCGATTCCCGGAATGTTTCGCAGCTGCCTGGTCACTCTTTAAAGGTTCTTGATGTTGCAGTTGAGGAGAATTTTACTTTGCAAATTGGTCAAACCGCTCAAATAAGTGATCTTGGCTTGGATCTCTATTTTGTGGATGTTCACAAAGACTCTCGTTGTGCGTCTGATGTTGTTTGTGACAGTAAGGGGACGGTTGGCGTTACTCTGAAAGTCTCAGAAGAGGGGAAGGAAGATCTCATGCTTCCAATGAATCTTCATAATTCGAAGGACCTTACTCCTGAGTATGCTCTCAGGTTTGTTTCAGTTGAACCTGCAAAAGGAAAAAGCTTTGAAGAGATTGCGAAAAGTGATTATCGGGTGACTTTTATTGTTGAGAGTACTTTGCCGGCATATCCCGTGATTGAAATTGAAAATCCTCTGGGGGTTATTTTCCCTCACCAGCTTGGGAGTGAAATTTGGGTGGGGAGGGAAGAACTCTTTACCCCAACAGTTCAGAATGTTGAGAAGGCTGAAGGGATTTTTTCTCAATGTTTAGCGGACTATGCTTTGAAAGATGAAAATCTTGCTGATGTTCAGAAAAAGATTGGTTTTTATAAGCGTCAGTATGTTGGATTTGTTCAAGATGGCCACAAGATGGTGTGGATGAATTTCTTTATTGATAGTGAACCCCTGACTTTCAAAGATTGGAAGAAGCGTATTATTGCCGTTGATGATGGCGGCAACAGCTTTTTTAATGTGAAGGTCGATATTGATGCTGGGGAATGTGGCGATTTTATGGTAAACGGCAGTGCTTAGATTTAAAGCCCATTTTCGAAAACGAATTTCAGAAACAATAAAATGGCTCCCCCGACTGGATTCGAACCAGTGACCTACCGGTTAACAGCCGGTTGCTCTACCACTGAGCTACAGGGGATCATCTACTTGTAAATCGACAGGAGAAAAATTTATAGACTTTTTATCTCCGCTTTAAAAGCAAGAGGTACTATAGCCAAGCGGTGATGCTTTTTCAATCATTTTTTTTGTAATAGATTGCCAAAATTTAAGTTTTATTGATCTCTGACAAAAAAGTGAATGATGAGACTTGACAATATTGTATAAATATGTTAATTTAGCATCCTATCATAATCAACACAAATTATGAATATGCGTGTAGATGCAGCCAACAATTTGGATCTGGAAACCCGTGTTTATGATCAAGAGTTTTTTGATCGACTTACACGGCCAAGTTCACCTGAGGCTCTTAATGAATCAAGTGAAACAACTGAACTTTATGTTTTTGCCAAGAAGGAACTTCGTGACCTGGAGTTTCATGAAGCGTTTGATGTGTTTGTGACAAAAGCCGGGAATCAAAGCATTTTGAAATCTTTTTTGGAGAATCTTGATTATGTCCGGGATAATATGCATGACCTGAGCGAACGCGGAAAAATGGGGTCGGCGCTTAATGCAACTTTTGACGCAGCTATTGAATCATTGGTTCGGGCTGACTGGCAAAAGCTCCAGAAAGATGGAGCTGACTGGAACCGTATTTGTGCGGCTTTGAGTTATGGTTTGCGTACAACGGCTGATTTTTTGGGTGTTGGTGCAGAGGTTACAGCTCATATTGAAGATTGGAGGAAGTTTTACCTGGACCATGGAATGTCACTTTCCCAACAGCGTGAATTACGGAATCGGTTGAATGCTGAAGCTCTGGAGCATCATAAAAATCTTGCCTATGCCAGTATGCAAAGGGAAAAGGGCGGTGTTCGGGTGGAAAATGTTATGAACGATATTAAAGGACAACTGAATGTTGTCCAGCAGCAGATTGATGCTATGGGTGTTGATCCTGATGAGCGTTATGCCGGAGCCTTTACGAGAAACGCCCGAATTGCGAAAATCCGTGAGGAAGAAAAGGAGCAAACAAATAAATTTTTCCGACCGCAGCTGTATGTTGAATCTTTAATGGAGGCGGATCGTGCTCTTGATAGCCGTCGAGGGTTGGCTCAAAAGCAAGCTCAGGTTGAACAGGCTACACCTGTTCAAAGTCCATGGGTTTCAACACCTCAGAAAGAAGAGCAGCCAAAAGGACTTTTTGGTAAACTTGGAGCGATGGCTAAGAAAGTGGCTGGTTGGTTTAAGTCCTAGGTTCGAATGAACTTCCAGATTTGTCTTCCAACAATTTGATCGGGGCGGTCGTATACAAGCGATTGCTCCGATTTTAGGTTATGGCGTGCTGCAATGTCTTTCGGGATGAGTGGTTCGATTTTGTATCCAAGGTTTCTAATCTGTTCGGGGAGCTGGTCCATGGTATGGATGCGATTTTTGTCGCGGTATGCGGCAAAGCTGATGACGATTGAAGTGTTTGGGTTCAATAGAGGATGGGCATTGCGGAAGAATCGAATGAGGGTTTCTTGGATGTGATGGAAATTCTTTTTCATGATTTTTGCATCGGGAAGGTGTTTTTGTGGTGGGCCCAGGTATGATTCGGTGACAATGCAGTCCGGAATTTGGGGGAGGTCTTTTGATTCCAATGATGTGGCGTCCTTGGCGAAGAGTGGCTGGGCGAGTTGTGATGAATTGATCGTGCTGAATTCCTGGATATGCCAATTGATGTTTTTGTTTGCACCTTCAAGTACTTCGCCGTTGATGTCGGATCCGACAACATTGAATTTGAGTAGGAGAGCTTCGGTCAAAACTGTTCCCATTCCGCAAAAAGGATCGTAGAGGGTTGATGTGTTTTGGGATTGATCTGAGAGTTTGGTGAAGCCAGCCAGATTAATCATCATTTGGGCGAGTTTTGGTGGCAACATACCGAGTTTTGCGTCACGGGCCGGACGATTGTAGTCTCGATGGCTGTAGGACTTAAAATCCTGGAGGGCAACGGTTTCAGCAATGTACGTGTTGTGTGTTCCATTGATGATGTTCAAATCCATGCCATCTTCCATGAGTTTTTCTCCGGCAATAGCGGCATTTTTGACGTTTTTGAAATTTTTATTGATGAAACGGCTTTTGATTTCTTCGGATTTAAGTGATTTTTTAATCTTCATTAACGCATTTTTTATCTGCCGATCATATCCATGTGAGAAATTGTACATGCTCAAGCCGTAGGAGAGCTTGGTGTCGCGGTCACTGAACAGTCGAATAAGGTGTTCACTGATGGGAGATGCAAAGTCTGATTGGCTGAGGGAAAGTTCACTAAAAATTTTTGCAATTTTAATGGTCCCGCCTAAGCGGTTAAGACTTTCCTGCGGCTCCTTGAGCGTTTCATGGAGATCCACAATGAGGGCTTCATGGGTTATGTCGACAATGTGATCCTTTGGATCCAGGACATGAAGGATCTCTGCTGTGGAGAGCAGATGTTTGCGGCCAAGAATGAAAGCATACAAATTCATAATGGTACCTTAATGAAAAAGATTACTTTGCTCAAGACAGACGTGATGATAGGAGTGGCTGGTATTTTTGTGTTTCTGGGATTGAGCTTTGGATTTGGTTATTTCTTTGGGCAATATGAGCAAATTGAGTTGAATAAATCTGGGCTGCAAGTCATGCCTGATGTCAATTGCAGATTGGAGTCGGAGGTGGACGCGCTCTAGGGGAGTGCGTATTATGCGGCTACTACTGGAGTAATTTTTAACTTAATTGGCTTATGGCAATGTCTTTAAATAAAGTACAGCTTATTGGAAATTTGACCCGTGATCCAGAGGTTCGACAGATCCCTGGGGGGGCATCGGTTGCTTCTTTTGGGATGGCGACGAATATGAGCTGGACTGATCAAAGTGGTCAAAAACAGGATAAGGCTGAGTTTCATAACATCGTTGCCTGGCGAAAACTGGCTGAAATTTGCGGTCAGTACCTGAAGAAGGGCATGAAAGTTTATATTGAAGGACGTATTCAGACCCGGGAATGGGAAGCTGAAGATGGAACCAAGAAGTATCGGACTGAGATTGTTGCTGAAAACATGATTATGCTCGATAGAAAGGGTGATTTCCAGGGAGGCCAATCGTATGGAAGTCAGGCTGAGCATGGTGGTCTTCAGCAATCACAGCCTGAATCATCTGTTCAAGAAGGTGTTGATATGACAACTCCAACGGAAGATGAGGTGCCGGTTGATGATCTGCCGTTTTAATTGATGTTTGGAAAAGAGGCGCCAGCGAATGAATTGAGCTGGCGCCTCGGGACTCTCTGACCGCATCCTATCTGGTGCTTTAGAAGCCCAGAGGATAGAAGATCAGGGAGCAACAGTAACAGGATTGCGATCATGTGTCCTATTACCGCCTTTCACGGGGTGAAAAGCTGTGTCTCTACTGTCCTTCGGTGATATTTTTTCGGACCTTATACACCACGGTCCTTTTTTGTTTTTTGTTTTGTTTCTCTTCCGGTGAAGGAAGAAGTGAACGATTTTTGTTTCGTGTGTTTTTGATTTTTGCTCACCAGAGGTGAGGATGGGCCCTGATCGGGGGCCGTTTCGAAAAGTAGAGATCCAAGTATTATAGCACGGGGAAGGCCTTTCGTGAAGACTCTGGGGATGCTTTTTGTTATAATGGCCCCGCTTCAATTTTTACTTATTATGGAAAACGAACTTAAAGGCTTATTAATCATCATTTCTGGACCTTCCGGTGTTGGAAAAGGGACCGTTATCCGAAGTCTTAAAAAGATGTATCCGCAGTTTGAATATCCGATTTCACATACAACCCGGGATCCACGTCCAGGCGAAAAAGATGGGGAGGTGTATCATTTTATTTCGAAAGAGCAGTTTGAGCAGGGGATTGAGGATGGTGATTTCCTGGAATATGCCCGTGTGCATGAGACGAATTACTATGGAACTCTTAAAAAGCCGATTATGGATGGCTTGAAGCAGGGGAAAGTGATTGTTCGTGAAGTGGACGTTCAGGGGGCGCATTCTATGAAAGAGGTGGTTCCTCCGGAAAACCTGGTGACGATCTTTATTAAAGCCAAGAATAAAGAAGAGTTAATGCAGCGAATTGCTCATCGTGGAGAGCTTCCGGAAGAGGAGGTGAAAAGGCGGATGAAGAGCGCACAAAGAGAAATGGACCTTGCCGATGATTTTGATTATCAGGTCTGGAGTCTGCAGGATCAGATTCAGAAATGTGTGGATGATGTAAACGCGATTGTGGTGGAAGAAATGGAAAAGGCTGGCATTGATCCTGAAAATCTATGATCAGAATCCGTCCATATTATGAAGGGGATGATTCGCATATTGTGGCGCTCATTCAGGAGGTTTTGGATGAGTATGGGATTCAGGAGGACGTTGGACAGGAGCCGGATTTAAAGGATATTCCGGCTTATTTTGATTTTTCGAATGGGGGAGGTTTGTGGGTGTTGGAGGATGATGGCCAGGTTGTGGGGACGATTGGGCTCCATAAGCTTTCCGAAGATTCCTGTTATTTTTCACGTTTTTATGTGAAGAAGGAGTATCGCGGGCAGGGGTGGGGGAGCAAACTTTGGCATCATCGCGCGGAGTATCTGAAAGATTTGCCGTATAAAAAGGCGTACGCCACGTCTTTTCATGCTTTTGAGGACGCGCTTGAGTTTTATCGGACACACGGTTATGAAGAGATCGGCAAAGAGGATTTCCCTTTGGAAACCCGCTGGGCCGATAAATTTTTTGTAAAGGAGCTGGCTTGATTATTCGCTATCGAGCGCCGCTTCCAGGAGAGCTTTGTTGTATGAACCTGATTTTTTGGTTTCGTCGATGACATCAAAGTCCAGAAAATAGCCGACGATCTCTAAATCGTAGTCGTCATTTACAACTGATATCAGTGAGATGGTATTTCTGATGTCTGCTTCTGAAGCTGACTCGTCATCGAGTTTTATGTATGCATCTCCTAATGCGATTGAGTCATTTGCAATTCTCTCAAGCTGATTTTTGCCTTCTTCGCAGGTTAGTGTCGGTGATTCCCATTCATATTCGTCAGTCGCACAGTCCATATCCGCGACAATTCCATTGATGATTTCGCCGTCATCCAGGAAGTCTCCCCCGATTTCGGTAAATGACGCAAAATCTTCATCAGTCATGTTATCAATGTAGTCTTGTGCCTGTTCCTGGGATAGTCCTGAATCTGCCGCGAAATTATTGACGAGATCTGTTTGATTTATTGTGTAGGCGGCTCCTCCAATAACTACAGTTATGATTGCGCCAATAACACCGTTTTTTGAACTCATATTTTTAAAGTTAAAGTATTACGATCAGATAATACCATATATTACCCAGGCGAGGCTTGAGTTGATGCAAGCTTTTGGGTAGAATCTTTCCGTATTTTCTTGTGAGAGTACTTTTCCGATGGGGTGTAGCCAAGTGGTAAGGCAGTGGGTTCTGGTCCCA
>JAGQLQ010000020.1 GCA_020429235.1 Candidatus Peregrinibacteria bacterium | reverse complement strand
AAACGGTGGGTATTCTGCAGTAAGCGTACTTGAGTATGTCGACTATGAAATCGTTCAAAATAATCCCAAACCATTCATTGGTTTTAGTGATATTACAAACTTTCATTCAGCGTTTTATACAAAAACAGGGCTTGTAGGTTTCCACATGGATCTACTTACATATAGTCTCGGTTGGCTATGGAATTTAGAAGACTTCTCAAATAAGGAAATAGCAAAAGAGTTGTTTGTAAAAGCACTGACTTCTCCAGAACCATTCGGCGACCTTCCACAAATTACAAAATGGGAATCATGGCGTACCGGAAAAGCAAAGGGAAAGTTATTTGGTGGAAACTTAAGTATGCTCAGTACAATCATCGGTACAGAATATTTCCCAAGCGTTACTGACCTTGAAGGTGCAATTCTTTTTTGGGAAATTGACAATGCAGATTTATATAGAATAGAAAGATGCTTAACGGAGTTTAAGTACAATGGTGTTTTCGATGTTATATCAGGAATGATAGTAGGAAAGTTACCAGATATGAAAAAACTCCCATTCGAAGGTATAGAACATCCAACCGCAAAACAACTCGTGCTTAGTATTCTTGAGAGCTATAATTTTCCTATTATTGGTGAGGTTGACTTTGGGCATAAAACTGCAAATGTTCCTATGTTTGTTGGCTTAGAAGCTAGTATGGATTCTGATAACTTGAAAATATCTGTTTTGGAATCGGCATTAAAATAGATTATCGGCATACTAAGGTAGTACATCCCCGTTTCTTACAGACTTTTTATCCGATTTGTTTCCTGTACGTCTTAAGTTATTAATTTTAGGATCTTTCTCCTTGTATTTATTAGCAAATTTTTCTCTTGATGAATCAATAACTTTCAACAGATTTTTCTTGTTCTCATCAACTTCAATTGGAACTGTAATTCCAGACAGCGGCTGCTCAGGATTTAATGCACCAATCTTCATATAAAATCTGTACGACGGCAGGTTAGCTATCTCTCCTTTTTCAATATAAGGCTTGAATTGAGGCAGTATGAGAGTTTCGTCATCTGGGTTTGCTGTTCTAAAACAAATTACTGTTCCTGTATTAGCTAAAGTTACGTTAACAAGTGATTTATCCTCAAGCTGTGAGGTTGTTTGGTGAGCGAGTATTGCATTCAGTCTATATTTTCTTGCTTCTGAGAGGATTTCAGCAAATGCAGGTGTAGCAAAGTTTTGAAACTCATCTACATAGAGATAGAAATCTTTTCGTTCTTTTTCCGGGATATCGACGCGGCTCATAGCTGCCATTTGGAGACGGGCAACAACAACGAGTCCAAGAAGCTGGGTGTTCAGATCACCCATTTTACCTTTTGAGAGGTTGATGAGGAGGATCTTTTGTTCATCCATAACTTTTCGGAAATTGAAGGCCGATTTGGTTTGGCCAATGGTGTTACGCATGATTGAGTTGGTGATGAACGGTCCAAACTTTGAACTGAAGTATGGAATCATCTCCTGTCGTTCACGTTCTCCGGTGTGGGCAAATTCATGCTCCCAGAAAGACCGGACCACAGGATTTTTTACTTTACTGACTTTGTATTTCATAAACTCTTCATCTACGAAGATTCGTGGCACATCGATGAGTGTGGCACCTTCGTCAGGATCTTCCATAAGAGTGAGACATCCGTTTCTAAAGTAGTGCTGGATACGTGGTCCAAAGATTTCGTCACCGAAGATTTTAATAAAGATTTCTGTGGCCTGACTGGATGCCAGATCCATTTCTTCCGGGGTGTAGGCTTCCAGAATGTTGAGTCCCATTGGGCGATCAACATCTGCAGGATTAAAAATAATCACATCTTTTGCCCGCTCTTTTGGTACAAACTGAACGAGTTCTTCAATAAGGTCTCCATGAGGATCAACCACACAGACTCCGTCTCCATTCCACATATCCTGCCTGGCCATGTAACTGAGAAAGGCAGATTTACCGGAACCAGATTTTCCGATTACGTATTGGTGCCTGGTCCGGTCATCGCGAAGGATAGAAACCAGTTTCTTTTCTCCGCGGAAGACGTTGTATCCGAGTGCCACCCCTTCTTTTGGATCTTTCAGTATTGGAGCATCCACTGGAGCTGGCAAAACCTTGTATTTCAACCAGTTGATGATAGGAGTGTAGTTGAATCGACTTGATGGGAAATGGAAGACTGAAGCCAATTCCTGCGCATCCAGAACTGATACCTTTTCTCCGAAGAAGAAAAGTTTTGTGTAGAGAAGCCGATGATTAAAATTGAACTTGGCTATCTTGTTGTTGATGGTGTCGATTGGAATTATCCGGCGTGTCTGGAACCAGTTCATTTGTGGATCTTTGAACAGGTTCAGCGCCAGAGCCACGTTGTTAGTGATCTCCTGTGCTCGTGATTTGCTTTTTCCTGATCCCATAACACGGATGACGGTGTCGAATGGAACATGTCCGGCCTTTTCACCAATCTGTTTGGCGATCTCTTCACGTGTCTGGAGCATGCGAACGTATCCGCCTCCGCCATATGGGCCGCTGGATTCCTGTGGTTGGTTTTGTTCCACGTTTCCTGTTATGAGCATGCCCAGAAAGCTGCCAATGGAACCAAGGAGCGGAATTTTGAATCCTCCTGGCTTTTTACCTGCAAACATTTGTGTACCAGCCTCTTCCACTTTCTTTTTCCATTTTTTGGCCGCTTTTGGTCGGACCACAATTTGGATGCTGGCAACATCGCTCTCTTCAAATTTAGAGAAGATGTTTGTGAGGTCGTTGAGTGGGTCGTTCTCCAGAGTTTTGTACGTTTTGATTGGAAAATAGAAAGGGTTGTTTTGATATGCAAAATAGCACTTCAGCTCGTTTCCTTTTGGTTGAATGTTGATTGGGTCCACGATTTGTATGTCGGCATGCGGATAGTACGATGTGATCTGCTTATCAATTAGATCCTGATATCGCTTATGCATGATCACATAAAAATCTACAACCTTGTCCTTGGCAATGTACTCAAAGCTGACAATGTTATCTTTAAGGAATTTGGTCTGGAGGATGTTTTTAAGGCTCAATTCGCTTAACTCATGAATGTTCCGGAAGAACTGCTCCATGACTGCAATTTTTTCTTTAAAGTCTTTTTCTTCGGATTTTTCTTTATCTTTTGGAGACTCTTCACGGGGTAATGTTACCCGCATGTGGACAAACTGCTTTGATGCGTAGAGGACAATGTAGAGATAGTTCCAGACCCGAAGCGCTACTACAATAAAAGCAACAATGCTTGCTGTTATACCCAAAAACCATACTGGATTTTCTACAATCCATCGGCCAAATTGCTCCAAGAATCCCACGCTGCCTGAATTCATTGTTTTTTTTTATTTTTGTATCTCTTTATATTAGCAGATTTTGGCTTTTTTTTCAATAAAGTCGGGACTTATTCATGGTGGTTCAGGTTTCCATCCCGGTGAAAGCTGTAATAACTGTTTTCACCAATAATTATGTGATCCAGTAGCGGAATCTTGAGTATTCTTGAGGCTTTTTGTATTTTTTGGGTTGTTATCTGGTCTGCTGTCGAGGGATTTGGATCTCCTGAAGGATGATTATGGATAACAATAAGGGCATAGGCTCCATGCTCTATGGCTGGACGAAAAATCTCTCTTGGATGGAGAATATTGGCATCCAGACTTCCAATGGTGATGATTTCATTGTGGATAATCTGATTTCTGGTGTTAAGGTAAATTCCCCGTACGTACTCTTTTTTGAGATATTGCATGTTTTTGGTTATTTCATAAATATCTTCGGTAGAGGTGATGCGTTTTTTTATATTTTCCTTTCCAAAAAAACGGCGTCCAAATTCCACGGCCGCCATAAGCTGTGATGCTGAAACTGTTCCCAAGCGAAATCGCTTTTTGAACTCCTGGTAGTTTTTTTCATGCAGAAGTTCTTCCCTGTCAAATCCGTGAAGAATTCGTTTGGAAAGCTGAAAAATGTCCTCTTTTCTGGTTCCTCTTCCAAGGATCAAGGCAATGAGATCATGGTCTTCAAGTTCCTGTGGGCCGTGAAGCTGAATTTTTTCGCGCGGTTTCATGTAATCATTCTTATTTGATCACATGGTAGCGAGTGGAGATGAAGGGAACCTAAATTTTTAGGTGATCTTTGAGGTACTGAGCCAGATTTTCAATTTTTATCCGTTCCTGTTCCATGGTGTCACGATCACGGATGGTTACAGATTTGTCTTTTTCTACAGTATCAAAGTCGATGGTGATGCAGTATGGAGTTCCAATTTCATCCTGTCGTCGGTAGCGTTTTCCGATTGATCCAGTTGTGTCGAAGTCGATGTTAAAGTCGTCCTTCAGGCTTTCCCATACTTTGTTGGCTTCGTCTGTGAGTTTGTTAACCAGTGGAAGCACTGCGGCACTGAATGGCGCGATGTTTTTCTTAAGCTTTAAAACCGTTCTGGTTTCTTCGCCTTTGTCAGTTTTTACGGTTTCCTCTGTGTAGGCGCTTAGCAGAACCATAAGGACTGAGCGGCTCAATCCAAAGGTTGGTTCAACGGCATGCGGAATATATTTTTCATTGGTGTATGGATCCATATAAGAAAGATCTGTTCCGCTTTTCTCCGTATGATTTTTGAGGTCGAAATTTGTCCGGTAGGCCAACCCGTAAAGTTCTTTCCACCCGAATGGTGTATTGAATTCAATATCAACAGTTTTCTTTGAGTAGTGCGAAAGTTCATCCTGGGTATGTTCGCGGACGCGGGTTCTTTCCGGGTCGATACCAACATGTTCCACCCATTTTTTCATTTCTTCAAGCCAGAATTCGAATGTTTCCTCCCATTCTTTTTCGTGAATGAAGTATTCGAATTCCATAAGATCGAATTCGAGTGTGCGGAAGATGAAGTTTCCCGGAGTGATTTCGTTCCGGAAACATTTTCCAACCTGAGCGATTCCAAATGGAATCTTTTTCCGTGATGTGTTGAGGACGTTTTTGAAGTTGGTAAACATGGACTGTGCCAGTTCTCCACGGAGATAAATCTCATCTGTTCCCTCTTCTACCGCTCCAATCTGTGTACGGAAGAGAAGGTTAAAAACCCGCGCGTTGGTGAAGTTCTGCTTTCCGCAGTTTGGACATTTAATGTTGTTTTCCTGAATCAGTTTATCAAGATCTGCAGTTGAGAGTCCTTCAACTTTTATACCCTCTACGGCGTCTTCAATCAGGTGATCGGCTCTGTGCCTTGCTTTACATTCTTTACAGTCAACCTGAGCGTCGTTGAACTCTGCCACGTGACCACTGGCTTCCCATACTTTTGGATTCATAAGGATGGCAGCATCCAGTCCAACAATGTTTTGTCTTTGCTGGACGAAAAATTTCCACCATTCCTGCTGGATGTTGTTCTTCAATTCCACACCAAGCGGACCGTAGTCCCACGTGTTGGCGAGTCCTCCATAAATTTCTGATCCGGGAAAGATGAATCCTCTCTGTTTGCAGAGGGAAACGATCTTTTCCATAGTTGCATCCGTGGTTTTTGTCATTTCTTTTGAGGTGATTCAAGTATTAACGTTACCGGGCCATCATTCTGGAGTTCAACCTGCATGTATGCCTGAAACTCTCCTTGTTGAACGGGAATTCCGGTCTTTTCAAACGCTTTTATGGTTTCATGGTAGAGCTCTTTTGCCTCTGCTACTGGTGCAGCCTCTGTAAAATCCGGCCTTCTTCCTTTGTCACATTTTCCATAGAGCGTAAACTGAGAAATAATCAGCAATTCACCGTTAGCGTCCTGGACTGAAAAGTCCATTTTTCCGGTTTTCCCTTCAAAAATTCTTAGCTTTGTAACTTTTTCAACAATCCAGTCTTTGTCTTTCTGCGTGTCGTCCTTTCCAATTCCAAGGAGCACCACTAATCCATGGCCAATGCTTCCAATGATCTTTTCATTCACGCTGACATGCGCCTTTTTGACTCTCTGGATCACTGCTCTCATGATGTCTCATTTAAGCATTTTCTCCGCCTCCGTTGTTTGCTTCTTTTTGCTTATTGCGCCAGTCGAGCATTGCATTTGAAAGAACTTTCATGAATGACTCTGCTGTTGCATGTGAAAGATTCACCCGGTCAACAAGCTTTATGGTTGTTGGTTTCATGTTTGGGAGAATGTATCCAAAATCAAGAATAACTTCATTTTTGTTGACGTGAACTGAAACAGCGTTTGAATATGTCCCCTGTTCCGTTTCCGGGTCAACTTTTACCTGGATTGAATTTTGATTCGTCTTTGGTTGATCTGCCATGTCGAATAATTAGAAAATACAGGCGCATAATACAGGATCAACCGTCCCGGGAAAAGGTGAATCGCCCCTGGCTGTTGTCGGAGGTACAACAACAGCATTTTAGAGGGATTTTTCCTTTTTATTGAGCCTTTTTCCTGGAAATGGCGCTTGAGAGCAGTTGACGTTTTTACTTTATCTTTTGTATTACATTTTCCTAATCATTATTTGTTTATTCTATGCACTGTTCTATTGTTACCGATAACCTCCGACAAGCTGAATTTATTAAGAAAGGTCTTTACTACGAACATCTTTCTTGCGACATCTATAGTTCTGATGATTTTGATGGACTTGAACAGGAGCTCCCTTTTGCCGATGGGATTTTGTTTCTTTTTCATGATATGGAACGCCTTCAGGAGAGTTTTGATTTCTGTAAAAATTTGACTGGCGGTTCTATGCCTTTCATTATTCTCGCCCAACGAAATTCTGCTGAGTTGAATGAATTTGTTAAGAATCATGATGTTTTGTTGTTTGTTCGTCCTTTCTCTTTTCGGCGTATTGCAGCGGAGATGAAGATGCTTATTTTTATGGTGAAGGAACATGTAGAAGAGAGTTCATTTATAGTGAGAGATTTGGAACTGGATTTAATGTCCCATCGTGTGCAATGCCGAAAACAGAGTCTCCATCTTCGTAACAAGGAGTTTGCTCTACTTCACTACCTTATGGTTCATAAAGGGAAGGTTTTAAGCCGTAGTGAAATTCTTGAAAATGTTTGGGATCGAAATGCTGATATTTTAACGAATACTGTTGATGTTCATGTGAGCCAATTGAGAAAAAAGATTTCCAGTTTCACTCCTGAAAGTTATATCCATACCGTGCCTTGCAAAGGTTATTTTTTGGCTTAATTGAAATGTTTTAATTAATTTTTATGAAATAAACTTTTCTTCAAAGGAAATACTGCTATAATTTTCAAATGTAGCAACCCTCCTGATATGAATGACTCTCTTACACTAGCTCAGAATTTTTCCCCTCAAATAACGGGGCTTGATTCAATTTTTTCAAATATGAAAGATCAAATGGATCAGATTCTGATGCTTCTTTCAGAGAGAGAGCGTTTTGTTATTGAGAAGCGTTTTGCTTTGAATGCACCGGATCGATCAACACTTGAAGAGATCGGGCAACATTTTGATGTAACCCGTGAACGGGTGCGTCAGATCGAAAAAAACGCGATGCAGAAGCTGACTCGAAATATTAATAATTTTGATATTTTCGAAGTGAATCATGTGGCTTTTGATATTTTGCAGGCACATGGTGGACTTTTGAGCGAAGATCGAATGATTTCCAAGCTTCTTATGAAGGATACTGGCTATCAGAGTCATGCGCTTTTGTTTGTTTTGAGTCTGGATAAACGATTTAATCGGTTTACTAATACGATTGCTTTTAAGCCTTATTTCCGACTTACCGGATTTTCCAACGCGGACATTCAGCAGGCGACCGACGCCGGCATGAAACTTTTGAAAAAAGTTGGGGATGTTATGAGCGTTGCCGAGGTCCAGAAGAGTTTATGTGAAAAGAATGCTGCTCTAGAGAAGTTTTCAGTTACAGGGCTTTCATCTCTTTTTGAAATTCATAAAGGGTTTAAGGTTTTGGAGGATGGTGGTGTTGGCCTTGTTTCATGGAAACATATTCATCCACGAACCCTGAGGGATAAAATTTATTACGTTCTGCGCCGGGACAAGGATCCAATGCATTTTGTTGCCATTGCCAACGCCATAACTGATGCCAATTTTGACCAGAAGAGTGTTAATTTGCAGGCTGTTCACAATGAACTTATTCGTTATGGAGATTTTATTCTCATTGGACGGGGTATTTATGCGTTAAAAGAGTGGGGGTTTAGCTCTGGGACAGTATCCGACATTATTGAAGCAATCTTAAAAGGAAAGGAACAGATGTCTGAGGATGAGATTATTGATGCTGTGTTGGAGCAGCGTCAGGTGAAGCCAATCACCATTATTTTAAATTTGAAAAACAAACCCCAGTTTGTTCGTGTGGGGCGGAAACGATACACACTCAAGAAATAAGACGTTTAGATTTTGATAAACTTTGATTTATCTTTCTTATACTCTTCCTTGAGTTCTTTTTTTGATTTTTTCATTTGTCTGCGAAGCGCTCTATTGTCATTTTTTAGTGCTTTCCTCTTTGCGACCTGAAACATGTATTGAGCCTTTTTGTTTTCAGGATCTACATCAAGAATTTCTGATGCGGCCTGAAGAGCTTTATCAAATTTTTTCAGCTGCATAAGGGTTTGTGTTTTTTCCAGGCCCTTGTAAATGAAGTCACGTTGTTCCACCACTTTGTGCCGTTGGTATTTATCTTTCGTGTTTTTAATGAGGTGTTTAATCTTCTCTGATTCAGGGTCAATTTTTTTTATCTGTTGGGCTTTGATGAGCGCATCCTCGTATTTATCACTTTCAAGTAGTTTTTTGTTATCCCCAATTTCGTGAGCTATCCATTCGTTTTTAATTTTTAGGATGAGCTTCTTTACATCTTTTTCGTGGTATTTGGTGATGCGAAGTTTTTGTGCTGCCAGAATAGCTTTCTGGTATTTTTTTTGCTCCAGAAGTTCTTGAATGCTCTTCATTTCTGCTTCAAAATACTCTTTTTGGTTTTCCGCATAGGCCTTGGCGTAGGCTTTGTCCACTTTATTGATGAAGCGATCCAGCGCTTTGTGCTGCTTCCGGTATGGTCGGAGTTCTTTTAAGTGATCCAGAAGTTTTTGAAAATTTTTCTCTTTCCAGAGAGGTTGAAGTTTTTTAATGTCTTCATTGATCGCCCGTTTGTTTACTTTCTGGACAGACTTTTCAATTTTATTCTTCAGCCGGATGACCTGGAGGTTTTCCGGGTCGTAGCGCAAAATTTCCAAACATGCACGATGTGCCTCCTGCCACTTTTCGTGCTGGATGAGGTTTTTAATTCTTTGAATCGCCTCTTTTAGAATTGTTGTTGATTCGTCCTGTGCCATGCTGAAAGTATTATTGTGCTACTTCTTCAATTTCTTTGAGTTTTTCCTGGATATTCGCCAGCTCCTTTTCCAGTTCCGCCATAAGGTTCTTCTCTTTGTTTATAACATCTTCTGGGGCACTTCGTAAAAATCCTTCGTTTTGAAGCCGCTTGCTAAGGCTTTCCATTTTTTGCTCTGTTTGCTGGAGCTTTTTGTTGAGTCGGGCTTTTTCCTGTTCAATATCAATCATATCTCCAAGTGGGAGATAGATGTCAACACCATTGATATATTGCCACGCAGCATTATTGATTTTTTCGCCTTCTGTTTCTACTATAAGTTCTTCCAGCCTGGCAAGCCGCATAATTGGTTCCCGTTTTTCTTCGATTATTTCTGTCCAGAGTCCGCCATAAATAGTGGCTTTGATTTTCTTTGCCGGCTCCACTCCTCTTTCCGACCGGAGGCTACGGATACTCGATATAATGGCGTTGATGGTTTCCATCTCTTCAGATTCTGCCTGGTAGACTGTTCTTTCATCGTATTCCGGCCATTTTTCATGAATGATCATTGTTGGCTGATCCAGTTTACTCCAGAGTACTTCTGTTACGAATGGGACAAATGGATGGAGCAGCTTGAGAAGCGTTTTGAGTACGTAGAGCAAAACTGTTGGATTGAGGTGCTCCCCTTTTGAAATTTCAAGATACCAGTCACAATATTTTTCCCATGTGAATTCATAGATTTTTGTTGCAGCGTCGGAGAATCGATATTTTTCGAGATCGTTGTCGACCTCTTGTATGAGTTCATTGAGCTTGGTAAGAACCCACATATCGGCCCGGCTTTCCACATGTTCGTGAATGTTCTCTGTGGAGATGGTTGTGTTATCAACATTCATAAGGGCGAAACGTGAGGCGTTCCAGATTTTGTTTACAAAATTACGGTATCCGGCGATTTTTTCTTCGTAGAGGCGCATGTCATTTCCTGGGGTGTTCCCTACTACAAGACTCAGGCGAACGGCGTCTGTTCCGTATTTTTCAATCATATCCAATGGATCGATACAGGTTTCCGGACGGGATTTGGACATTTTCTGTCCGTTAATATCGCGGATCATTCCATGGAGATAGACCTCTTTAAAAGGAATGCATTTTTCTTCCGGTAAGCCATCTGAGCGTAAACAGTATGTTGAAGCCAGAATCATGCGGGCTACCCAGAAAAAGAGGATGTCGTATCCTGTTTCCAGGACTGCTGTGGGGTGAAAGTATTCCAACTCTTTGGTTTGTTCCGGCCAGCCGAGTGTTGAAAAAGTCCAAAGTGCTGATGAAAACCATGTATCGAGCGTGTCAGGATCCTGGATCCAATGTCCCTCTTTGGGCGCTGTTTCTCCAAAGACCGTGTCTTCAATTGTGAGTCCCATGGTTTGGAGAAGGTAGCTGGAAGAGTCGGGGTGTTGGTCCCATTTCTTTTTATCCTCTTCTGAAACCTTGTACCACATTGGGATGCGATGTCCCCACCAGATCTGGCGGCTAATGCACCAATCGCGAAGATTGTCGATCCAGTGGAAATATGTTTTTTCAAATCGGTCTGGAAGGATTTTGATCATCTCTGACCGGACAACGTCCTGAAGAACCTCTTTGATACTCATTCTTTCTCCTTTCCAGTCGATGACTTTTTTGTTTACGTCAATAAACCACTGTTTCATGATTTGTGGTTCCACAACACCTTTGCCTCGATAGTTGACGGCAATGTTATGGACGTAGTTTTCGTCGATTTTTACGAGCAGACCTTTCTTATCCAGTTTTTCAACAATTTTTTCGCGTGCTTCGTCAATGTGCATGCCGGCAAACTCCCCTGCTACTGGCAAAAGTTTCCCGTCAAAGTCGATAATTTGTGGTTTCTCCAAGTTATATTTTTCGGCTAGTTCAAAGTCAACGTGAGAGTGCGCTGGGGTAATAGTCATGGCTCCGGTTCCCATTTCCGGATCTATACATTCGTCAGCAATAACTCTGGCTTTGATCGGCCCATTAATCCATTCCACTTCGAACTCTTTTCCGTGGAGATCTTTGTACCGCTCATCGTCCGGGTGAACGACAATAATTTTGTCTGCGAATTTGGTTTCCGGACGGGCTGTACCAATCACAACCGGTCCGTACTGAAAGTAGTAAAATTTGGTTGGTTCTTCTTTGTATTCCTGTTCATCGTCGGCAACAGTGGTTTGCATGTTGGGATCCCAGTTGACGATGCGATCTCCGTGGTAGATGAGTCCGTCTTTGTGCATACGCTCGAAGAAGGTGTTGACCGCGTGGTTAAGATCTTCGTCCAGTGTGTACTTTTCCCGATCCCAATCGCAACTTGCCCCCATTTTTCTTACTTGTGTGCGGATAGTATCTTTTGAATCAGCTACAAATTTGCGGATTTCTTCTAAAAGTTTTTCGCGTCCCAAATCGTGACGTGGATTTTGAACTCCGCTGTCCTGAAGTTTTTTTTCTACAACGCTTTGTGTGGCGATGGCTGCGTGATCTGTTCCCGGAACCCACAAAGAGGAGTATCCCTGCATTCGTTTTTGTCGAATGAGAATATCCTGAATAGCAAGCATTGTGGCATGTCCCAAATGCAATGTTCCGGTCGCATTCGGAGGCGGCATAGAAATGGTGTACGGCTTTTTCTTTGAGTCTACTTCTGCGTGAAAAGATCCTTCTTTTTCCCACTTTTTGTAGATTGTCTCTTCGTGCTTCTGGGGCTCGTAAGCTTTGTCGATTTCTTTCATAGTTTTCGATAATGTGCTTGCCAGTTATAGCATAGATTTCTACATTGTTATAGGGATATTACCTTGTGCGAGGGCTAGAGCTAATTGACAAAAATGTAGAATTTTGGTTAAATTAATATAATATGTAGAGTATTGTATGAATCCAAATCCAGAAAAAAATCTTGGTAAAGGAATTGAGAGCTCAGCTGAAAAACAGGCTGAGAGGCAACAGGAATCTGTTGAGATTCAGGAAGCACTTCAGGGTTCTGAGGTTGCGGAATTTGTTGAAGGTAATATTGCCGAGACTGTTGGGGAGGACAAAAAAAAGGCCCCGACCTCACAGGGTAGTGGAACAAAGAAGGTTTACGACGACACAGCTTCAACTGCAAAAACCATTTCGCTTCCAAGCGTGGATGTGATGCGGGTTCAGGTTTCGACAAGAGTGAAAAAGGAGATCGCTGAACTCGAGAAGAAAGCGAATAAGATTATGCGAAATCCATCCAAAGCTGAACCGTTTCAACTGAATATTCTGATTTCCCGGATCCGTTATTTGCGAAATATTCTTTCTCAACTTGCCCACGCAACGAGCGAGGGTGTGAAAAATTTGTGGCAGAAGTTTATAAAAGGGGCTTCCAACTAAGCTGAAAGTTTGTAGACCGCGCGTCCAACACGGACAAACTTTGGATTCTTTTGAAGGTTGAGTGAGATAGTTCCCTTCTTCACCTGTCGTTGTTTGAGAACGCCTTCAATGATTTCCTGCTTGGTCATTGGGCTCTTCTTCTTGAGAAGGTCTTCAATAACGTCAGCAACTGTTCCTTTCTTGAATCCCCATTCTTTCAAAGCGTAGAGTCCACGTCCAACCAAAACAAACTGGTCGTAGCGAATGAGCTCGTTGTGAACGGCCTGAGTGGTTACGACTTTCTTATCGAATCCGGCTTCTGAAATTCTATTCGCGATATCTACGAAATGGAGTGGCGATGTTTCTTTCTTCAAAACAATGTATGCCTTGTCGCGAATACTTCGTGGGTTGATGTGTCGCCATGACATAAGTCCAAATCCTTCTTTTACCCGTTTTACACGCTTATCAACTTCCAATGCAGAAAGGATGAGTTCTGGTTCTGCGTTTTGCTCTTTAATGGTTTCTTTCAGTTCAGATGTGATCTGCGCGTCGGTCATGACGTCGCTGTGCTTGTTGAGAAGTGAAATTCCCTTTGTAATGATCTTCTTAACAGTATCAAGTGGAATGTGTTGGAGTCTCCAGAACGGTTTGAACACGTTGGTTTTATCCATCTTTACAATGTCCGGATTGATGTTCAGTGCCAGCTTAATGATGTTTGCATCTGCCGGAGCACTGCTGAGTATTTTATTCAAAATTTCTGAAACCAGTTTTTTCTCAATCAAAAGTCCCCCATTGGCTTCAAGAATTTCACGGGCAATCTTGTTGATATGGCTGAGTTTTGAGTTATCGACTGTTCGTCGGAGTTTTCCAAGGGCGATCTTTTCAATCTGTCGAATTCTTTCACGGGTCACAGAAAATGACTGTCCAATCTTCTCCAAAGTCTGCTTTGGCTTGTTGTCCAGGCTGAATCGCTTGATGATCACTTCTTTCTCTTTTGCTGTCAGTACCAGAAACATATCCTCAATAATCTCGGTGAGATTCATTTTTTCAATTTGGAGCGCAGAATTTGCTGTGGTTTGTGAGAATTGATTGTCCATGACCGCTTCATAAGGGACTAAATGTTGGTTTGTGGTGCAAGCTTATTCAGAATCAATTGTGATGTCAAGCAAGAAATTTGATCTTCTAGCAAACATGTTTTATTAAGCTCTCCTGTAAAAGGAATGAATAATAATCCTAATTTGGCGGTTTTGTCAACATCTAATTCGTAATGGTTTTCCCGTATGTTTGAGCCAAAAAAGAATCTCTTTCATGTTTTTCTTTTTTTGCTAGTATGTTCAAGCGTGCCGGGGTGGTGGAATTGGTAGACACGCTAGCCTTAGGAGCTAGTGCCCACAAGGCGTGGAGGTTCGAGCCCTCTCCCCGGTACCACTTTTTCAAGCTCGTTTATGTCTTTTGTCCATCTGCACGTACATTCGCATTATAGCCTTCTGGACGGCTTTGGTACGCCGAAGGATATTGCCAGGCAGGCCCATGAACAAGGTTCGCCAGCTATCGCGTTGACGGATCATGGGACAATGTACGGTGTTGTGGAGTTTTATAAAGCTGCCAAAGAGTATGGGATTAAGCCGATTATTGGCTGTGAAATCTATGTGGCTCCGCAATCACGGTTTGATAAAACTCCGGGACCTCAGAATAAGCCTTATCACCTGACTCTTTTGGCGCTGAATGATGTGGGGTATCAGAATCTGATGCTTTTGGTATCAAAAGCCCATTTAGAAGGATTTTATTATAAACCCAGAGTGGATCATGGCTTGATGAAGGCTCATAGCGAGGGTCTTCTGGCTTTGAGCGGATGTCTTGCGGGAGAGCTTGCAAGGTCTGTGGATGGGGGAACTCCTGAGCAGCAGCTGGAAGTTGTGAAGCTTTATCAGGATATTTTTGGAAAAGAGAATTTTTATCTGGAACTTCAGGATCATCCTTTAATTGATGAGCAAAAAGTTCTAAATGATCGCATTATTGAGATTTCAAAACAGCATAATGTTCCGTTGGTGGCCACGCATGATTCCCACTATATTAAGCCGGAAGATAAGAAGGCACAGGATATTTTGCTGTGTATTCAGACTCAAGCAACTCTTGATCAGGAGGATCGGATGAAGTTTGACGGAGATTTTTCGCTGCGCACACCAGAAGATATGAAGCAGGCCTTTTCTCATGTACCGGAGGCTATTGAGAATAGTTTAAAGATTGCTGAGCGTGTTGATATTACTATGAAATTTGGACAGAACCTGATTCCGGTTTTTAAAACTCCAAATAGTGAAGATCCTCATATGTATCTGGAGCAGTTATGTCGGGAGGGACTGGTGAAGAGGTATGGCAATAATCCTGGTGAAGAGGCTGAAAAACGACTTGAATATGAGCTTGGTGTAGTTAAAAACATGGGATTTAGTGACTACTTCTTGATTGTCTGGGATTTTGTGAAGTTTGCGAAAGATAACGGTATTATTGTGGGTCCAGGTCGTGGATCGGCTGCTGGATCACTCATTACGTATTGTCTGGAGATTACTGACCTTGATCCGCTTAAACATGGGCTTATTTTTGAGCGATTTTTGAATCCGGAACGTATTAGTATGCCCGATGTGGATATTGATTTTGCTGATACGCGACGCGACGAAGTTTTGGCATATGTCCGCAATAAATATGGCCAGGAGAATGTTGCTCAGATTATTACGTTTGGAACGATGGCGGCGCGCGCCGCTGTTCGTGATGTCGGGCGCGCAATGGCTTATCCTTATGCCGAAGTGGATAGAATCGCGAAGCTTATCCCTCCGCCTATTCAAGGGAAACACATCCCTTTGGAACGGTCGATTAAAGAGGATCCTGAATTGCATAAGGTTTATACATCGGAACCCCGAACCCAGGAACTTTTAGACAACGCGGTGAAACTGGAAGGGACCGTTCGTCATGCCGGAACTCATGCCTGTGCTGTTGTAATGTCGGAAAAACCTCTCGTGGAATATATCCCTCTTCAGCGGTCAACTGGCGGTGGAGAGGATGTGATTACGCAGTTCGACATGCATGTTTGCGAAGAGATCGGCCTTTTGAAAATGGACTTTTTGGGACTCAAAAACCTTACTATCATTGAAAATACTCTTCAGATTCTCAAACGGACACAGGGCGTTGACATCGATATTTCTGCTCTGCCAATGGATGATGAGAAGACTTATGATCTTTTCCAGCGGGCAGATACAACTGGAGTGTTCCAATTGGAGTCCGGTGGTATGCGCCGGTATATTAAGGAGCTGGTGCCAACCCGTTTTGAAGACATTATTGCGATGATATCGCTTTATCGACCGGGGCCAATGGAGTGGATTCCGGGGTATATTAAGGCGCAGCACAATCCAGAAACTGTCCGATACCTCCATGCCTCTTTTGAACCGATTTTGAAAGAGACGAATGGTGTGGCGATTTATCAGGAACAGATCCTGCAGATTGCCCGTGATTTTGCCGGCTTTACGCTTGGGGAAGCGGATATTTTACGTAAGGCTGTGGGGAAAAAGATTGGATCCCTTTTAAATGAACAGAAAGAGAAGTTCTTGAAAGGAGCTGTGAGTAATGGGCATGATGAAAAGTTTGCCCAGGAAGTATTTGAAAAAGTTATTGAGCCTTTTGCGGGATATGGTTTCAACAAGTCTCACGCGGCCTGCTATGCCATGATTTCTTATAGGACGGCTTATCTTAAGGCCAACTATCCTACGGAGTTTATGGCTGCCCTGCTTTCTGCCGATGCAGATAACACTGACAGGGTTGTTATGGAAATTATGGAATGTGAAACTATGGGGATTTCCGTTCTGCCTCCTTCTATTAATGATTCCTATTCCAGCTTCACTGTTGTTAATGATTCCACCATCCGTTTTGGACTGAGTGCTATTAAAGGACTCGGACAGGGAACGGTTGATGAAATTTTGAGTGTCCGCGAAGAAGGTGGACCATTTTCATCGATAGAAAATCTGCTGCAACGGGTTCCTGCCAAATTAATGAATAAGAAAACTATTGAAGCACTGGCTCTTTCTGGAGCTTTGGATGACTTGGGTGAGAGAAAAAGATTGGCCCAAAGCACTGATATTATGAGTAGCTATGCCAAAACCAATCAGGAAATGAGTGCTCAGGGACAATCGAGTCTTTTTGCCGGTGAACAGGGAGAGACCGCTCCTCTTAATCTTCCAAAAGTGACTCCGGCGACTAATATGGACCGGCTGAAGTGGGAAAAAGATTATCTTGGACTTTATGTTTCCGGGCATCCTCTAAAAGGATTGAAGCAGTATTTGTCGCGGAAAGTGACACTTATTGACTCTTTGACTGAAAAAAATATTGGAAAAACAGTGAAGCTTGGCGGACTCCTTACGAAAACGAAGAAGGTTTTTACAAAGTCCGGAAGTTATATGATGTATGGAGAGATGGAAGATCCAACCGGGCGCATTGAGTTTGTGGTTTTCCCGCGAACTTTTGTTCAGTATCAGCAATTTTTGACCGACGATAATATTGTTATTATGGACGGAAAGCTGGATATGAGAAGAGATCAGATTCAGTTTGCTGTGAACAGCGTGAAGTCGGTTTCACTTGATAGCATGATTGAAAATGCCAAAGAGGCTGGGGTTTTTGATGAAAAGGAAAATGTTCTTCGGAAACAGAAAAGCCTGACTACAGACAAGAAGCCAGTGGTTATTGAGGAGCCCAAAAAAAGCTTACCTCAAACCGAAAGTGATGACTGGAAAGAAAATCCTTTTATTATTGAACTGCCTGAATCGGCCACTACTGAGACTTTGCAGCGCTTAAAGAGTCTACTCCTTGAGAATCAGGGGGAGCGAAAAGTTGAGATCCATCTCCAGAAAAATGGCTCTATGCAGCGTATAAAAATCCCTTTTGGGATTGCACTAACCAGTGAACTGGAGCGTCAAATTGAAGCGATTCTTCAGTAGTTTTCTTTTCTCCGGACTCTTGCTTTCTGCATGTAGCGCCCGTAAGATGTGATGCGCACTAACCTTTTTGCTATGCTTCGATCTCACACATGTAACGAGTTAACTTCTGCAGACATTGGCCAGGAGGTCACGCTTTGTGGCTGGGTTCACCGGCGGCGCGACCATGGTGGTCTTATTTTTATCGATCTTCGGGATCGATTTGGTCTAACGCAAGTGGTTTCGGATCCGGCTGAATCAGAAGAATGTCATAAAATTGCAGAAGGAGTCCGGTCAGAATATGTGATTCAGGTTAAAGGTGTGGTTCGGGCGCGTCCTGAAGGTATGCGCAATGAAAATATGGAAACTGGAGAGATCGAGATTTTGATTAGCGAGTTTAAGGTTTTGAATGAGTCTCAAACACCTCCGTTTGAGATCGACCAGGACAAAGATGTGAATGAAGAGCTCCGACTGAAATATCGATATCTGGATCTTCGGCGAGAGCGGATGCGCAAAAATATTGAGATGCGCTACAAGGCGATTAAGATTATTCGGGAAATGTTTGATGCTGAGAATTTTTTGGAGATCGAAACACCTATCCTTATTAAGGGGACTCCAGAAGGAAGTCGTGAGTATCTTGTACCTGCACGGCTGTATCCAGGACAGTTTTATGTTTTGCCTCAATCGCCTCAGCAACTAAAGCAACTTTTGATGGTGGCTGGGATGGATCGATATTTCCAGATTGCCCGATGTTTCCGTGATGAAGACCAACGTGGAGACCGCCAACCGGAATTTACGCAGTTGGACGTTGAGATGTCTTTTGTGGACGAAGAGGATGTGATGGCCGTGAATGAAAAGGCCATGATTGCTGTTGTTGAACAGTGTGTCCCTCATAAAAAGATTAAAGAAAGGCCATTTCCTCGGCTGACCTGGCAGGAAGCCATGGATAAATATGGAAGCGACAAGCCGGATCTTCGTTTTGATATGCCGATTGTAGATATTTGTGACGAGGTGAAAGATTGTGGATTTAAGGTTTTTGCCGATGTAGTCAAAAATGGAGGAAAGGTTCGGGCGCTGCGGGTTGAAGGTGGAAATGTGATGACCCGAAAAGAGATTGATGATTTGACTGAAGAGGTGAAGGTGTTTGGAGCAAAAGGTTTGGCTTATTTGCAAATGGCAGAAGAAGGGCCTAAATCCCCTATTTTGAAGTTTTTGGACGAGAGTGTTGTGTCAAAGATTATTGAGAAAGCTGGTGCGAAAACCGGAGATATTGTCTTCTTTGGTGCTGATGAGTTTGAAGTTGTCTGCAGTACACTGGGCTATGTCCGGTTGAAGTGTGGTGACCGGTTTGAATTGCGAGATTCAAATGTGTTCGCATTTTGTTGGGTGACCGACTTCCCTCTTTTTGAGTGGAGTAAAGAAGAGCAAAGATTAAATGCTTCACACCATCCGTTTACCTCTCCAAAAATGGAAGATGTAGATAAACTGGACTCTGAACCGGAAAATGTACGGGCACGCGCTTATGATTTAGCGGTGAATGGAAATGAGGTTGGTGGTGGGAGTATTAGAATTCATGATCCAAAATTGCAGGCAAAGATCTTTGAACTTCTTGGTATTAGTCCTGAAGATGCCCAAAGAAGGTTTGGACATATTTTGCATGCCTTTACTTATGGGGCTCCTCCACATGGTGGAATTGCCTGGGGGCTGGATCGTCTGATTATGGTTATGCAGGATGAACCAAATATTCGTGAAGTAATTGCTTTCCCGAAAGATCAAAAAGCCCGGGATCTGATGCTTTCTGCGCCATCAGAAATGCCAGCCGATCAGGTTGCCGAGGCTCACGTGAAAATTATTGTTCCGGAATAAGGCTTTTGTGTCGCCTCTAGCCCTTATTTGCGCTATAATTTTAGTATGGGAACATTTTTAAACATCCTTGGATCCATTGGTGTTGCGCTGCTGCTTTATGTGGCCTTTCTGCTGCTCGTTCGGTTTATTCGCAATGCTGCTGACAAAGACCGTATGTTGAATATGGTTTTTTTGCGCATCATGGTTCCCAAAAAGGAGTCCAAAGATGATCAGCAGGATGAACAGGGTTCAAGAGGTGGAGATTTTAAGGAGGTTATTGGCGTTGCCTCCCAGCTCTTTGAATCTCTGCATAGTATTTATAGTGGAAAGTTGAAAACCTATTTCACCGGACAGGATTTCTTTTCACTTGAGTACGCTGCAATTGAAAATCAGATCTCTTTTTATATTGTGGCACCGCGTGATCTGAAGTCACTGATTGAAAAGCAGGTAACGGCCACTTATCCAGATGCTTATGTTGATGAGGTTGAGGACTATAACCTTTTTCAGGAAGGCGGGAAGTATGCTGCTGCCACATTGCAACTTTCAAAGGATTATATTTTCCCGATTCGTACCGCTGAGTATATGAATTCCGATCCTTTGAATAATTTGACCAATGCCCTCTCCAAACTTAGCTATGATGATGGCGCGGCTATTCAGTTTGTACTTCGGCCAACAAAGGATGGCTGGCAAAAGCGTGGGCGTGAAGAGGCAAAGAATATTTTCAGCCAAAAGAAGAGTTCAAAGTTTTCGTGGAATCCCCTCTCCTGGATTGCCACCTTTTTTGAAATTCTTATTAAGGGAGAGATTGGTGGAGGTGGCGGCGATGAAGGTGGTGGAGGTCGTACAACTCCAATGACTGATGAGGAAGTGAAGGC
>JAGQLQ010000019.1 GCA_020429235.1 Candidatus Peregrinibacteria bacterium | reverse complement strand
CAAAGTCGGCGTTGAAGGCCGCACAAACGAGTGGGTGAATCTGAATCGCTTTTCCTTCTACCAATACTGGCTGGAAGGCTTGGATTCCAAGACGGTGAAGGGTCGGAGCACGATTCAAGAGAACGTGTCGGTTCTTGGTTACTTCTTCCAGGATATCCCATACCTCTTTCTTTCCAGCCTGGATGAGTTTTTCAGCATTCTTAATGTTGTGTGCGTATCCGTCACGGATCAGTTTTCCAATAACGAATGGTTTGAAGAGCTCAAGCGCCATTGTTTTTGGAAGTCCGCACTGGTTGAGTTTGAGTTTTGGTCCAACGACGATAACTGAACGTCCAGAGTAATCCACACGTTTACCGAGAAGGTTTTGTCGGAAGCGTCCCTGCTTACCCTTGAGCATGTCAGAAAGTGAGCGAAGTTTTCGCTTGTCTCCACTGTTGAAGACAGTTTTTCCCTGACGCGCGCTGTTGTTCAAAAGGGTGTCGACCGCTTCCTGGAGCATACGTTTTTCGTTTCGGCAGATAACTTCTGGTGCTCCAATAGCCATCAATCTCTTAAGACGGTTGTTACGGTTGATAACACGCCGGTAGAGGTCGTTGAGGTCAGATGCGGCGAATCGTCCACCATCCAACTGAACCATTGGTCGAAGGTCTGGTGGGATAACTGGCAAGACGGTCATAACCATCCATTCCGGTTTGATACCTGCTTTGAGGAGGCTACCAGCCAGCTTGATCCGCTTGATGATCTTCTTTTGCTTCTGTCCAGAAGCTTTCTTGAGGTTTGACTGAAGTTCGTCGATGAGTTTTTCAAGGTCCAGGTTTTCGATGATCTGGCGGATTGCCTCTGCACCGATTCCAGCCTTAAAGATTTGTCCAAATTTGGTCGACATGTCCCGGTATTCGAGTTCAGAAAGGATGTGTCCGATCTTGAGGTTGTCCAGGTCGCTCTTGGCTTGTTTGTGCTGTTCATCGAGCTCTTCCACGCGGAGAGCCAACTCTTTTTGGGCTTCTTCGTTGCCACCCTTGTACTCATCCTGGAGTTTTTTGCGGAGTGTTTTGTACTCTTGTGTGAGCTGTTCTTTGGCTTCATTTTTTGCTTCTTCGTCCAGTTCGGTCACGATGTAGGCAGCAAAGTAGATTACCTGTTCAATCGCTTTAATTGGAAGGTCGATCAAAAGTCCAATACGGCTTGGTGTTGATCGGAGGAACCAG
Organism: Candidatus Peregrinibacteria bacterium; assembly: GCA_020429235.1. Taxonomy (GTDB): domain Bacteria; phylum Patescibacteriota; class Gracilibacteria; order UBA1369; family UBA1369; genus JAGQLQ01. The sequence goes on along the minus strand of JAGQLQ010000019.1, from coordinate 10,960 downwards.
ATGTGGCTGACCGGTACAGCGAGCTTGATGTGAGCCATGCGGTCACGTCGAACGCTTGATCGTGTTACTTCAACACCACACTTTTCACAAATTACACCTTTGTATCGGATTCTTTTGTATTTACCACAGTAACATTCCCAGTTTTTGGTTGGTCCAAAGATTCTTTCACAGAAGAGACCGTCACGTTCTGGTTTTTGAGTACGATAGTTAATAGTTTCAGGTTTTTTTACTTCTCCGTGCGACCACGCCAGAATCTCTTCTGGAGAGGCAACAGAGATAGAGATGGAATCAAAGTAGTCAAGCTGGTTGACCGTTTGTTTCTCTGGGGTTTGTTGTGCCATATGGGTGGAGATAAATTATTGTTGGGAGGGTTGTGGTGAGGCGTTGCCTCAATTGTTGTTAGAGACCAAGATCTGAATCGATGTCGATTGTTCCGCTTCCGTTGTCTGATGCGGCTGCAACCGGTTCTTTCTTTTCTTCTTGTGCTGGAGCGGCAGGTTCTGGAGTCGATTCGGCTGTTGATGTTTCAGCAGCTGGCTGTTCAGCAGGAGCCTCTTGCGGAGAGCTCTGAGGAGCTGAACTTGATGGTTCCTCTGTTGGAGAGCTGTCCATCATTTCTTCAGAAGATGAAGTTTCTGCATAGTCCATTTCGTCTTCACCGTCACCACGCTTGTCGAGCATGATCATGTCCTGAACAACGATCTCTGTTCGGAACTTCTTTACGCCTTCCGGAGTTTCCCAGTTGCGGGTTTTAAGGTATCCCTCAACGTATACAAGTTTTCCTTTTTTTAGGTATTGTTCACAGATTTCTGCGAGTTTTGCCCAGGCGACGAGGTCGTGGTACTCAACAGAGTTCTGCTTGCGTCCATCTTTGGTGGTCCATTCACGGTTGGTGGCGAGGCCAAAGGTGGCAACGCTCTGTCCGTTTGGAGTTTCACGCATTTCAGGGTCGCGGGTGAGGTTTCCGATAAGAATGACTTTGTTAACGCTTCTCATAGTTGATTAATAGTTAGAAATTCAAATGTCGCTGTACGACGGGGTTAGGCTTCCAGCTCTTTTTCAAGCTCTTCTGCCTCTGCAATTTCCTCTTCTGTTGGTTCATCTTCATCAGATTCTGAATCGTCATCAGTTGGAAGATCTTTTTCACTCATGGTTTCTGGATCGACACCTTCTTTTTCAAGGTTTTCGGCCAGATTCTCATCGAGATCATCCTTTTCGCTGACTGAATCTTTCATCGCTGCTTCTTCTTCCAGACTTTGTTCAATGGTGTACTCTTCCTCTTCGCTGGCAAGCATTTCTGGCTTATCAGTCTGAAGGAGTTTTACGCTGAGTCCAAGACTTTGGAGCTCTTTCACCAATACGTTGAACGATTCTGGTGTTCGAGGTTTCTTAATGGTTTCACCCTTCACGATTGATTCGTATGCTTTGGCACGACCGTATACGTCATCCGACTTAATGGTAAGCATTTCCTGAAGTGTGTGAGCCGCTCCGTACGCTTCGAGCGCCCATACCTCCATTTCTCCGAAACGCTGTCCTCCGTGTTGAGCTTTACCTCCAAGTGGCTGTTGAGTCACGAGAGAGTAAGGTCCAACTGAACGGGCGTGGATCTTGTCTTCAATCAAGTGGCTGAGCTTCATAATGTAGGTAATACCTACGGTTGTTTCCCGGTCGAATGGTTCACCTGAAAGTCCGTCGAAGAGTTGTACTTTTCCGTTGGTTGGAAGGTTTGCCTCTTTAAGGAGTTCGGTGATTTGTTCCGGGCTGATACCGTTCAATGCTGGTGTAGCAACGGTTACTCCCATCTCTTTGGCTGCCCATCCGGCGTGTGTTTCCAGAATCTGTCCAATGTTCATACGGCTGGATACACCGAGTGGGTTGAGGATGATGTCGACTGGTGTTCCGTCGGGCATGAATGGCATGTCTTCTTGTGGAACGATGATCGAAATTACACCCTTGTTTCCGTGACGTCCCGCTACTTTATCTCCGATAGAGATTTTTCGGGTCTGAGCCACGTTGACTTTGATCTGTTGGTTTACACCGGTTGGGAGTTCGTCTCCGTTCTTTCGAGAGAAGATTTGCACGCCGACGACTTTTCCACCTTCACCTCCTGGGAGGCGGAGAGATGTGTCTTTCACGTCACGGGCTTTGTCTCCGAAGATGGCGCGGAGGAGGCGTTCCTCTGCGGTCAGTTCGGTTTCTCCCTTTGGAGTAATTTTACCAACAAGGATATCTCCTTCGTGCACAGTTGCACCGATTCGAATAATTCCGTTGTCGTCCAGGTCTTTCAATCGAGCTTCACCCACATTTGGAATGTCTCGAGTGATTACTTCTGGTCCAAGTTTGGTATCACGCATGTCGATGGTGAATGTTTCGATGTGAACAGAATCGAAGATTCCATCCTTCACCACACGGTCTGAAATAATTACCGCATCCTCGAAGTTGAATCCCTGCCATGACATGTATGCCACGAGAAGGTTTTGTCCGAGCGCTACTTCACCCTTGTCGGTTGCAGCACCGTCAGCAAGGATATCTCCACGTTTTACTTTTTGTCCTTTCACCACGAGTGCTCGCTGGTGAATACAGGTTCCCTGGTTACTTCGTTGATATGTGTGAAGTTTGTAGGTGGATTTTTTACCGTTTTTGTAGAGCACAACAATCTGTTCCGCATCAACATAAGATATAGTTCCATCTTCTTCGGCGAGAACCACTTGTCCGCTACTCTTGGCAGCCAACTCTTCCATACCGGTTCCAACAACAGGAGCCTTTGGAGAGATGAGCGATACAGCCTGACGTTGCATGTTTGAACCCATGGATGCACGGGTGTTGTCATCGTGCTCAAGGAATGGGATCAACGCTGTTGTTTCTGAAATAATCTGTTTTGGAGAGACGTCCATGTGGGTTGCCTCTTTGGCGTCGATGATGCTCGCTTCACTATCGACACGGGCAGATACTCGTGGAGTCATGATCTGGCCAAGTTTGTCGAGTTCGGTGTTGGCCTGCACAATGATGAGATCTTTTTCTTCATCGGCGTCGTAGTATTTAATGTCATCGACCACGTATGGAATGACTGGAATTTCGTCGAGGCCTGTTTTTTCGAGTTCTTTTGCCAGTTTGGCATCAATGACGGTTCCGGTTCGGGCAACCAGTTTTCCTTTTGAATCTTTTACTGGTGCACCAATAGTTCGTCCTTCAAGCTCAGATGCCTTGTTGGCACATGTTTGTTTCACTTCCCGGAATGGTGTTTCAATAAATCCGTATTCGTTTACACGAGCGTAGGTTCCAAGGTGGACAACGAGTCCAATGTTTGGTCCTTCAGGTGTAGAGATCGGACAAATACGACCATAGTGAGATGGATGCACGTCACGAACGTCAAACGATGCACGTTCACGTGAAAGTCCACCTGGTCCCATCGCAGAGAGACGACGTTTGTGGGCCAGTTCCGCAAGTGGGTTGGTTTGATCCATGAACTGTGAAAGCTGTGAGCTGGCAAAGAATTCACGGAGAGCAGCTGTAATCGGACGAGAGTTCACCAATTGTGTTGGTGTTACGGTCTCAAGATCCATCACAGTCATACGGTCTTTTGCAATACGGTCGGTTCGAAGAAGTCCCACGCGGAACTTGTTCTGTACCAGTTCTCCAACGGCTCGAACACGTCGGTTTGAAAGGTGGTCGATGTCGTCTGGAGTTGCTTGTCCGTTGTTGAGTTTAATGAGGTGCTTCAGGATGTAGACCAAGTCAGAAACCTGGAAAGTGTGATTCTCTTTTTTGTTTGGTACATCAATGTGGAAGCGCTTGTTGAGTTTGTATCGCGCGACTGGTCCCATGTCGTATTTTCGATAGTCGAAGAACATAGACTGGATGAGTGACTTGGCATTTTCTGGTGTTGCCAGGTCTCCTGGGCGGATCTTCTTATAAATGTTTTGGTATGCTTCGTCTTCTGTCTTGGCACCGTCTTTATCCAATGTGTTTTGGATAAAATCTTTTTCCGGTCCCATGATTTCGTCGGCAAACAGATCTTTAATCTCTTTGTCGGTCGCGTATCCGAATACGCGGAGAAGGGAAGTGATCGGAATTTTTCGTTTTCGGTCGATCTTTACGGTGATGATCCCTTTCTTATCGGTTTCAACTTCCAGCCATGCTCCACGCTTTGGAATGATTTTTGCATTGTGCATTCCTGGTGCAGCAGCGTTGGTTGAGAAGAAAACACCTGGTGATCGCACCAGCTGACTGACAACAACTCTTTCAATACCGTTAATAATGAAGGTTCCACGAGTGGTCATGAGTGGAATTCCTCCAAGGAAAACGTCCTGCTCTTTAATTTCTCCAGACTCTTTATTAATAAGTTGTACGTGAACCTTGAGTGGTGATTCGTACGTAAGGTTCTTCATTTTGCATGTTTCTGCGTCGTATTTTGGTTCTCCGATTGAGTGTTCCAAAAAGTGGAGTTCAAGCTTCTTGCCAGAGAAGTCCTGGATTGGAGTGATTTCGTCCAAAAGGTCACGGATTCCATCTTGAAGGAACCATCGATATGAGTCGATTTGTACTTCGATAAGATTTGGAAGCGGTACCTTTTTGTCGATTCGTTCAGAGAAAAATTTTCGTTCGCTTTCTTCTTTAATATAGGCTTCGATTTTCGGGAGAAGTGTGTTGACTTCGTCGAGTACGCTTTGTGAAGCTTTTTGCTTTGAAAGTGTTTTGAGCTTCTTGGTTGTTTTTACTTCAGACACGTTTGAAGGGGTCTTCGCAGATTTTGTTGCCTTTGAAGGAGCTTTCTTGATTGTTCGCTTTGCGGTTGTTTTGGAAGGAGCCTTTTTAATGGCCCGTTTTGCTGTTTTTTTTGCAGCAGAAGGCTTTGCCGCTTTTTTTGCTGTAGGAGCTTTGCTCTTTTTGGCAGATGCGGCAGTTTTTTTCTTTGGCATAGATAAAAACGTGAAATAATAGCTGAGGGAAGCGCCATTCTGAGGCGCTCACAGGACTATCTTCCACAACACAATCGGTATACCTTATTATAGGTAATCAGTCTGATAGCTGGGCAAATTTTATAGAATTTTGCAGCTTTGTCAAATGAAATTTTGCTATTCTTTTGTTTGCTCTTTACTATTTTTTCCCCTTTTTGCGATCTTCATTGTTTTATCAAACAAGTACTCAATGGTTGTAAGAATATCTTTGGCATTCTTGGAGTTAGGATCGACCAGAATATGATGAAGTGCCTCCTCTTCATTCGCAAAAAATTTCATATTAATTCCGTTTGCCGTCCCAACTTTGCGCTGAAGGAATAAGAGGCTATCGGCTACAAGTTTGGTAGTAATACTGGAATTGGGATTCAATATTGCTATGCGCAATGTCTCTGATGTTGTCTTTTTTTTCATAATTTCTATGAATTTTTTTATCTGGTCTCTATGTGGGACTTTATTTTTGGGAATCCAGACAAGGCATTGGCTGCAGTTCAGATCGTTAATATTGTGAAACATAAAATCCATGGATTTATCCCAGTCCGGATCAGTGGGGTGTTGATCAATATGCGAAAAAACCATGATTGGAGAAGATTTGGTTTTTATCAACGCGGAAGAGAGCGAGGGTGTCGTAACCATGCCCAGAATGGGAATGGTTTTTCGCTCAATAGAAGTTTTTAACCGAGAGAGGGGGCTGCGAAATTGATCTTCCATGTGACTATTACATGATATTTTTTTGGAAAAATCAAATTTAAACTTTATTCGGAAAGTGCTTCTAATGGTTTGAGGTGGGCAGCTCTGGTTGCCGGGATGAAGGCAAAGAATGTGGAGAGAATGACTGCAAAAATGATAATGCCAATGATTGTTGGTAGGTCGTAGATGAGAAGTGTTTCGGGTTTGTTGGAGACATTGGGGAAGGAGGCCAGGGCAATAGCATCAACGGCGAAGCCCGCAATATAAGCGATGATTGTTCCGCTGATTCCGCCAATCAGGCCGAGGAGAGCGGCTTCGGTGAGGAAGATTTTTTGGATGTGTCCGCGGGTGGCACCAACGGCCCGCAAAATGCCGATCTCTTCTTTGCGTTCGTTCACGGCAGAAAGGAAAGTGTTGGCGATTGTTAGTCCACTTACAAAAAGGATCATCAGGCTGATCATACTGAGTCCAACGGTGATAATGCGGAAGTTTTGTTCAAAGATCTGGATCTCTTCCTGAGCGGAAGAGCTGATGTAGCCGAGCGATTCTATCTGTTCCGCGACGATGGGAACGTTCCGCTCTTCATCCACCTCTAAAAAGATTTTTGGATACTTTTCTTCATAGTCGGGATTGGCCTCTTTGTTGAGCTGGCGGACGACATCGATGGGAAGGGTTATGCCCACAAGATCCACTTTTGTGGAAAACCCGGCGATGCGTGCTTTGCGGGAAGGACCATCGGAACCGAGTTGTGGAAAGAATGTGGATTGCCCAGGCAGAACAATGAATTCGATGCCGGAGATATCTTCTTCTTTAAAGGATGGAAGGCTGTTGGTTGGAGCGACAGTGACATTGTAGAGGTCGATGATGCGGCGACTGATGATGGCCGGGTATGGTTCTTCTGATTCATTTGTTATTTGTTCCGGGCGGATAATGTCTTCTTCTAAAAGTTCAAATGGGAGGCCAAAGATCATGGAATCGGTTTGGAACGATTGTCCCAGGAGGGTGACGCGCAATGATGAAAGGTTTTCGTAGTTGATTTGGGGGTAGGTGGCTTCTACATGATTGATTTGTGCCAGTTTTTCCAGGTCTTCCGGCTTGAGGCTGTTTTCTGAAAGTTGGGTGAAGCTGCGGAGAAATCCTGCTTCGCCTGCTTTTGGTCGGACGGTGAGCTGGGTGAGAGATCCTTTACTGGTGATGGATTCGATGACAGCGGCCCGAAGGCCATTGCTAAATGCCAGAATTCCCAGGAGGGAAGCAGTTCCGATTGCGACACCAATCGTGGTGAGGATGGTGCGTCCTTTTTGCGCGAGCAGATTTTTTTTAGCGAGAAGGAACATGTTAGTTCATGAATTTTTTGAAGTTGTTTTTCTTTTTTAGGATGCCGTCTTTGATTTCCACAATGCGGTCGGCGTGTTTGGCGATATTTTGATCGTGGGTTACGACAATTAAAGTGATGCCTTCTTCTTTATGGATTTTTTTGAGGAGATTGATGATGTTTTTTCCCGTAAGGGAGTCCAGGTTACCGGTTGGTTCATCGGCGATGATGATGTCGGGTTTGTTGATAAGGGCGCGGGCAATGGCGACGCGCTGTCTTTGTCCGCCGGAAAGTTCGGTTGGTTTATGGTGGAGACGGTTGGCCAGATCCACCTTTTTGAGCATGGCCTGGGGTTGGCGATCGGTTTTTCCTTTGTAAAAAAGTTGTGGGATTCCCACGTTTTCTTCGGCAGTCAGGTGTGCCTGGAGTTTGAAGTCCTGGAAAATGTAGCCAATTTTTTTGCTGCGATAGGCCGAAAGTTTTTTGTCGTTCTGTTTGCCCAAATCTAATCCATCCACTTCAATGGTTCCTTCGGTTGGAGTGTCTAATCCGCCAATCATATGGAGGAGCGTGGATTTTCCGGATCCGGATGGTCCGACAATTGCTAAAAATTCACCTTCTTCGATCTCGAGGGAGATGTTCTGTAATGCGTGTACCAGCTCAGTTCCTATTTGATAGGATTTGGAAACATTACTGAGCTTGATTTTGGTCATTTGCCGCCGGAGTTGTTTCTGAAGCTGAAGCGCCTTCTTCTGGATCTGCATTTTCGGCACTCTTCATGATCTTAACATTTGTAAAGTAGGTATCATAGAAGAGTTTTTGTTCGGCAAGGGACTTCATGAGTTTCTCGTCGTCGCCGGCATGAAGGAATTTCCCATTCACTTTCAGGGAGATGACTCCAGGGAATTGATCCTGTTTGAGCTTGGTCAAAAAGCTCTCCAGTGGAATGACTCCTTTTTCTGGTGGCGCGTACGGTGTTCCAGCCCGAAGATTGGAGAGATGTACGTGTACCAGGTATTTTTTGAGTGTGTTGTAAACGCGGATAACATCCTCTTTGCGCTTTCCAAGTCGTGCGGTGTCGATGCAGGCATGTTTGAACTTCTTTAAGTCCAGGATGTTGCCCATGGCATGTTCGGGAATGATTCCGAAAAACGATTTTGAAGGAGCGTTTTCCAGCGCGATTGAAAGATTTTCTTTCTGGCGCATTTTTGGAATCTCGTTCTTCATCCAGCTAATGAATTTGTAGTCAAAAAACTTTGGCGGCTGAACCACCACAATGCGGGCACCGGTCTTTTTTGCAATATCAACAGCCATTTTAATGTTGCGGGCGTTGGAATGGATTGGTGCGGAAACAGAGAGAACCGGAATTCCGACCTGCTCAGAAAGTGCAGCAATGTAAGTGGCGTTCATGGTGTCGAAATTTCGTGGATCCATGGCCAAATCGACGCCATCAAATCCAGCATCTTTTATAATTTGAAAGATGCGGTTGAGACCATATCCACGCAATGAATCTGTTGAAAGTGCAAGCATGATTTTTGTTTTAAACTCCCTCTATTGTAGCATAATTTGAAGGGTAATGGAAGGCGTCACTTGTGCTCCAAAAAGGTTTTGGCTAGGATGGTTCTGGTTTTAACTCTTGTTATGCAAAACGCACCGACATTTCAGAAATCATCGCTTGGTCCGCGTCGGAATATGATTAATTTGGACGATTGGCCAAAGGTGATGCAGATTTTTCAGGAAGGACGCTATCGGGATACTTTTATGGCTATCCTGAACTATATTAATGCTGAACAGGTGAAGAAATATGGGAATGAGGATCAGACTCATTTTGAGTTTCGGCATGGATCAACTGTTCTTTCTGTGGATGTGAATGATAAAGATTATACGATTCGGGCGCCGTTTTTGAAGTTGGCAGGCGACAAGTTGGTTCCTTTCCTGCGACAGGTGACAGAGTTGAACTTTAATACTCTGGTTTTGGCTCGATTGGTGCTGGAGGATGATATTTTGACTTTCCGTTTTGCGTCGCCGATTGATGGGAGTTTTCCATACAAGGTCTATGATCTTTTTAAGAATATTTGCCATACTGCCGATAATTTTGACGACTTTTTTATTGATAAATTTGGAGTGGAACATGCTCAGGAGCTGAAAGTGGAGCATTATACTGATGCCGAAGTTGACGCTTTTTATGAGCAGTTTCAATCGATTTTGAAAGAGGCGATGGAGTTTGTGGACTACTTTGAAGGGCGACGGCTCTACACTTTTGGTAAAGAGATTTTGATTTTAGAGCTGCAGAAACTGGACTATTCTCTTCGGCCACAAGGGTTTTTGAAGGGAGAGATTGAGAAGGTTATTAAAGGGCTGAAAGCTCAGGCTCCGGATGATCAGAAATTGATGGATCAGAAGCCGGAAGTGGTGAAATTGCAGGAAATGGCAAAAGAGAAGTTTGCGCAATCAATGTATAAGGTGGAGGTTTTTGTGCCAGAAGGCGGAAAGATGGACGTGATGGGTGTAAAGAACTACTTTAAGAAGACTGTGGAAGATGCGGAGAAAGATCTGGAGCGACGTGCATATGAAGGTGCATATTTGATTTTGGCGGGAGATATTTACTCACTCCTTTTCTATAACGATCTGCCGGAAGACATATATAAGATGTTGGTGGAACTTTTGGAGAAGGCGAGTGGAAAACCATGGTCCGAAGCGGACACTGTTCTCTTAGAGGGGCTGCAAAATTTGATGAAATAACTTTTCCTTATAATGAATCAAGACATTTCAAAAGCGATTGTGCGTGTTGCTACGGCAGCGGGGACCGGGAGTGGTTTTTATTTGAAGGAAAAGGATGTAGTGGTCACCAATCACCATGTGGTGGGAACGAGCCGGGAGGTTTCTTTGGAAACACAGTCGAAAGACCGGATTACGGCGCGCGTGATTTTTGTGAATCCGGTTGATGATATTGCTTTGTTGCAGCCGAATGGAAAGATTGATGCGCCGGAATTGCAGTTGGCTATGGATGATAATGTGCAGAATTCACAGAAGGTTTCGGTTTTGGGATTTCCTTTTGGTATGCCGTTTACGGTGACAGAAGGGATTGTTTCATCTCCGAACCAGTTGATGAATGGCCGCAAGTATATTCAGACCGATGCGGCGGTGAATCCGGGGAATAGTGGTGGGCCGCTCGTGAATGAGGAAGGCCAGATTATTGGTATTACAACGGCGAAATTTCAATCAGCTGATAATGTGGGATTTGCGGTTCCGGTTCGGGACCTGCTTGATGATTTACAATCTCTGGATGAGAATACGGAACGGAAATTTTCGGCGAAATGTCCTTCTTGTGATGCCGTTCTTTTTGAAAAAGTGGACTACTGTCCAAACTGTGGAGACGATCTGCAGAATGAAAAGATCTTTGAGGAAGAGAAAATGAATCCGCTTGCTGAATTTGTGGAAGAGGCTTTGAAAGAGCAGGGAATTGATCCAATTACAGCACGGAATGGGTTTAATTTCTGGGAGTTCCATCAGGGAAGCGCGTTGATTCGAGTGTTTGTGTATCAGAACAACTATTTGTATGCGACTTCACCTCTGGCCAAGCTGCCAAAGCAGAATTTGGAGGAGTTTTATCGTTATATCTTGAGTGATTCGGAATATCCGTATCGGTATGGAATCGATAAGAATCTGGTCTATGTTTCGTTTAGAACAGATATGGAGGATATTCGCGGGCCGCGCAAACAGGATATTCAAAAATTAATTGCCGGTCTGGCAGCGAAAGCTGATGAGCTGGATGGTATGTTGCAAGAGAAGTTTGGCTGTGAGCCGAGTGAGTTTGCGAAATAATCCAACTTTATTATCCAATTTTTTCCTGATTGCCCATGAATGGGCGAAGGACTTCTGGAATCAGAATTGAGCCGTCTTTTTGTTGGTTGTTTTCGAGGATGGCGACGATGGTGCGGCCGATGGCGGTCGCGGTTCCGTTGAGGGTGTGAGCAAATTTTTTGCCGTCCACGTCCTG